>JANWZI010000138.1 GCA_025054695.1 Myxococcota bacterium | reverse complement strand
TCGGGCTCAGCCTCGGACTCGGACTCGGGCTCGGGCTCGGACACGGACTCGGACACGGGCTCGGTCTCGGACTCGGTCTCGGACTCGGGCTCGGGCTCAGCCTCGGACTCGGACTCGGGTTCGGGTTCGGTCTCGGTCCCGGACTCGGACTCGGACTCCGACTCCGACTCGTACTCCGACTCGCTCTCGGACTCGGGCTGGGCGTCGGGGACGCACGCGGTTCGTCAGCGGCTGACGGTGAGCGTGTAGCCGCCCTGCGCGCCCGCGTAGCCGTAGACGCGCACGAGGAAGGTGCCGGAGGCGCTCACCGATTCGCTGTCGCCCGTCCCCTCGCTCGATCCGAGCCGCGATCCGTCCAGACCGACCGCCTCCATGTCGAGATCGCCGCTCGCGTGTCGGAACGCGATGCTCACGCGCGTGACGACGCCCGCGGGTGCCTCGATGCGGAACCAGTCGCTCTCACCACCGCAGATCTTCAGCCCGCCGTAGCTCCCCGGCGTCACGATCCGCGCAGCGCCGCGATCGTCGTTCGGCTCGAGCGCATCGGTGCACCTCCCCGTTCCCGCACCACCACCGGTCGAGCCGCCGCCGCTCGATCCGCCCGTCCCAGGCCGCTCGCACCACGGCACCGCACGCGCCGGCGCGAGCCGGTCTTCGGGGACGTTGCGCTGTGCGCACGGCTCGTCCTCGCTCCAGGCCTTCCAGAGCGCGCCGCGCCCGGTCGCGCGCGCAAACTCCGCCCACCGCTCGTAGCCGCGCCCTGCCTCGAAGCGGAACACCGTCGGCGCGATGCACATACCTCGCTCGCGCGCCTGCGCCTGCTCCGCCGCCGCGTAATCGAGCACGATGCGCGCCATCGCCTCGTTCGTGCTGTTCCAGCAGCACGTCTTGCTCTCGGTGTAGACGAGCTCGCCGAAGACGTAGTCCTCGAGCGTCCGCTCGGTCGCGTCGACCTCAGCCCGGCTCATGCCGAAGTACTCGGCCATGACCGCGTACAGTCGCTCGAACGCCTCCTCACGACGCGTCCGCGCGGAGCAGCTCGCCGGATAGGACCGCAAGTGCACACGTGCCGCCTCGATCGCCGCCCGCGCCGCATCGCGCTGTTCCTCCGGAGAGACCCTCGCCAGAATCTCGCCGAATCGCGCCGGCCGCGCCGCGATGCGCGCGATGTCCGTATCCGCGATGTACGCCGCCTGATCGGCAGCCCGCACCACGTTGGTCCATCGGCCGTTGACCAGGCGCGCGGTCCGCCACCGTCGCAGCCCCCCGCCGAGCTTCGCGTATGGCTCACCCTCGCCGTTGGTGCCCTCGCCGCCCGTCTGTACCGCGGTGAAGTACCAACGCACGGCCTCGCCCGACTCCCACAACGGTTGACGTCGCGGCATCGAACCGGTGGCGACGGCCACGGAAAACCGACCCGGGCTCGGCTCTTCGACGCGCATGACGGGTAGGGTGTGCCCAATGCCGCGCCGCTGCCATCGCTGCAGCAGCACGTCCCCCGGCGCGATGGCCTCCGGGACGATGTGGAACATGTTGGCGCCGTCGGCGAGATTGGCGCTGCCGAAGTACACGAGAAGCAGGCGAAGGAAGTGACCGACGCGCTTGTTGAGCAACAGCTCGTCGAAGTACGCACCCGCGCCCGCACCTCCCAGAAAGGCGTTGCCGTCGTCGTTGCCCAGACGTCGCGCGCGCAACCGCTCGTCGCGCGGCCACGCCTGTCCCGGACGCCAGCTCGCGCTGTAGTCGGCATAGCTCGACTTGAAGGCCGGGAAGCCAGCCACCGCGGAGCCATCGGCGTGCACGAAGCCGAAGTGGCCCGCGTACAGCGGCTTGCGCGCATTCGAATCCCATCCGGCGACGAAGAACGGCAACCCGTGCCACGAGGCGAACAGCGCGCGCAGCACGAGCGCGACCTCCGCGCACTCGAGCGTCGGCGCGTCCAGCTGGCGCTCTCCATACGGAGTGCGGATGCGGAACGTGAGCCCCCCGGCCGCCCGAGGTACGGTCTGCAGCGACGCGATCCAGCGGTCGTACTTCTGCTCCCAGTCGAGCCCGCTGTTCTCCCCCCACGCGATGCCCGCGCGACGCGCCTCGGCCGAGTCTCGGTCGTTCCAGTCGTTGCGTACGGCCCACACCTCGGTCGCCACACCCGCCGGCACGCGCGGTCCGACGGCCCCCGCCGTATCGAACTTGCCGGCCTCGTCCGGAATCGCATCGAGCGGTCCCTCGAGTCCCGTTTCCGCGGCGACTTCCGCGAGCGGGTCACCGGGGTGGGCGGCACAGGCGACAAGCCACGTGGACAGCAGAGCCTTCGATGCACGCGTGAGGGTCATGCCGTCCTCCACTAGCGAGCGGCGTGCCGGGAACATCTGACGGAAACCATTCTTAAATAGCCAGGATGGGCGGCGACCGGACCAGTCACTGCGAGCCGGAGCCAACCGGGAGGTGGCCAATCGCGTCGCCACCTCCCGACCGCCGAACGTCGGGAGGAGGAGCAGCGCGACGCGCGTCGATGGCGATTCCGGGCGGTAAAGCAGGAACCGGATCCGAGACCGAGTCCGAGTCCGAATCCGAGGCCGAGTCGGAGAGCGCGATAGCGTCGACCGGCCTGCCTGTAGACTCGCCTGCCCGTGCGACTGGTCGCCACGGCCTGCTTGCTCATCGCGATGGGCTCCATCGGAGCCTGGGCATCCCGACCTTCGCCCGATCCGTCCACGACCGCCGCCTCCGACGCGACGCGCCCCGCGCATCGCGTCGCGTCCGCCTCGCTCACGGCCGACGAGATCCTGCTCGCGCTGCTACCGCCGCATCGGATCGTCGCGCTCGGCGCCTTCTCCGACGACCCGGCCGTCAGCCACGTGGCCGACCGAGCGCGCGTCATCGCGGGACGCGTCCGGCGCGACCCGGAAAGCGTGCTACCCCTGGCCCCCGACGCGCTCTTCGTCGACCCGTTCGGCCTGCTGGCGAGCCGACCCTTGCTGAATCGATTGCGCGTGCCCTTGATCGAACTGCCCCCGGTGCACTCGTTCGAGGACGTCGAGCGGTGCATCCGCCTCGTCGGTGCCGCCGTCGGGCGCGAGCGACAGGCCGAAGGTCTCGTCGAGACGATGCAGCGTCGTCTGGATGCGGTCGCGCGACGCGTGCATGGGCGGCCGCGTCCACGCGTCCTGCTGCTCGGGCCCGGCGGCTACACGGCCGGAGCGGGCACGCTGTTCGACGAACAGCTGCGACGCGCCGCGGGGCACAATCTCGCCGTCGAGGCAGGGCTGCGCGGACACGCACGCATCGCGCCCGAGCGCGCGCTCGCGCTCGACCCCGAGGTGATTCTGTACACCGAGTACCGGGCCGATGCCCTCGCGCGTCCCGTCGAGCCACGACCGGCGCTCGCGGACGACCCGCTGTGGGCCGGCACGCGCGCAGCGCGTCACGGACGGCTCGTGCGCGTCGAGCCGCGCGAGCTGATGACGACTTCGCACCACGCCGTGGCGCTCGTCGAATCGCTCGAGCGCGTGCTGCACGGCCCGAGCGCCGTGAGCCACTGATGCGTCGCGGGCTGGTGACTCTGCTCTTGCTCGCCATCGCCCTGCTCGCTCTGTCCGTGCTTTCGCTCGCCGTCGGAAGCGTCTGGATTGCGCCGAAACGTCTGCTCGAGGTGCTCTGGGCCGCCCCATCCTCGGGCGCGGCGATTCCCTGGGAGCGCGTCGTGCTCGTCGAGCTTCGTCTGCCGCGCGCGTTGCTCGCGATGCTCGCCGGCGGCGGCCTGGGCATCGCGGGCGCCGTCATGCAGGGGCTGTTTCGCAATCCCATGGCCGAGCCGGGCGTCCTCGGCGTTTCGGCCGGCTCGGCGCTCGGCGCCGTGCTCACGCTGTACGCGCTCCCCTCGATGCTCTCCGCGTATCTGGTCCCCGCAGGCGCGTTCGTCGGCGCCATCGGATGCACCGCGCTCGTCTGGCTGGTCGGCGCGCGGGCGGGCCGCGCCACCACCACGAGCCTTCTGCTCGCCGGTCTCGCCGTCGCCGCGTGCGCCAGCGCCGCCACCTCGTTCGTGCTCTCGGTCGCGCTCGCCGAGTGGGAGGTGGGCCGGCAGATGCTCGACTGGCTGATGGGAGGCCTGGAAGGTCGCGGTTGGGGCTCGGTCGCGATGGCGACACCCATGGTGCTGGGGGGAGCGGTCGCGCTGGTCGCCCACGCGCGCACGCTGGATGCGCTGCTCGTGGGCGAGACGACGGCGATGGCCGTCGGCATCGACGTCGTCCGTGCGCGGCGCGAGCTGGTCGGCTTCGGGGCGCTGGTGACCGCCGCGAGCGTGGCGAGCGCAGGCGTCATCGGATTCGTCGGACTCATCGTCCCGCACGTGCTGCGCCTGCTGGTCGGCCCGCGCCACCGGGTGCTGTTGCCCGCGAGCCTGCTCGGCGGAGCCGCGTTCGTGCTCGCCGCGGACCTCGCCTGCCGGATCGCACCGGGGGACCTGCGCCTCGGCGTCCTGTCGGGAATGCTCGGAGGCCCCTTCTTCGTCGCGCTGCTCATACGCGAGCGCCGACGCCAGGAGGCCACACGGTGAGCCCGCCGCTGCTCGAGGTGCGCGAGCTCGGGTTCGCGTATGGCGCGCGGATCGTCCTCGACGCCGTGGGCTTCGGGATGGACGAGGGGGAACTGGTCGGTCTGGTCGGCCCGAACGCCGCGGGCAAGAGCACGCTGCTCGAACTGGTCGCAGGGCTTCGCAAACCGTGTCGAGGATCGGTCCGCGTACAGGGCGCTCGCACGACGGACCTCGGCCGGCGCGAGCTCGCCCGACGCGTCGCGTTCGTGCCGCAATCGACTCCGATCGACTTCGAACTGACCGGCCGCGACCTGGTCGCGCTCGGACGGCTGCCGTGGCTCGGACGCTTCGCGCGACCCGGGCCGGCGGACGAGCGGGCGATCGACGAAGCGCTCGAAGAACTGGACGCGAGCGCGCTGGCGGAGCGCCGCGTCACCGAGCTTTCCGGGGGGGAGCGTCAGCGACTCGTGGTCGCGCGGGCGCTGGCGCAGGGCGGCGCGCTGCTCGTGCTGGACGAGCCCACGGCCGGCCTGGACCCCGCCCACGCGCACGCGCTGCTCGACGCCGTCGAGCGCCGCGTCCGGCGCGGGGGCGCCGCGGCGCTCGTCTCACTGCACGATCTCGCGCTCGCCGCGCAGCGTTGCGACCGGATCCTCGTGCTGCACCGCGGACGGCTGCTCTCCGACGCCTCGCCCATCCAGTCGCTGTCGCGCGAACGGTTGCGGGACGTGTTCGGGCTCGACGCCGAGCTGGTCGAGCTGCGCGACGGGCTCGCCCTGCTCGTCCGCCGCGCCGTCGGCGGCCCCACCCGGCCGCGACTGCCCGATCCAGACGCCGTGCGATAGGCTCGGGGCGGGTGTCCACGCCGAGCACGTTCGGCCCGTTCGACATCGTCGCGCGCATCGGCGCCGGCGGGATGGCCGAGACTTTCGTCGCGATCCGACGCGGCCCGGGCGGATTCGAGCAACGGGTCTGTCTCAAGCGCGTGCTGCCCGCCTACGAGCTCGACCCGGAATTCGTCCGGCTGTTCGTCGAGGAAGCACGTCTGAGCGCGAGCCTGCGGCATGCCGCCGTCGTCCAGGTGCTCGATTTCGGCGTCGCCGAAGGCAGCCATTACCTCGCGCTCGAGCTGGTCGAGGGGCTCGACCTGCGCGAGATGCTCCGCAGACTCCATCGACACGACCGCCGACTGGGCCACGAGCTGGTCGCCTACATCGGCGTCGAGCTGGCCGGCGCGCTCGAGTACGCGCACGGCATGCGCGTCGTGCATCGCGACGTCTCCCCGAGCAACGTGCTCGTCAGCCGCGCGGGCGAGGTCAAGCTCGGGGACTTCGGAATCGCCAAGGCCCTGAGCAACACGGGGGGCATGACGCGCAGCGGGATGCTGAAAGGTAAGGTACCTTACATGTCTCCCGAGTACGCGCGAACCGGCGTCGTCGACGCGCGCGTGGATCTGTTCGCGCTCGGCGTGCTGCTCTTCGAGGCGCTCGCGGGGCGCCGACCCTACGACGGAGCGACCGATCTCGACACGCTCGCCCGGAGCACCGAGGGGCGTCATCCCCCGCTGGCCGAGCTGGTGCCCGAGGCGCCCGAGCCGCTGCGGCGTGCGGTCGAGACGCTCATCCGACCCGACCCCGCCGATCGATTCGCGACGGCAGGACAGGCCGTCGAGGCGCTCGCGCCGTGCGCCCCGCAAGCCGCGTTCGCGCGGCGCACCCTCGGAGCCCTCGTTCGGGAGCTCGAAGATCTGGGGCCGGTCGCGCCGAGCGCCGGCCCCGTCCGAAGCGTGACGCCCGCGACGGGCTCCGCCGCGGCCCGCGTCACGACGCCGGCGGCGGGATTGAGCGCGGCACGACCCGCAGCCACCGTGCTGCTGAGAGACGGCGACGTCGATGCGTCGACCCGTACGCCGACACCTGTGCCCGTCCCCGCACCACCGGACGCTGCGACGCGCACGGCTTGGCACGCCCCCTCGTCCGCTGCGCCGACCCTCGTGGATTCGACTCCGCCGCCTGGCGCAATTGACTGGATCCCCGGAGCCGTGCGCGCAGCCGACCACGATCCAGCGGGCACGTCGAGCGCGATCACGGTCACGACGCCGCAGCCGGTGTCGTCCCCGATGACTCCCGGCGCGGTGCAGGCGGCTCGCGCGCACACCGGGACGCCGGCCCTGCCCACTGCCGACCGTGCGGTTCGGGTCGCAGGCCCAAGCCGCCGGCTGTTGCTCGTAGGGCTCGTCGTCGCCGCCGCCGGAATCGGCGTAACGAGCCTCATGCTGTGGCAACGAGCCGCTGGTAGCGCCGGCGGCACGGCCGAAGTCGTCCCGTCAGCGCCCCCATCGAGTCCCCCGATTTCTCCGCCATCCACGCTGCAACGACCGGCCACGGATCGCGCAGAACCGAGCTCCGACCGCCCCGAGCCGTCCTCCGCTGCTTCCGGCACCGTGAGCGCGCCGTCCGGCCCCGCGACGCCCCCGCCGGACGTCTCCCCCACGCGGGGATCGAACGACGTCCCACAGCCGCGAGAAGGCACCGCCGCCACCCCGACGGCGCAATCCGTCGAGCCCGCCCAGACCACGGAACGAGACACGCCGAGCGAGAACGGGCAGGAGGGCACCGTGACCGTGAGTGTCCGGCCATTCGGGCGGGTCTGGATCGACGGGATGCCGTACGGCGCCGGCCCCATCACGCGACGGCTACGGGCCG
>JANWZI010000137.1 GCA_025054695.1 Myxococcota bacterium | reverse complement strand
CGACATCCTCGCGTACCTCGCGCCCTTCTACGGCCACTACCGGCCCGAGCTCGAGCGCGGAACGTTGCGCCTGAGCGATCTGGTCTTCTTCGCCTCCCTCTCCTGGCTGTCGCTCGTCGCCGCGACGCGCGTGCTCAAGACGCAGAGGTGGCAGTGATGCGCTTCGGGTTGCTCTCGAGCGTGTTGCTCGGATTCGGCTTGCTCGGGATGTGGGTCGCCGAGCGCGTGCTCGACGCGTCGGGCAGCGCCCACACCATCGTGTTCTGGGCCGCGGTGCTGCTGGTGGCTCTCGCCTGCGCGGGCCGCGCCGTGGACCTGCGCTCCGCGCGGGGCGACGCGCGCCGCGTCGAGCTTTGGCTGTCGCTCGCGACGGGCGGCGTGGTGCTCTCGCTGCTGGTCTACGGGCTGTCCACCGAGCCGGCCCTCGCGTGGATGGGGCTGGAGGGCGAGGCGGCCGAGCGGCCGGGCGCGCTGCTCGAGGTGGCCTGGCCCGCGCTTCTGGCCGTCTCGCTCGGGGCGCTCGTCTTCATGGAGGCGGCCTATCGGAAGATGCCCATCGCCGAAGCCGTCGAGCTGCGACGGGTGCGCGAGGCCGCGGGCGACGGCCTCGCCATCGCGCTCGCGCTCGTGTTCGTGGTGTCGATCAACTACGTCGCGCGCAAGCGCGACGTGCGCGAGGACCTGTCGTTCTTCCGCACGGCGATGCCGTCCGAATCGACGCTCGCGATGGTCCGCAGGCTCGGCACGCCCGTCGAGGTGGTGCTCTTCTACCCGACCGCCAACGAGGTGCTCGACCAGTTGCGCCCGTATTTCGAGGCGGTCGACGCCGCGAGCGACAAGCTCACGGTGAAGGTGCGCGACCACGCCCTCGCCCCGGCGCTCACCCGTCAGCACCGGATCCGAGGCAACGGACACGTCGCGCTGCTCTCCGGGCAGGGCGACGCGCAGCGCGCCGAGACGTTCCAGGTGGGCCTCGAGCTGCAGGAGGCGCGTCGCACGCTCCGCACGCTCGACGGCCATTTCCAGCGCGCGTACGCGCGCCTCGTGCAGGTGCGGCGCGAGGTCCACGTGACCGTCGGCCACGACGAGCGCAGCAGCTCCGGCATCGAGGGCGACGGGCCGGGCATGCGCACGCGTGAGCTGACGGCGGCGCTCGAGCGCAGCAACATCACGACGCGGCCGCTCGGCATGGCGCAAGGCCTCGCCAACCGCGTGCCGGAAGGCGCGCCCGCCGTGATGGTCGTCGGTCCGCGACGTCCGTTCGCGCCCGAGGAAGCGAGCAGCCTGCTGCGCTACGTGCAGCACGGTGGCCGGCTCTTCGCGATGGTCGACCCCGACGTCGACCACGGGCTCGAGCCGTTGCTCTCCGGTCTGGGGCTGCGCCTCGAGCGCGGCGTGCTCACGAGCGAGCGCTACCACGTGGCGCGCACGCGCGAGCGCTCGGACCGGCAGCTCGTCTACACGAAGCAGTACACCTCGCACCCCACGGTCACGCTCGCGAGCCGCTTCTCGAACGAGGTCGCGACGATCCTCGTGCGCGGGGGCGCGCTTTCGCGGTTCGAGAACCCGGCGCAACTCCAGGGCATCCAGGTTCAGTTTCCTATCCGGACGCCGCCGGAGGTGTGGCTCGATCGCGACGGCGATTACGAGAAGGACGGCGACGAGACCGAGACGGCCTACAACGTCATGGCGGTCGTCACCGTGCCGCGCCCGCAGGGCGAGCAGGGAGAGGAGGGTCGCGCAGTCATCCTCGCCGACGGCGACTTCGTGACCGATCAGGTGATCCGCAACCCGGGCAATGGGCTCGTACTGAGCGACGTCTTCCAGTGGTTGCTCGGGGAGGAGCAGGTGGTCGCGGAGACGACGACCGAGGAGGACGTCCCGATCGAGCACACGCAAGAAGGCGACGCGATCTGGTTCTACGGCACGACGTTCGGGGTGCCGTTGCCGGTCCTCGGTGTCGGCATCTGGGCCGCGTGGCGCCGACGGCGCAGGGCTGCACCCGACGTCAAGCGAGGCGCGGAAAAGAAGGAACCGGCACCTGTCTCGCCATCGACGTCGGATCCCGGAGCCTCGCGCGCGGATCCTGCACACGACCCAGCGTCGCAGGGTGCGTCGCGGAAGGAGGGCACGCCGTGAGGGGACTGTGGCACCACGTGGCGCTTGCCGCGCTCGGTGTCGGCGCGGCGTGGTGGGTCTACCGCGCAGGCGACGCTGAGGAGCGTTCGGACGAGGAAGTCGTCGTGCTCGAGTGCGAGTCGTCCGCCTTGCGGGCGTTCGAGCTCGTCACCAAGCAACGCCGGACCCGGGTCGAGGCGCGCGGCGGACAGGGCGGAACCGAACGGTACTTCTGGGTCACCGTCGAGCGTACGCCGGAGCAGGGCGAGCGGACGCGCGAGTCGTTCGTCGGCTCGAAGAACGCCGAGGAGCTCGCCGGCCGCCTCGCGCCGCTGCGCGCGATCCGATCGCTCGGCGAGGTCCAGCGCAACCTGCTTTCCGAGCTCAAGCTCGAGGGAGCCGAGACACACCTCGTGATCGAGTGTGGCGGCAAGACCCACCGCTACGCGCTCGGAGAGACCACTTTCGGTTCGGGTGACCGATACGCCCGGCTCGCGAACGGCGGGCCCGTGTTCCTGCTCTCGTCGGAGATCGTGCGCGATCTCGAATCGGCCGAATTCCGCCTCATGCAGCGCGAGCTGCACCGCTTCGAGCGGCGCGAGGTCGAGACCGTGCTCGTCAAGGCCCACGGCCGCGAGCAGACGCTGCTGCAGCGTCACAGGCTCGACCCGGATCGCGCCGAGTGGGTCGACGCGGACACGCCCGACCAACGCAACGAGCTGTACGGCAACTGGCTCGATCGCGTCGGTCGGCTGCGCGTGCAGAGCTATCTTGCGCCGGATGCCGCGCCGGGCAGCGACCTGACGGAGAGCGCGGGACGCACTACGGTCGTCGAGATCGCCTATCGCGATCCGCGCGGCCGGCAGCTCGGTCGTCTGGAGCTGGTGCGCGTCGACGCGGCCGAGCCCCAGTACTACGCACGTACCGAGACGACGCGAGGTTGGGTCAAGGTGCTTCGATCCGTCGCCCAGCAGGTCGACGACGACGCGCGACCGGTCGTCGGTCTCGACCCCGTGACCCGCACCGAGGCGCCGACGACGCGGAGCGATGGGGGCACCGCGAGCGATTCCCGTCTGCCCGCGCCCACGTCCGTAACGACGCCGGGCGCCGCGTCTCCGTCTGCCTCCGGTTCGTCCCACGCGGGCCACGCGCACTGACCGCGACGTTCCGACGGATCCGGCCGTCTCTGGCTCGAAACGGACTCGGACTCACAGCGGCGGTCATGTAACTCGCTCGCAATTCGGGCACGGGCTTGGGCACGGGCTCGGAATCGCAACTTCTCTTGGCCACATCGAGCAACGTGACCGCCGCTGTCCGTACTCGGTGTAGGCATCGGTCTCGGAAATCCGACTCGCGAGCCATTTCGGACTCGGAGCGAATCCTGGCGATGCAACTTGCCGGTGGCCAGTTGCGTTGCCGGACGATGAAGCGTGGTCGCAGTGATCGGTGTGGAATTTCGTTTCGAGCGATCGGGCACGCAGCGTGCTTCGACGCGCGCGCGGAGAACGACGACCATGCAGCTTTGCAAGACCCTACCGACCGTTGCCATCCTGCTCGCGGCTTGTGTCGCGCAGGAGCACAAGCCCGAGCTCGAGCCCCCCGCCTTCGTCGATGGGGACGAGCCCGCCGACGCGCTCACGGCCCGCCTGCGACTGCAAGGCGTGCTCGGGTGGGGCGAAAGCGTCGATTCGCGATTCCCCTCGCGCGGCTTCAACGGCTGGCTGTTCACCGCGGGCGCGGGCTCCCGGTTCGTGCTCGAGACACGCGGCCACGAAGGCGTCGACACGGTTCTGTACCTGTACGGTCCGCAGCGCGGCTCGAGCTGGAGTCGGGCGGTGCCCATCGCCGTCAACGACGACTACGGCGGTAGCCTCGACTCGCGGCTCGCCGTGCGTGTGCGCTCCGCGGGCACCTATCTCGTGGTGGTGCGCGAGTACTGGGGCCGCCCGGGCGGTTACACGCTGTCGCTGCGCTGCCTCGACGCCGATTGCAGGCCGCAGTGCGGCGTGCGCGGCGAATGCCCGACGGGTTCTTCGTGCCGATGGATTCACTGCATCCGGCATCCGTGCCCCCCGTCGACGTGCGAAGTGGACGACCCCACGGTCGCCTGCTCGCGCGATTCTGATTGCGTCGCGGTGAACGCGAATTGCTGCCCGTGTCAGAGCGGCGGCGAGCGTCGCGCTGTCAACGCGTCGTTCGCGAGCGCCGTCGAGCCCGTCTGCGACGTGCCGACGCGTTGCCCGCACGTCTACCTCTGCCGCGACGAGCGCCCGGCATGCGTGTCCGGGCGCTGCGAGATGGTGCCCGCGCCCAGCCCCGTCGAGGGACGTCCGTGCGGCGTGCGCGGAACCGATCCGTGCCCGGAGGGGTGGTACTGCGCGTATCCGGTCGAGGCTCGTTGCGGCGCGGCCGACCTCCCCGGAACGTGCCAGCGCCGGCCGGAAGCCTGCATCACGCTGTACGATCCCGTGTGCGGCTGCGACGGCAGGACTCACTCGAACGCGTGCTTCGCTGCGTCCGCAGGCGTGTCGGTCGCCCACGACGGTCCTTGCGCCGAGTGAGCGGCGGCGGGGGAATCCCTCGGTGGCCGCGCTCGTGCGAGTTGACAGGGACGTGGGCGCGCCATAGCTACAATTGCGTCACGGGTGTCGCCCGAGACGTCCGCGAGCGTGCTCTCGTCCCTGTCCCACCGGGCACGGCGGATTCTCTACGCGGTCGTCACCGAGTACATCACGACCGGTGAGCCCGTCGGCTCGCGGCGACTCGCGCGTCGATATGGCCTAAACCTCTCGCCGGCGTCGATCCGCAACGTGCTCGCGGACCTCACCGACGCCGGCCTGCTCATGCAGCCGCACACGAGCGCGGGCCGCATTCCCACCGATCGGGGCTTCCGGCTCTTCGTCGACGCGCTGGTGCAGATGCGCGAGGTCACCGCGGCGGACCGCGCGGCCATCGAGCAGCGCATTCGTTCGCTGTCGGGCCCCCGCGAGGTCTTGCGAGAAAGCGGACGCCTGCTCGCGTCGATGACGGGCGCGGCGGCCGTCGTGGCGCCGCCCCGCCCCGACGAGGAACCGATCGCGCACATCCACTTCGTGCCGCTGCCCGGCGAGCGTGTCCTCGCCGTGGTCGTGACTCGCTCCGGTGCGGTCCAGAACCGGATCGTTCCGGGCGAGGGAATCGAGCGCGCGGATCTCGAGAGGGCTCACAACCTCCTCCGCGAGTTGCTACGTCGAGGCGCGCGGTCGCTCGCCGATCTGCGCGACGCCCTCGCCGCGGATCTCGATGGCATGCGGGAGCTGCGCGCGCGCGCCCGCTCGGTCGTCGATGCGGCGCTCGCCGCGCAGCAGGGTCCGCCGGAGCTGCTCGTCGAAGGGCAGGGAGTGCTGTTCGATCGACCCGAGTTCTCCGATCCCGAGAAACTCCGGGCGTTCGTGCGAGCGTTCGAGGAAAAGGAGCGGCTCGTGGGGCTGCTCGATCGCACGATGGCGTCCAGCGGCGTGCAGGTGCTCATCGGCGCGGAGGCCAACGTCGAGGGGGTTTCCGACATCTCGATCGTCACGGCGCCGATCCGGCATGGGACGCGCACCGCGGGGAGGCTGGCCGTCGTCGGGCCTCAGCGTCTCGACTACGGGAAAGTTGTTCCGCTCGTCGAGCTGACCGCGAGCGTGGTCGGCGAGACGCTCGGCACGCGCCGCGGCTGATCGAGCGGGCGTCGTCGTCGCGGTCCGCCTCCCACGCGCGGGAGCGAGTCCGAGACCGAGTCGGAGCCCCAGTCCGAGGCCGAGTCCCAGACCGGGTCCGAGGCCGAGGCCGAGCCTGAGTCCGAGACCGAGTCCGAGTCCGAGCCCGAGACCGAGTCTGAGACCGAGCCCGAGAGTCCGAGACCGAGACCGAGACCGAGTCCGAGCCCGAGTTCGAGCCTGAGT
Organism: Myxococcota bacterium; assembly: GCA_025054695.1. Classification (GTDB taxonomy): domain Bacteria; phylum Myxococcota_A; class Polyangia; order Polyangiales; family JANWZI01; genus JANWZI01. The sequence continues at coordinate 1,230 of JANWZI010000137.1, read as the reverse complement.
CCGAGTCCGCGCCTGCGGCAGAGGCGGGGTTTGCGGCCCACGTCGAGCCACCCGACCGCCGTCGTCAGTCCGGATCCTCGATCTTCCAGCGCCCGTCCTCGCGCACCAGTCGCGCGACGAATCGATCCCCGTAGGCCATCGTCGCGGTGTCGCCCACGACCTCGATCGGCCGGTCGAGGTTCGAGCGGAGGATCGCGACCAGCCGTTCGATGGATTCCCGCCCCTCACCGCTCCAGGCTCGCCGGAGCTGGTCTTCGTCGAGCCCCTCCCGATCCGCATCCGGGACGAGCCTCAAGACGACGTCGTAGCGACCTCGCTCGACCGCGCGCACGAACGATCGCAGCGCGGCGCGCGGCGTGCTCTGGTCGTAGTAGTCGAGCAGGCTCGCGTCGATGCGCCACGCTCCGTCCTCGAACGTGAGATCGACGGCGTCTCCGGTCGCGAGCACGACGCGGGCGACGATCGCGGGCTCGTCGTCGGGGCGTTCGAGCGCCGCCGCGAGCTCTCTCAGTTCGTGCGGATCGGCACGCAGACGCGCCTCGACGTCCGCCACCGACAGACGACTTCTCTGCTCGGCGGACAGAAGCGCCCAGACCGCGTCTGCCCGTCGCTCCCGGATCGCCCGGGCCAGCTCCCGCAGCGTCTGATCGGGCGAGCGGGCGGCCGGCGGACCGCACGCCGTGAGGATCGCGAGCGCGCATACGCGAACGGGTCTGCGCACGGGGCGCGTCTACCGCGAGCGTTTGCGCGTGGCAACAACGCCGTCTCGTCGCGAACCCGAACGCTTGCGGCACCGACCCCCTTCGCTGTTACCATCCGCCCACGTGAGCCCCTCCAACGAGGGGCTGCGGCGATACCGGGCACCATGAGCGACGAGCTTCGCGGCGGCCTCGACGCGCGTCTGCTTCGCTTCCGCCATCAGCCGTCGTGGCAGGGAGCGGCGGCGCTCGCCAGCGCGTTGCTCGATTCCGAGCGCGTGGTCGACGCGCTTGAGGTCGTCGAGAGTGCGCTCGCCCTTCGCCCCGACGATCCCGAGCTGCTTCTGGTCGAGGGCAAGGCACGGCTCCGAGCCGGCGACCTGGCGCGAGCGCAGGCGGCGCTGGTGCGGGCCGCACGACTGGCCCCCGAGGACAAGGAGGCCTTCCGATGGCTGGGCGAGCTGTTGCTCAGGCGGGGCGACCCCCACCGGGCCGTCAAGATTCTCGCGCGGGCGCGGCAGCTCGATCCCGA
>JANWZI010000136.1 GCA_025054695.1 Myxococcota bacterium | reverse complement strand
GGGGCGCGCTACCCAAAGTCGGTGACCGCGTCGAAGCGACGCTGCTCGAGGAGCGCACGAAAAAAGGCGGCTGGAAGGCCCGCCATGAGCCGTCGGGGCTCGCCGGCCCCATTCACAACACCGCCGATGTTCCCGCCACGGAGCAGGCCGGGCGTCGTCTCACGCTCATCGTCGCCTCCGTGACCAGCCGAGAAATCACGTTCCGCGTCCCCACGGACGCGGCGCCCTCGCCCCCGGAGAAGAAGGGGAAGTAGATGGCAGAACAGAGGCACACGCTCCTCATCTGCACCGTCGGCGGGACCCCCGAGCCCGTCATCGCCGCGCTCAAACGCTGGAAGCCCGTGCGGGTCCGGTTCGTCCACACGCCACAGACGAAGGGCGACGTCGATGCGAAGATCGTCCCCAAGGCGCGCGACGAAGGCGTGGATCTCGATCCCGGACGATACGACTTGTTCGAGTTGCCGGACGGCCAAGATCTCGCGAGCTGCCTCGACCGGCTGAGGCAGTTGACGCCGAAGGTCATGGACTGGGTTGCGCGCGGGGACAAATTCCAGGTCGTCGTAGACTTCACCGGCGGCACGAAGTGCATGTCGGCGTCGATCGCGCTTCAGGCCAGCCGGTGGCCGTGCCTGTTCTCGTACGTCGGCGGCAGCGAGCGCACCAAGGACGGCGTGGGCGTCGTCGTCTCCGGCGCGGAGAAGGTCGTCTGCCAGGCAAATCCGTGGGATGCGCTCGGCCATCAGGCCGTCGAGGAATTCGTCGTTCTGTTCGACCAGCGCGCATTCCTCGCGGCTGCAAACGTCGCTGAGGTGGCGAAGAAGCGCGTCACTCTCCCGGATCGGAAGCGCGAGTTCTCCGTCCTCGAGCAACTCGCGAGGGCGTTCGACGCGTGGGATCGGTTCGATCACAGTACGAGCAGGGCGCTGCTGGAGCAGGTCACAAGGTCGGCCAACGACCTGCGCGCCGCGCTCACGTCGGCGCATCGGGTTCTCGACGCCATCGAGAGCAGTCGAGCCCATCTCGACGAGATCTGCCGAACAACACCTCCCAGTCGTGCTCACGTGCTCGACCTCTTGGCGAACGCGAAACGTCGAAGGGACGAGGGCCGCGTCGATGATGGCGTCGCCAGGCTCTACCGCGCGATCGAGGCCACGGCCCAGCTGGCATTGAAGGAGCGACACGGCATCGAAAGCACCGCGAGAGTCCCACTCGACCGGATCCCAGAACCGCCGAGGTCGGAGTGGGCCGCCCGAGCGAAGGAAGGCGTCGTCGCCATCGGCCTGCAGGACGCGTACAGACTTCTGATGAGCTTCAAGGATCCCCTGGGGGAGAAGTTCGAGAGCGCGGCACTCCATGGTACGAAGTCACCCCTCGTCGCGCGGAACCAGTCGATTCTGGCGCACGGCTTCGAGTGCGTGCGCGAGAAAATCTTCGACGACCTCTGGAAGGCGGCGCTCTCGCTCGCGGACGTCGTAGAAGCGGACTTGCCGTCCTTCCCCGTCCTTGGAGACAGAGGGGAGAACTGACCGTGGCCCTCACCAACCACGACCGCGTCGGCAAGGCGATGGACCTGCTCAGACAGGGCCTGTCGCCGTTCATCGAGCGCGAGCTGAAAAACGTCTACAAAGAGCAGGCGCCTGCGCACGCAGGCCGCTTCATGGGCGAGGACCGGCTCCTCGCCGACAAGCCGCTCGCCCAATGGGACGCGGCCGCGCTCCTCGCGCTCATGGGCAATGCGTGGGACGAGGTCTTCGGGCGCACGCTCGGCCCGGCGGAGCTGCTTTGGGTGCGCGAGCTGCAACACGTCTACAGCCGGTGGGCCGAGCAGCAGACGTTCTCGAGCGACGACGCCTACCGCGCGCTCGACTCGACCAGTCGGCTCTTGACCGCAGTCTCCGCGCCCGAAGCGCAAGAGGCCGAGAGGCTGAAGACGGAGCTGTTGCGCGTCCGCTTCGACGAGCAGGTGCGCAACCAGATGCGCAAGAGCGTGGGCACGGCCATCGAGAGCCCGGTCGCAGGCAGACTCAAGCCGTGGCGCGAGGTCGTTACCCCGCACGACGACGTCGCGAGCGGCCGCTACCAGCAGGCCGAGTTCGCCGCCGACCTCTGGCAGGTGCACATCGGCGAGGGCAGCGACGAATACAAGAATCCGGCCGAGTTCTTCCGCCGCACGTACCTCACCGAAAGCCTCAAGCGCCTGCTCGTCGGGGCCGTGCAGCGCTTGTCGGGTGTGGGCGGCGATCCCGTCGTCCAGCTCCAGACCAACTTCGGCGGCGGCAAGACCCACTCGATGCTCGCGCTCTACCATCTGTTCTCGGGCGCCGCGCCGGGCGAGCTCGTCGGGGTCGACGCCGTGCTCGCGGAGGCGGGCGTATCGAAGCTCCCGACGGCGCGTCGGGTCGTGCTCGTGGGGAACAAGATCTCGCCGGGCAATCCGACGAAGAAGCCCGACGGCACCGTCGTGCGCACGCTCTGGGGCGAGCTGGCCTGGCAGCTCGGTGGAAAGAAGGCGTTCGAACGGGTGCGGGCGGACGACGAGAAGGCGACGAGCCCGGGAGACGCCTTGCGCGAGCTCTTCAACGAGTACGGGCCGTGCTTGGTGCTCATCGACGAGTGGGTGGCCTATGCCCGCCAACTCCACGACCAGAGCGACCTTCCGGCAGGCAGCTTCGAGACGCAGTTCAGCTTCGCCCAGGCGCTCACCGAGTCGGCCAAGCTCGCGAAGAACTGCCTGCTGGTGATCAGCCTGCCGGCATCCGACACCGTCGGCTCACCGCACGCGCAGGCCGACGACGTCGAGGTCGGCGGCCAGCGTGGCCGCGAGGCGCTCGACCGCTTGCGGAACGTGATCGGGCGCGTCGAGTCGTCGTGGCGGCCCGCGACCGCGGAAGAGGGCTTCGAGATCGTGCGGCGGCGTCTGTTCGAGCCTCTCGTCGATCCGTCGCAATTCGTGGCCCGCGACACCGTGGCCCGCGCGTTCTTCGACTTCTACCGCACCCAGCACCAGGACTTTCCGCCCGAGTGCCGCGACGCCGACTATGAGAAGCGCCTGCGCGCCGCCTACCCGATCCACCCCGAGGTGTTCGACCGCCTGTACACGGACTGGTCGACCCTCGTGAAGTTCCAGCGCACGCGCGGCGTGCTGCGCCTGATGGCGGCGGTGATCCACAGCCTCTGGGAGAAGGGCGACCGCAATCCGCTCATCCTGCCTTCGACCATCCCGATCGACGACCCGCGCGTGCAGTTCGAGCTGACGCGCTACCTGTCGGACAACTGGGTGCCGGTCATTGAGAGGGACGTGGACGGACCGAACTCCCTGCCGCTGCGGCTCGACACCGAGGTCCCGAACCTCGGCAAATTCGCCGCCTGTCGGCGCGTGGCGCGCACGATCTACCTCGGGTCGGCGCCCACGCCCACGGCCGCGAACCGCGGCATCGAGGACCGTCGCGTGCGACTGGGGTGCGTGATGCCCGGTGAGTCGCCGGCCGTCTTCGGCGATGCGCTGAGGCGGCTGGCGGCGACGGCCACCTATCTGTACCAGGACGGTCCTCGCTACTGGTACTCGACGCAGCCCACGGTCACCAAGCTCGCCGAGGATCGCGCGGAGCAGCTCAAGCGAGAGCCCGACAAGGTGGCGCAGGAGATCGAGAGGCGCCTGCGCGCCGACCTGCGCCAGAGCGGCGATTTCGCTCGAATTCATTGCCTGCCGCAATCCGGACAAGACGTGCCGGACGACCTCGACGCGCGCCTGGTCGTGCTCGGCATCGACCATCCCTATGGCAAGGAGCCCAACAGCCCCGCCGAGATGGAGGCGAAGGCGATCCTCGCCTCGCGGGGCAGCGCGCCGCGCCTGTACGCGAACACGCTCGTCTTCCTCGCGGTGGACAAGACACGGCTGCAAGACCTCGACGAGGCCATCCGCCGATATCTCGCGTGGGACTCGATCGTCAACGAGCAGACGACCCTCGACCTGTCCCCTCACCAGGTGAAACAAGCCGAGGCGCAGCGGGACGCCGCCGACGGCGTCGTCGTCGCGCGCCTTCCCGAGGCGTACCAATGGCTGCTCGTGCCCACACAGAGCAGCCCCCACGACGCCGTGCAATGGCAGGCGGTCCGCCTGACGGGCCAGGACGCGCTCGCCGTGCGCGCGAGCAAGAAGCTCAAGAACGACGAGCTGTTGATCACGAGCTTGGGCGCCTCGCGGCTTCGCATGGAGCTCGACCGCGTGCCGCTGTGGCGCGGCGACCACGTCGCGATCAGGCAGCTCGTCGACGACTTCGCTCGCTACCTCTACCTTCCGCGTCTGCGGAGCCCCTCGGTTCTGCTCGAAGCCATCCAAAGCGGCCTTGGCCTGCTCACGTGGGAGCACGATTCGTTCGCGTTTGCGGAAAGCTACGACGATGCCGGCGCGCGGTACCGCGGTCTCCAGTTTGCATGTCGCGTCCCTGGGATCGACGCGCGCTCGACGGCCTTGCTCGTCAAACCGGAGGCCGCACGCCGACAGCTCGATACCGAGGTCGGGGCGGCACCGGCGGCCCCATCGACGCAGACCGCGGGCGACGCTGCTCGTGGCGGCTCACCGCCGAGCCAGCCGTCCGGGTCGCCCCCGCCTACCCCCGGCGTCGCATCGCCGCCGGCGCGTCCCAGGCGGTTCCACGGCACCGTCACGCTCGACGCCACCCGGGTCGGCCGCGACGCGAGCAGGGTCGCCGACGAGGTCATCACGCACCTGGTCGGCCTCGTGGGGGCTCGTGTGAAGGTGACTCTGGAAATCGAGGCGGAGGTTCCGTCCGGTGTTCCGGACAACGTGGTCCGAATCGTCACGGAGAACAGCCGCACGCTCAAGTTCGACAGCCACGGGTTCGAAACCGAATGACGGAGTCGGGGTCCGGCGCCGCGCGCCCGGGCGTAGGCGTTCGAAGAACGGCTGCCGCCAGCAGGCGCCGACGAGCCGCTCGGCTCGCAGCGTCCATGGAACGACCCGAACGGGACGCCCCAGCGAACGCGGCCCACGGCGAAGGCAGCCCCCTGGCTCCGACGCCTTCGATCCGGTCGTCCGCGACCGACCGGATCGGGCGCCGTCAGCGCTCGCGGCGATGCGTCGGCACGACGTAGGTGCCCGTCGCGTGCGCGATGGGCTCGTCCTCTCCCTCCCGGCTCATCGTGACCTCGCCGACGATGAGCCGCCCGCGAGCGCGCAGCGCTCGGCCCTCGGCGACGATGGGGCCCGGCGGCGCGCGACGCAGAAATCGAATGGACAGATCGCTCGTGACCGCGAGAGGCTCGAGCCCGACGACCGAGAGCGTGACGAGGTACAGCGTCGTGTCGGCGAGCGCGACGAGCGCCGGCCCGCTCACGGTGCCGCCGGCGCGCACGTGGCGCGCGTCGAACTGCATGACGAGACGCGCGCGGCCGTGACCGACCTCCAGGACGCGCCAGGGCAGCCGGGCACTCTGCGGGATGCTCTCGCGCACGAGCCGCTCGAAGGTCTCGGCGTCGATGCGCGGCGGCTGCGCCGAGGAGGACGCGCCGCTCGTGTCCATGGCCACCTTCGACGGATCGTCGCCTCGGTCCGTCTCACGCATGCCGCGCAGCGTGCCACGGAACGGGCGGCGGTGCGTGCCTCGCGCCCCGTCGTCGACTCCGCATCGATTGCGGCCCCGCATGCTGGCTCGGGCGCGCCGCGCCGTTCGTCGCGCCGTACGCGCGCCGCCGATCCCGCGCATCGGTGCTACGGTCCGGGCCCCATGGAGCCGACGCTCGTCAATCCCTCGTCGCTCGCGCCGCCTCGCGGCTACAACCACGGCGTGCTGTTTCCGCCCGGCCGGCTGCTCTTCGTGGCCGGCCAAATCGGCTGGGACGCGCACGGACGCATCGTCTCCGACGACATCGCCGAGCAATTCGAACAGGCGCTGCGCAACGTCCTCGACGTCGTGCGCGCGGCCGGCGGCGGCCCCGAGCACGTCGGGCGCATGGTCGCCTACGTCACCGACCGCGCGCGCTACCTCGAACGCGCCACGGACATCGGCGTGCGCTGGCGCGCCCTGATGGGCAAGCGGTATCCGGCGATGGCGCTCGTCGAGGTGGCCGCGCTGCTCGAGCCGCGCGCGCTCGTCGAGCTCGAAGCCATGGCGGTGCTGCCATGACGATCGAGGGGCGCTCGTTCCGCACGCACACCGAAGAGGGCGTGCTCGAAATCACGCTCGACCGCCCCCAGCGCATCAACGCGCTGACCTTCGAGATCTACGCCGAGCTGCGCGACGCCTTCCGCGCGCTGGCGCGCGATCCGCATCCGGACGTGCGCGCGGTGCTGCTGCGCGGCGCCGGCGAGCGAGGGTTCTGCTCCGGCGGCGACGTCGAGGACATCATTGGCAAGCTCTTCGAGCGCGACGCGGCGGGCCTGCTCGAATTCACGCGCATGACCGGCGCGCTCGTCGGCGCCATCCGCCGCTGTCCCAAGCCCGTCGTCGCCGCGCTGCACGGCGTCACCTGCGGCGCCGGAGCCGTCATCGCGCTCGCCGCCGATCTGCGCATCGCCACGCCGGAGACGCGAATCGCGTTTCTCTTCCCGCAGGTGGGGCTGTCGGGCGCGGACATGGGCGCGGCGTGGCTGCTGCCCCGCATCGTCGGGCTGGGCATCGCGAGCGAGCTGCTGCTCGAAGGGCAGTTCGTCGATGCCGCGCGGGCCGAGCGCATCGGTCTGGTCAACGCCGTGGTGCCCGCCGAGCGCCTCCTCGACGAAGCGCGCGAGCGGGCCCGGCGGCTCGCGTCGGGGCCGGCGTTCGCGCACGCGATGACCAAGCGGATGCTCGAGTCGGAGGCGGCGATGGACTTCGAGGCCGCCCTGGAGGCCGAGGCCCAGGCGCAGGCCCTGTGCATGATGCACCCCGATTTCCGCGAAGCGTACGAGGCCCGCAAGGCACGCCGCCCGCCGAGGTTCGCGTGACGGCCCCGCCACGCTCGGACCGGGACTTCGACGCGCTCGTCGAGCACGCGTTCGTGGACGAGGAGTGCCTGCGCGCCGCCTGGCACGCCGCGGGCCGACTCGCCGGCGAGATCGAGGCCATCGAGCGATCGGCCGCATCCCCGCGGGAGGCGTTGCCGGCGCTGTGCGCGGCGCTGGGCCGGGCGGGGCTGCTCGGTCTCGTCGCGCGGGCGGAGGACGGGGGCCGCTTCGCGGCGATCCGCTCGGTCGCCCTGTGCCTGGCCCGCGAGCGCCTCGCGTGGATCTCGCCCCTGGCCGATCTGGCGTTCGCGATGCAGGCGCTCGGCGGTTACCCCATCGGGTGGCGAGGCTCCGCCGCCCTGCGCCGACGCTGGCTGCCGCGCGTG
>JANWZI010000135.1 GCA_025054695.1 Myxococcota bacterium | reverse complement strand
GCACCACCTCCGCGAGCTGCGCGCGTGCGTTGCGCGCGGCGCCGGACCGCGAGCCGGCGAGCCGTGCCAGCTCGCGCGTTCCGTACCGGCACAGACCGCGCGCGACCTCCCGCCCGTCCGGGCCGACGAGCGAGACCGCGTCGCCCGGCTCGAAATCTCCGCGCACGCCGAGCACCCCGGCCGGCAGCAGGCTGCGGCCATGCTCGACGATGGCGCGCACCGCCCCCGCATCCAGCAGCAGCGCACCGCGCGGCCGCAGAGTGAACGCGATCCAGTGCCTGCGCGCCCCGAGCGGCTTGCCGCGCGGCACGAACAGCGTCCCGACGTCTTCTCCAGCCGCGATCCGAGTCACGGCATGTGGCTCGCGCACGCTCGCGACGACGACGGGCACCCCGCGCAGGGTCGCGCGCCGCGCGGCCTCCAGTTTGCTCGTCATCCCCCCGGTCCCCTCCCGACTGCGCCCGGGCCGCACGAGCGTGGCAGCCGTTTCGAACGACTCGACGACCGGCACGCGGCGGCCGCGAGCGTCGAGCAATCCCTCCACATCCGTCAGCAGCACGAGCAGTTCCGCGTCCACGAGCGTTCCAAGCATCGCGGCGAGCTGGTCGTTGTCGCCGAAGCGGATCTCGTCGACGGCGACCGTGTCGTTCTCATTGACGACGGGCACGGCCCCGCGCCCCAGAAGCGCCTCGAAGGTGGCGCGCGCAGCCCTCCAGCGGTCCCGCTCGGCGAGGTCCGCATGCGTCAAGAGGACCTGCGCGGCGACGAGGCCGTGCGCAGCGAGTGCTTCCTCCCACGCGTGCATCAGGCGCGACTGTCCGGCGGCCGCGGCCGCCTGCAGCAGCGGCATGGCCGCCGGGCGGCGGCGCAGCCCCAAGCGCGGCATTCCGAGCGCGATGGCACCCGAGGAAACAACGACCACCTGTCGCCCGTCGCGAACGAGGCTCGCGACGTCCGCTGCGAGGAACTCGATCCGCGCCCGTCCCTCCGAACCGGCGAGGAGCTGGCTGCCGACCTTGACGACGAGGCGCCGCGCCCGCGCCACCGCCCGACGTGTGGACGCCCCCCTCTCGCCTTCGGCCCCATTTCGTAGTTGCGCGTTCCTGTCCGGCTCACCGGCTCCGCCGTGCACGGCTCGCACCTTAGCGCGGCTTCGCGGCCGCTTCGCACGCAGCAGGGATTGTGCCCCGCCGATTCGAGATTATAGGTAACGGCGCGATGCTGGACCCCCTGTACTTCGCCATGTTGGCCCCAGCGATGCTGCTTTCGCTGTGGGCCACGTTCGCCACGAAGCGGCGATTCGCCCAGTTCGCCGAGGTGCCCAACGCGCGCGGGATGACCGGCGCCGACGCCGCCCGGGCCATCCTCGACCGCGCCGGCCTCCATCACGTCCGGGTCGAGCCGCACGACGGCTGGCTGACCGACCACTACGATCCGCGCGACCGGACGGTGCGGCTATCGCCCGACGTCTACCACGGCCGGAGCATTTCGGCTCTTGCGGTCGCCGCGCACGAAACGGGCCACGCGCTGCAGCACGCCAAGCGCTACTGGCCCCTCGAGGTGCGCACGCTCGCGGTCCCCGTCGCGAGCCTGGGCAGCAACCTGGGCTTCATTCTGATCGCGGTGGGCATGCTGTTGTCGATGGCGGGTCTCTCCCTGCTCGGCGTCATTCTCTTCTCGGCGACGGTCCTGTTCCAGCTCATCACGCTGCCGGTGGAATTCGACGCGAGCGAGCGGGCCAAGAAGCTGCTCTTCGACCACGGGATCATCGTTCCGTCCGAGCAGGCCGGCGTCGCCAAGGTGTTGTCGGCCGCCGCCATGACCTATGTGGCGGCTGCGATCACGAGCGTGCTGACGCTGCTCTACTTCCTCATCCGGCTCGGGGTGCTTGGCGGCCGACGCGAGGAGTGACGGGCGCCCGGACCGGCGGGAAAGCCGCGGCCGCTTCGTGATAGCCTCGACGCGGTGAAGCTTCCGCCGTGCGCGTCGCTGGCCTGGCTCGCGGTGGCGGCAGCGTGCTCGGTGAACACGCGAGGGCTCGGGGCCGGTCGTGGCGGCGGGGTGGATGCCTCCGGCGTTGACGATGTGCTCGCGTCCGACGTGTCGACTGGACCCGACGGCGTCTTGGCCGCCGATGCGACGCTGGAGGATGCCGCCCGTGACACGGATTCGGATTCGGCGGCGTGGGATGCCGTTTTCGACGGCCCCGTCGAGGCGGAGAGTCCGGACTCCGAAATCCCCGACGATGCCGGGCCGCCGGACGTCGCGAGCTGCGCGGGCGAATGCAGCCCGGGGGCCATGGAGAGCCGTTCGTGCAGCCCGCGGTGCGGCGTTCAGGCGCGCGTCTGCAGCGCACGGTGCGTCTGGGAACCGTGGGGGGAATGCGTCGAGCCTCCGGGGGCGTGCATGCCCGGGGAGCGCATGAGCGGTACCGCATGCGGTCGATGCGCCAACGGGATTTCGACGCGCGTGTGCACGGAGCGCTGCGCGTGGTCGGACGAATTCTGCGAGGGTGCCGTACAGTGCGAGGCGCTGTTCGGGCTCATCGCCGCGTGCCCCGGCTACGTCAGGACCCAATGTTACGGATGGGGCGAGTGGCGCACGTGCTCGACGTGGCTGTGTTGCCCCGACGGTCGCTGGCGAGAGGATCGCTGCGAATGAAGCAACAACCGTCGTCGAGGACCGAGCGACGCCTTCGGACCGCGCGACGGCGACGCGCGTTTTTGCGCTCTGGTGCGCGTCCGCGTCCGAGCGCGACGCGCGCGGCGTTGCTCGCGCGAGGAGCGCTGAGGTAGCCTTGCGCCCCAGCTCGAAGCGCGCGTGGGAGCGTCAGGATGCCGGGCGGATCGGACAAGCGGAAACAGAGCCTCTACTTTCCGGAGTCGATGCTTCAGGAGATCCAGCACGAGGCGGCGCGGCTCGACCGCTCGCTGTCGTGGATCGTGCAGCGCTGCGTGAAGATCGGTCTGCAGGAGATCCGCAAGCTCCCGTCGGTCAACGACATCCCCGACGACGGGGGCGAGGAGAACTGAGCCCGGCGCGGTGGACTGGCCGCTGAACGCCTTCGCGACGGCCGAAGACGGCACGCGGCTGTTCTGGCGCGCGAGCCGGTCGTCGCCCGTCGTCGGCATCCCCGACGTCGTGCTGTGCGACGGCATCGGGTGCGATGGGTTCGCGTGGCGCTATCTGACGCGAGCGCTCGGGCGCGACCGCCGCGTCTTGCACTGGCACTACCGCGGCCACGGCCGGTCGGGGCCGCCGGGCGATCCCGACCGGCTCGACGTCGCCACGCTGGCCCGCGACCTCGTCCGGGTGCTCGACGACGCCGGCGCCGCGCGCGTCGTCGCGATCGGTCACTCGATGGGCACGCAGGTGGTTCTCGAAGCGTACCGGATCGCTCCGGAGCGCGTCGCGGGGCTCGGGCTGCTCTGCGGGGGCGCGGGTCGGATCACCGAGACCTTCCACGGCACGCGGCTGCTGCACGAATGGCTACCGCGACTCGTCGACGGAGCGACGCGTCACATCGGCCTCGCGCGCGCGATCTGGCGAGCCGTGCCCGCCGGGCTGGCCTTCCCCGTGGCCCGGCTGCTGCGCGAGTTGGATCGCCAGGCGATTCGCTTCGAGGACTTTCGCGCGTACTGGGACCACGTCGGCCTGGTCGATCCCGCCGTCTTCCTGAAGATGCTCCGCGCCGCGGGCGAGCACTCGGCCGAGGATCTGCTCGAGCGGATCGACGTGCCGACGCTCGTCGTGTCCGCCGAGCACGATACGTTCACGCCCGCATCCGTCAGCGCGGCGATGGCCGCGCGCATCCCCGGCGCCGAGCACGTACTGGTGCGCGGCGCCAGTCACGCGGCGCCGGTCGAGCACCCGGTCCCGATCCAGCAGGCCCTGGAGCGGCTGCTCGACCGAGTCACCGAACGCGAAGCGACGCTCAAGCCTGCTCCCGCCGACGTCGCGGTCGAAACCGAACCCGGATCGGCGTCCCGTGCAGCTCGAAGCGCACCCGGAGCTGGTTGACGAGATAGCGCGCGTAGCTGCGTCCCACGAGCGACGGATCGCTCGCCACGACCGAAAAGGTCGGCGGTCGCGTGGCCGTCTGGGCGACGTAGTACAGACGCGCGGCGCGACCGGATCGGGTCGGCGGCGGATGCCGCTCGACGACGTCGTGGAAAAAGCGGTTCAGCTCGGCCGTGCCGACGCGGTGGCGGTGGCTCCGCACGATGCGGTCGACGGTGTCGAGCAGCTTGCCCGTGCCGCGGCCCGTCAGCGCGCTGACGAACAGTCGCGGCGCCCACGAGACGAAACCGAGGGTGTCCTCGCACTGCCGGGCCGCCGCACGGCGCCCCTCCGCGTCGAGCCGATCGGCCTTGTTGAGCGCGATGAGCATCGCCCGGCCTCGCTCCTCCACGATGCCCGCGATGCGTGCGTCCTGTTCGGTCGCCCCGAGCGTCGCGTCGACCAGGAGCACGACGGCGTCGCTGCGATCGATGGCGCGCAGGGCCGCGAGCACCGCCGCGGCCTCGAGCCGCGTCTCGACCGAGCGGCGTCGCCGGATGCCCGCGGTGTCGGTGAGAATCCAGCGCCGCCCGTCGCGCTCGAGCCATGCGTCGATGGCGTCGATCGTCGTGCCGGGACGCGCATCGACGAGCTGCCGGTCCTCCCCGAGCAGGCGGTTGACGAGCGAGCTCTTGCCGGCGTTGGGACGACCCACGATGGCCACGCGCGGCACGTCGTCCGCCGGGTCGACCCGCCGTTCGGCGTCCGCGGAAGGCAGGGCCGCGACGATCGCGCGCTCCAGCTCGGCCATCCCGTGCCCGTGCAGAGCGCTGACGGGAAGGATCCGCTCGACCCCCAACCGATGTAGATCCGCCGCCTCGTGTACGCGCGACGGTCCGTCCGCCTTGTTGGCGACGTAGAGGACGGGCTTGCCACTGCGCCGGAGCATGTCGACGGCGCGCGCGTCGGCTTCGAGCGGCGGGGACGTCGCGTCCAGAACGCAGATCACGACGTCGCACTCGTCCACGGCGAGCCGCACTTGGGTCGCAATGCTCGCCGTCATCGGATCGTCGCTCGCCGGATCGAACCCGCCCGTGTCGACGAGCAGCACCGGACGCCCGTGCACGGCGGTCTCGGCGTAGTGCCGATCGCGCGTGACACCCGGCCGGTCCTCGACGATGGCCCGACGCGCCCCGACGAGCCGGTTGAACAGCGTGCTCTTGCCGACGTTGGGACGTCCCACGATGGCGACGAGCGGGCGGGAGCTCGCCCCGGGCACGCTCACCGCTCCCCCGCCACCGCCAGCCGCCGCGCGCGTTCGGGATCCGCGGTCCATCCCTCGATCACCTTGACGTGGGTCTCGAGCCGCACGCGCCGACCGAGCAGATCCTGCATCGCGAGTCGCGCATCGCGGCCGATGCGGGCGAGCATGCGGCCGCGCGCACCGATGACGATGCCCTTGTGCGAGGGCTTCTCGACGACGATCGTCACGGCGACGTGCGCCATGCGCTCGTCAGCCTCGAAGGCGTCGAGAAGCACCGCGACCCCGTAGGGCACCTCGTCGCGCACGTGCCGCAGCACGGCCTCGCGCACCAGCTCCGTGCAGAAGAAGCGCTCGGGGCGATCGGTCAGCACATCGGGGTCGTCGAAGAGGCGTCCCGGCTCGAGCAGCCGCCCGAGCTCGTCCACGAGCCGGTCGAGCCCGTCTCCGTCGCGCGCGCTGATGGGCACCAACGCTGCGAAGGGGTGCTCGCGCGACCAGGCGTCGAGGACGGGCAGCAGCCGGCGACGGTCGCGCAGCCGGTCGATCTTGTTGATCGCGAGCACGATGGGACGGTCCGCGGACCGGGCCGCCGCGAACGCTTCCCGGTCGGTGGGGTGGATGGCCTCGCCGCGCTCGGTCGCGGCCACGAGCAGCAGCACGGCGTCGACTCCGATCAGGGCGCCGCGCGCCTCCTCCTGCAGCACCTGGTGCAACGCCGTCCGAGGGCGACCGATCCCGGGCGTGTCGACGAGCGCGATCTGCAACGGGGGGCGCTCGCGCACGACGACCCCGAGCAGGGCGTGACGCGTCGTGCCGGGTCGTGGCGTCACGATCGCGAGCTTCTGACCGACGAGGGCGTTGAGCAGCGTCGACTTGCCGACGTTGGGTCGGCCGACGATCGCGACGCGGCCCGCGCGGGGTCGCCGGAGTGTCGAGCGTCCGCCCATGGGAGCGGCAGATATACTGCGTCCACTGGACGCGCCCAACGGCGCGATGCTACCGGGCCCGGTCGAACGGCAACTGCGGGCGACCTTGTCGACGCTCGGCCAGGCGATGCGGAGCGCCGAGCGCGGACAGGCGCGCTGGCTCGAATCCTTCGCGATGGCATTGCTCGCGTCGCTGTCGCGAGCGCTCGACGAAGCGCCCGACGGCGCGATCGAGCTGAGGGTGACGCCGACGGAGCGGTTCGTTCGCGATCCGCGATTGACGGGCCCAAGTCGCGAACGGACCGTGCTCGGACAACTCTACGCGCTGGGCGCGCGCACCGCGCGGCTCGAACGCGGGATCACGGCGACCGAGAAGCGCCAATTCGTGGCGTTGCTCGCCACCCACGCGGCCGCGCTTCTGGCGGCTGGAGACGACCCCGTCGCGTGGCTCGACGGCGGCGAGCCCCGCATGTGCGCGCGCAGACCCTCGGGGTCCACGAGACGGCCGACGTGCTCCCCAGCAAGTCGCTCGCGCAGACGAGGTTGCGTGATCGCGCTATCGACTCGGCCTTGGTCTCGGGCTCGGGGCTCGACTCCGACTCGGTTCAGCAGATCGAAGCATACACGCAACCCGCCGTAGGAAGGCACCTGTCGACCGTGCAGTCGTCGCCGTCGTCGCAGAGCCTGTCCTGGGGCGTGTGGACACAACCACCGCGACCGGGATCGCACGAGTCCACGGTGCACCGGATGCCGTCGTCGCAGGAGCGAGCTCGTCCCGTGCACGTTCCGCCGCGGCAGGCGTCTTCGACGGTGCACACGTTGCCGTCGTCACAGCGCATCCCGTCGCGAACGGGGCTCGAGACACAGCCGCGCGCCGGATCGCAACGGTCGGCCGTGCAGACGTTGCCGTCGTCGCACCGCGAGTCGTCGGGCGTGAACACGCACATCCCCGTGGCTGGATTGCAGCTGTCGGCCGTGCAGGCATGCGGGTCGAGGCACACGCGCGTCGTGCCGCCCTCGCAACGCCCGGCCCTGCACGCATCCGCCAACGTGCACGCGTTGCCGTCGTCACAGCTCGTCCCGTCGCGCACCGGCTCGTGGACGCAACCGCTGCCCGGATCGCAGCGGTCCGACGTGCATGGGTTGCCGTCGTCGCACGTCCGTCGCCGCCCCACGCACACGAAGTCGTCACACGCATCACCCGTGGTACAGGCGTTGCCGTCGTCGCACGCCGTACCATCCGCCAGACCGACGAACACGCAGCCGCGATCCGGCTCACAACCATCGCGCGTGCACGGGTTGGCGTCGTTGCACGTGATCGCCGATCCACCACATCGGCCTGCGGTGCAGACATCGCCGCTC
>JANWZI010000134.1 GCA_025054695.1 Myxococcota bacterium | reverse complement strand
GACGGACGGCCGCGCTCGGTCTCGCACCAGACCGCACTCGAATTCGGGGTGCCGCCGGACTCCGAGAGCCACGACGACGGCAACATCGTCACCATGGCCGCGACGACATCTGCGCTCGACCGGTCGACGTGCGTGTATGATGCGGCCGGTGTCCGAGGTCGGCGGCAGGCGCGCGTGGCTACGATGGCTCGCCATGGCCGGTCCGATCGCGACCGGCGTGCTCGCCGCGCTGCCCGCCGTGGCCGTGTGGCTGGATCCGGTACTGCGACCCAGGCGTCGTCGGGGCACGCGCGTCGTCGTCGGACCGGCCTCGGCGCTCCGTGACGAGCATCCGGTGCCGATGACCGTCGTCGGAGAACGCGTCGACGCGTGGGAGCGCGCTCCGCGCAGCACGCTGGGCGTCGTCTGGCTGCAGCGCCGGCCGGACGGCTCGATTCTGTGTCACAGCGCCGCGTGCCCGCATTTGGGCTGCCGCGTCGGGT
This sequence comes from Myxococcota bacterium, assembly GCA_025054695.1. Classification (GTDB taxonomy): domain Bacteria; phylum Myxococcota_A; class Polyangia; order Polyangiales; family JANWZI01; genus JANWZI01. The sequence goes on along the minus strand of JANWZI010000134.1, from coordinate 7,096 downwards.
ACGACGAGCGGGCGCGGCAGTTCGTCTGTCCGTGTCATTCGAGTCGGTTTGCGCTCGACGGCCGCGTGCTGTCCGGCCCTTCGGCCCGACCGCTCGACGAGCTACCGGCCGAGCGGACGGCGGACGGCATGATCGCGGTGCGTTTCGCGCGGTTCCGTCCCCGCATCGCGACGCGCGAGGAGATCTGATGCGGGTCGGATGGCGGCTCGCCGGCCACCCGATGCGTCGCGGGGTCCACCGCGCGCGCCGGTGGACCGCGGCGACGTGAGCGTGCAGCTGCCGCACCGCGGCGGTTCCCTTCGCCGCTGGTTCGAGGATCGCACGGGGCTCGGCGCATTCCTCGACTCCGTCGCGTCGATTCCCGTCCATGGCGGGGCGGGCATCGGCCACGCGTTTGCCGCGGCCGCCGGCGCGCTGCTGCTCGTGCTGCTGTCGACGGGGGTGGCGCTCGCGCTCGAGTACGTGCCGGCGCCCGACGAGGCGTGGGCGAGCGTCTGGTGGATCCAGCATCGCGTCACCCACGGCGCGTTCACGCGCGCCCTGCACCGCACCGCGGGCGAGGCGCTGCTCGTCGTGCTCGCGCTGCACGTCGGTCGCGCGCTGTTTGCGGGCAGCTACCGTCGCCCCCGCGAGGTCGGCTGGTGGCTCTCGTTGGGGATGCTTGCGCTGGTGCTCGCCGCGCTCGTCACGGGGATGCGGCTGCCGTGGGACCAGCATGCCTACTGGGCGCTGCGGATCGAGCTGGGGGTCGCGGAGGCGCTTCCGGGCGGCGGACTGCTCGGCCAGATGCTCGGTGGCGCCGAGCTGGGTCGAACGGTGCTCAGCCGGATGTACGCCCTGCACGCGGTCGTGCTGCCGCTCGGGCTCGTCGCGTGCGCGGCCATGGGCGTGTGGATCGCGACCCGGCACGGCCGGGTCGCCGGACCGCATTCGGACGTGACGCGCGTGGAACCGTACTGGCCCCGTCAGGCTGCCGTGGACGGTGCCTTCGTGTTCGTGGTGCTGCTGGCCGTGCTGCTCGTCGCCGCGTTCGTGGAAGTTGCGACGCTCGGCTCCCCTGCGGATCCCACGCGCCACCACCCGGCGAGGCCGGAATGGTTCCTGATGCCGCTGTACGCCCTGCGCGCGGCGCTGCCCGAATCGGTGGGCGCGCTCGCGGTGGGCATCGTTCCAGGCCTGCTCGCGCTGTGGCTGCTCGCACTGCCGTGGCTCGACCGCGGGGGCCCTGGGTTGCGCGCTCGCCTGCCGTGGGCCGCTCCGGTCCTCGTCCTCTTCTGCGCGATGGGCGCGCTCGCTGTCGCCTCCGTCGTCGAGGATGCGAACGACGAGGAGCACCAGCGCGCGCTCGCCGAGGAGCGCCGACGCGCCGAGCGGGCCTCGGAGCTTGCCGCAGGCGGCATCCCGCCTGACGGGCCGCTCGCGATGCTCGCGCGCGACCCGTGGACGCGCGGTCGAGAGCTGTACGAGCAGAAGTGCAACGGCTGCCACGGCCTCGACGGTCGACGGGGCGAGGGCGAGATCCACGCGCCGGATCACACGGGCTTTGGGTCCCGCGCGTGGCTCCTCGGACTGCTGCTCGATCCGGAAGCACCCCACTACTTCGGACGCACCGGACACGCCGAACAGATGCCCTCGCAACGCCGGCTCGGCGAAGAGAACCTGCGCGCCGTCGTCGAGTTCCTCTACGCGCAGGCGGAGGAGCCCCAAGATCCCGGCGAGATCAACGCCGCGCTCGCCGCCCGCGGCGAGCGCGTGTTGCGCGACCGCTGCCTCGGCTGCCACCTATTCCGCGGCGAAGGCGACGAACTGGGAACCGGCGGCCCGGACCTCGGGCTCTATCCGTCGCGGACGTGGATCGCGCGTCAGATCGCGGAGCCGGGCGCACGCACGCAATACGGCGCGTTGCACCGCATGCCCGCGTTCGGCGACGAGCTGACGCGCGAAGATCTGGAAGTGCTCACGGCGTTCGTTCGCCTGCAGCGGTTTCGGGAGCCCCGTGCTGGCCAGAGCACCCGCGATGGGCGCGAGCCACGATGAGCCCCGCGCCGCGCCGCAATCCGCGGCGCATCTCGGGTCGTCGCCGCGACATGGGGCGCGTGGACGGCGACGCAGCCGTTTCGCGCGGGACGCGCAACGCGAGCCGTCAGGGGGTGCAGCCCCCAACGCGCGAGCTCTGCAAGCACCTGGGCGAGCACCTCCCGAGGCTTGCGCCCGCCGACGTGGACCTCGAGGAGCCGACCCGTGACCCGGCGGCGCAGCACGGACCGGTACCGCCGAAGGACACGCGACCGAATGGCCGGACATTCGAGTCGCCGCTCGTCCACGCAACTTCCCTCCCCCGTCCCACGAACGCTCAACCGTTCGCGGCGGCCTCGCTCGTCCAGGGTCAGCCAAATCGTCACGTTCGCAGCGGGAATGAGCCGTTCGACCGCAGTCAGATCCAAGCGTGCGCCCGGGCGCACGTAGGCGACCGTCGAAGGCCAGTAACGGTCGACGACAACGACGTGGCCCGCGCGCAGCCACGCACGGATGCGCGAGGCCGCCGCCACGACCGTGGCGGCGTAAAGGAGCTGCCTTGCGTCGGGATCCCGGCCCAGTTCGCGCTCGAGGACCGCGCGAACTCGCCGCAGAACAGGCGACGGCGTCGTCAGCCATCGTGCGCGGAGCGCTCGCGCCAGACCGCGCGACAACGTGGTCTTGCCGGTGCCGTCGAGGCCTTCGACCACCACGAGCACACCTCGCGCATCGGCCCGGTGCCCGCAGGAGAGCACCTTGCCATACGGCGCGGCGCGACCGTCCCGACACCGCCCACGCATTTCAGTCCTCCTCCGCCGCCGACAGCTCGAGCACTTCCAGCGATCGCAGCCGCCCTCCGATCGTCACTTCGACGACGTCGCCGACGCGCAAACCGAGCAGCGTTTGACCGAGATGCGAGTCGTAACTGATGCGGCGCGCCGCAGGGTCCCCGTCGCCCCACCCTGCGACGGTGTAGGTGTGGTCACCGTGCTCTCCATCGAGACGATATCGAACGCGTACGCCGATCGAGACCGACTCGATGGGGTGCGTCGGACGCTCGATGATTTCGAGCCGCTCGAGGGCGTCCTGGAGCTCTCGGACGCGGCGCGCCGTCTGGTGCATCCGGCGCTGGTTCTCCTCGAACGCAAAGTTGTCGTGCCACACCGAGCTGTCACCGGCCTCGCGTGCTTCCGGATTCTCCGCACAAACCGCGGCATATTCGGCGCGCGCGCGAGCCAGACGTTGACGAAGACGTTCGTACCCGCCTCGGGTCGTCACGAAGCGTTGGTCGGGATCGGGGTTCATTCGCATGGCTGTCTCCTCCATGTCGCCAGCCGTTCGATCACACGGGCCGCGAGCGCGTCGGGGTCCAGATCGTCGGTCGACAGCGTCGTCCCGTGCACCAGACCGAGTCGACGCGCCCACCGGGCGCTCGCGCGCCCGACACGCTCGAAGTACTCGATCGTTCCCTCGAAGCTCTGGCGCCGTGCGAGCGTGGCCCTCTGCGCCGTCAAATGGACCACGAACGCGCGTCGCGCCGCGACCTGATGCCGGACGGGTTCCAGATAGCGACGAACGACGCGAGGGCTTCGTGTCGCCGCGTACGCGAGATTGCCGGGGTGCCACGTTTCCACCACCCGTGGCGAGTCGGGCCCACGCTGCTGGTCGCGCTCCAACTCAAGTCGAAACACCTCGCCGTCGAATTCCTCCTGCGGCTCGTCGGTCCGACGTCCCTGCGGACGCCACCGGACGTCCGCCGCCAGGCGCCGCCCGATCTCCTCGTCGAAGCACCATCCGAGCCGAGCGGAAAGAGCTCGCCCGAGCGTCGTCTTCCCCACACCGTGCGGGCCGAGAAGCACGACGATCACGACACCTGTCCCTCGACGTCGAGAACCTGGGTCCACACCTCGCGCACGGCCTCCACCCCGCCTTGCCGCAGAACCGGAACGAGAGGGATGCCCACATCCATGCGGTCCATGCACGGACGGACGACGCCCTCGTGCGTCAACCGTACGGCGTCGATACCCTCGCGGCATCGATTCCGGACCGGACAGCCCGGACAACTCGTCCACGGTGCGAGCGTCCCCAGCCGCTGATGCTTGATCTCGACCCTCAGTCCGTCGCACCAAACGAGGTGAAGCGTCCGCCAGCCCAACGCATCGACGTCCTCGAGCACGTCCGAGGGTTCACCCCGGAGTCCCACGACCACCTGCCGGACGACCTCGGGCGACAACGTCTCGCATCCGAGCTCGTCGAGTACGTTGACCAGCACGGGCCGGCCTGCCGCCCACTCGAGCAAAGCGCCCAGATCGGTCTCGTCGTCCGGGCCCCGATACACGAAGTTGAGCTTGAGCGGACGCCCGTGCCCGAGCAGTGCCTCGAGAAACTCCGCCCTGCGACGGAACTGGGTTGCCGTGCCCCGTGCGCGTTCCACGAACGCCGCTTCGGTCCAGCCATGGATGCTGAGATTGATCCGATCGAGGCCAGCCTCGAACAGTTCCCCGATCCGATCCGGTGGAACGACGCCCGAGGTGATCACACTGAGGTCGAGCGATCGGCCGCGGGCGGTCGCACGGGCACGGAGCGCGCCGACCAGGCTCGTCAGATCCCGGCGGACCAGAGGTTCACCGCCGACGAACTTGACCTTCGCGACGCCCGCGTCGACGGCCGTGGCGATCAAGGGCTCCAGCACGTCGAGCGGTAGCCCGCCGCTCGTGTCCCGGTCGCGAGCCGGGTCGCCCTCCGTGTGGCAGTACACGCAGCGAAGGGGGCATCGTGCGGTGAGGACGACGCGCAGATACGCCGTGGGCGCATGGGTCCGGCAGAACGCCTGGCCTCGAGGGAGTACCGGAAGCGCACGCCGTCGAACGGAAGTGGGAGCCGTTGTGATCTCCATGGTACGTTCCTCCGTGGGTCACGAACGACCGCGAGCCGACCCGTCGGCCCGGTCGGCGCGGGACGGCCGACCGCGCTTGTCAGGGGGCTCTGCAAGCAAGTCGCAGCAGCGCTGCGAATCGGCTCACGCGCAAACCCGCACGGCCGTGGTGGGGGCTCGTCACACCGCCATCGCCTCGGCCCGGCAACGTCTCCGGTGGGCCTTGCTCGAAGTTGCAACGCACGAGCGGGCCGTCGTCTGACAGCAGCGGTCTGCTGCACCCGTCCCGGCCTCGAGCTCCGGCTCGGGCTCGAGAGCCGATTCGGACTCGGCTACGGACCCGAAGGACCGCAGGGCGTCATCGGCTCAACCGACGGTCGCCGTCGGGCTCGGCCTCGCTCTCCGACTTCGATTCGAGCTTCGCCACGGGCTCGGAGCCGAATGCCGTCCCGCACCATCCACCAGGTCGATCGACGCCTGAACACCGCAGCGAACCGAGCCCGTCGACGAAGCCCACGGTGCCGGACGGACGCGTCGCATTTCACCGCATGCGCGCAGACGTCGAGCGAATCTCGATGTTCTCGCTCAAGCGTCGTCGGCTCCGCAGCGCGCGTCCCACGCCTCGAGCTCGGCGAGCAGCGCGGCGCCCCGCGCGGTCGGATGCGCATGAGCGCGCAACGTCGCGATTCCCTCGCGGTTGAGCCGGACGACTTCGCGCAGGCGCCGCTCGAAGTGCGGGCCGCGTGCGAGCGGATGGTCGGCTTCGCGCATGCGCTGGAGCACGTGGGCGACCGCGACGAAGGCATGCACGGCGAGCAGGACGCCCCCGAGGGGACGCAGGTCGGGGCGCACGGGGGAGCGGTGGCGCGGCTCCCAGCCGTCCAGGAGCACGTCGTCGACTTCGAACAGGGCGTTGAGGACGTTGTGCTGGGCCTCGTGGACGAGCGCCTCGAGCATCGTCAGCGGGCTCGGATGCAACGACAGATACGCGAGGCCGATGGCCTCTCGGTAGCTCGCCGACAGGTGCTGCCGATCGTCCCATCCCACCGGCACCACGCGACGCAGCAACAGCTCGGCGGCCCGCGCGAGTCCCGGGGCGTGATCGCGGAGCAGCCGGCGCGCATGACGCAATGCGTCGAGCCAGCCGTCCACGTCGCGCCCGCCGAGGTCGAGGGCGTTGCCCGACTTGTCGGGATGCGCTTCGACCATGGCGAGCGGATTGTCGTCGACGAGGGCGAGTTGCAGTGACTCGTCGACGGCGACGGCCATGGGCACCGGCTGCACAAGCCGGCCGTCGGCGAGCACGCTGCCGTCGAGGCGGATCGCGAGCTCGTCGACGCCCGCTCCAGGCTCGACTCCATCGCATCGGCTCGCTCGGACGACGCGCGCTGGCGGAGCGGTGACGACGAAATCACCGTCGAGAAGGCCTGCGGCCGCCATCTCGATGCCGATCGTCGCGAGCCACTGACCGAGCAGGCGCTCGTCGCCGCCGCCGTCACGCATCACGCGCAGCGGCGCACCGATGGTGGGCCAGCGCAACAAGGAGAGCACCGCTCCCGGCTCACGCTTCCAACGCTCGAGCACGATCCGTCGGACGCGGTCGAGCTCGCGACGGCGAGGCTCGGAGAGCGCGAAGGCCGGTTGCAAACCCACCAGATCGCGCGCGAGTCGCACGAGCGCTTCGCCGAGCACCTGCCGCACGGTGCGGGCCTCGGGTCCGGGAATCGTCAGTCCGTCGTCCACGCCTGGCTCGAAGCCTAACGAGGCGCGGCGGGCGAGCCATCGCGTTCCCGCACACGTGCGTCGGGGGAGCTCGCGCGGCGCCTCGTGCTCGTCGCGTCGATGGGCCGTCCGACGCAGGCCAGGACCGATCCGGAGCCCGAGAGCGAGGCCGAGACCGTGACCAAGACCGTGACCGAGCCCCAGCCCGAGCCTGAGTCGGAGTCCGAAGCCGAGTCCGAGCCCGAGACCGAGCCCGAGTCGGAGACCGAGGCCGAATGCGAGCCCGAGACGGAGTCTGAGTCCGAGAACGAGTCCGAGTCCGAGCCCGAGACCGAGTCCGAGCCCGAGTCCGCCTCACCGCCGCAGCAGGCCCCACGTCATCGCCGCGACACGGTCCAGCGCGCGCTCCGCCTCGGCGATGCCCTCGACGTAACCCCATGCCACCGCCACGCGCAGCCCCACCCGCGCCTCGCGAAGAGAACC
>JANWZI010000133.1 GCA_025054695.1 Myxococcota bacterium | reverse complement strand
TCGGCCTCGGTCGAGCCACCGACGGCCTGCAGCAAACGGTCGGCGCGGTCGTAGAGCAGCGCGTGGAAGATGGCCATCGTGGCACGGTTGAACTTGCGCTCGTCCGGAAAGAACACGTCCGCCCGGCGCAGCGCGCCGCACACCAGCCGCCGGCGGAGCGCGTCGGGTGCGAGCGCGTCCAGGGCGACGACGGGCACTGCGGCGTCGAGCAGCGCCCGGGCGAGGGCCAGCGAGAAGTAGACCGCCGTGGCCAGGCCCATCGCGCGCGCCCGGGCGACGAGCGCGCCCCAGTCGGGCGGAGCGAGCGCCGCGAGCCGCTCGACGTCCGTGTGCAGGCGTAGTCCTGGCGCTCGGCAATAGCTGTGCTTGGCCGTGTGCAGGGCCACCTGGAGCATGTTGTCGGTGGGCGCGAGCAGACGCACGCGGCTCGCCGCGATCGGCACGCTACGCGCGATGAGCTCCTCGCCGGGCGGCTCGGCCTCGCGCGCGATCCAGCGGCCGGCGATCGGACGCCACTGCAGCTCCACCCACACTTCGTGCTCGCCGCGTCGCAGCACGTACTCGGCGCCGCCGCTCCACAGGGCGTGCTCGAGATCCGCCGGTTCGAGGACGGGCGCCCGCGTCGCGTGGGCGAACCCGAGCTCGAGCATGACGCGATGCGCGTCGCGCAGCCGGTCGCGCCGCACCAGCAGATCGAGGTCCCCCATCGGACAGCGTTCCGGAAACGGGTAGAGCGCGCGCGCGATCCCCGCGTTCTTGAGCGCGACGACGTCGATCGATTCGCGCGCCAGCGCCTCCCCGATGCGGTCGAGCTCGTCGAGCAGTCCGCGGATGCGCGATCCTTCCTCGTCCACGATCCGGCGGCATTCGGGCCCTTCGGCGACGTCCTGCCCCCAGACCTCGAGGATCGTCGCGGCGACGTGTCCGGCGATGCGGTTGTCCCGCGCGAACCGCAGCCACTCGGCACGTCGGCTGCCGACGAGCGCGCCGATGCGCTCCAGGGTCTCCGCGTCCCGGCGCACGCGCATCGCGAGCAGGCTGGCGCGCCGCAGCGCCGGCTCGCGGTGGCCTTCGATCAGGCGTTCGAGCGTCGGATGCGCGCCGGGACGTCCCTGCGCCCTGCTCGAGGCCGTCGGGTCGAGCCCGGGCCGGCCGTCTTCGGGTTCCCGATCCGTGCCGTGCCCCGCGTTCGGATCAAGCCGCACGCGCCACCTCCGCGATCTCGTGGCACTGCGCCGTCACCGAGCTCGGCATGCGATGGAAGGGACAGCGCGCGTGCTCGTCGAGCAGGCGCACGAGCTCCTCGAGCAGCGCGACGGCGAGCCACGCGTGGGGCGAGGCCGCTGGCTCGGCGAGCCACGGTCGGACGGTGGCGTCGGCTTCCGCATCGCGCACCCACCGGCGGATACGCGACGCGCGTCCCCGAGGCCAGCGCAGACCCAGACCGAAGACGAGCAGATCGTAGGCGAAGGAGCGCTCGGCCGCGTACTCCCAGTCGACGAGGAAGGGCTCGTCGCCGTCGTACAGCACGTTGCCGGGCTGCAGGTCTCCGTGCGACGGGACGAGCAGCACGGTCCGCAGTCGAGCGGCTCGCCGTGCGAGCGCGTCGATGGCGTCGCGCAGCCGGCCGGCTTCGGGCTCGACGCCGCGCGCCGCCAGGAGCGCACGGGCTTCGTGGGCACGGGCGCGCAGCCGTTCGACGACGAGGTCGGTCGATTCCGGGCGGCCCTGGTCGAGCTGCCAGCGCGCGAGCTTGCCGACGGCTCGGGCCGCGACGCGGCGTGCCGACTCCGCGTCGGGCAGTCGGGGCAGGGGGAGCGCGTCCCACAGCTCGTCTTCGATCCATGCCGGGTTCGGATCGGCGTCCACGGCGCGTGGCGGACGCCATGGACCGACCGGGGTGCGCGCGCGCGCGACGGCCTCCGTACGAATCGCCTCGACGGGGAAACCCGGCTTGAGATACGCGCGCGTGCGCCGTGTCGCGAAGTCGAGCACCCGCAGCCGTCGGTTGCCGGCGAGCACGAGGAGATTCGATGCGTTCGGGACCTCGGGACGGATGCGGAGCGCGCAACGGGCCGTGCGCTCGAGCCACGGGGGCCGCACGAGGAAGGTGGCGAGATGCCACTGCGCGAGCCGCCGTCCGCGGACGTGCGTGACGCGAAACCCGTCTCGGAGCGCGCGCCGGACGGCCTCGCCCGTTCCTTCGACGAACAGGCCGCCGAGCAGGTCGTGACGCAGCCATCGTTGCCCCCGGGCATCGCCACGCGCGACGGCCTCGAAGGGGCCGCCGCGCAACTCGGAGAAGATGCGTGGCAGCAGGGCGCGGAGCGCCGCCGCGACGTCCTCGCGCTCTTCGAGCTCGAGCCAGTTCACAACGAGCGCCCTTCGACGCATTCGAGGATCCGGGCCGCGACGGCGTCCACCGGCGCCGAGGCGTCCACGAGCGTGACCGGCTCGCGGGCGAACGCCTCGACGTAGGCCTCGTAGCGGCGGCGGCGTTCGTGCTCCGGCTCGGGGAACGGTTCATTCTTGCGACGAGTGCGTTCGAGCACGAGATCCCACGGAAGCGTCAGCGCGACGGTGACGTCGGCGCGCGGCGCGATCCAGCCCAGGGTACGCAACAGCGCGTCGGGAGCCTCGTCGCCGAGCTTGAGGCGCAGGTCGATGGTCGCGTCGAGGACATAACGGTCGCACAGCACGTCGTCGTGCGTCCGTAGCGCACGGCGGACGGAGACGCCGAGCTCGATCCACGCGTCGATCAGCGCCGATGCCAGCCAAGCCATGCGGACGGGGCGGCGTGACCAAAGCCGTTCGCGCCGCGCCCGCTCCGTCTCGGAGCGGTCCGCGCGCGGCAGCAGTTGCGGTCGGAGCGCGCGGATGGAACGTCGCAACCCGTCCAGCCGTGCGCTGTAGCCGGGCCGGAACCAAAAGTCTGCGACGCGTCGTCCCTCGGCCCGCAACGCGGCGGCCAGCAGGTGAAGTTGCGTCGACTTGCCGGCGCCGTCGACGCCGCTGAGGGCGACCAGCCGCCCCCGCCGGCGGGTGGGGAACGCGTCCGCGACGGCGAACCGATCGAAGAGGCTCACGAAACCGACCGATGCCGTATCACGAGGCGGCGTGCCGGGCACGGCCTGCCAGCGCGCGCAAGACGGCGGCGAGCTCCGCGCGCGTGGGAATCGCCGGATGGGTCCACACGCCGACGAGGCGTCGCGCGGCGAGCCAGAGCCCGACGTTGAGCGCCGCCGTGCCGACGGCCGCGCCCACCGCCGCGCCGGTCGCACCGTACGAGGGCACGAGCCACCATCCGACGAGGATGCCCGTCGCGCCGGCTCCGACGGCCACGGCCAGCTTGATGCGCTGCGCCCCCGTCATCGTCAGCGTGAAGCCGCAACTGCCCGTCAGCACCGAGACGAGCTGACCGAGGGCGAGCACCGCCAGCGGGAGGTGACCGTCGCGGTAGATCGGTCCGAACAAGACGCCGAGCACCGTGTCCCCGAACGCCACGAGCACGAGCAGCGCGCCGGCGGCGGGCAGGGCTGCGACGGTCGCGCTCGTGCGAAGCATCCGTTCGAGGCGGCGCCGTTCGCCGCGGGCGTGCAGTTCCGCGATGAGCGGGGGGACGACGGCATTGACGACGAGAAGGGGCACGAGCACCAGGCCCGTCGTCTTGACCGCGTTGCCGTAAATGGCGACCGCCTCGCGCGAGGTCATCGCTCCGAGCATCCACAAGGGCGCCTGCATCACGACGAACGCGACGACGACGTCGAGCCACATCGGCACGGACTCGCCGACGAAGGTGCGCCATGGGACGGGCTCGGCCGCGGGCAGCGGACGTAGCCGGAAACGCATCAGGACGTACCCGGTGCCGACCGTCGTCGTCGCGGCGAGGGCCGCGGCGATCGCGGCCCACTCGGTGTCGATGTCCTTCCCCGCGAAGGACAATGCGAGCAGCAGCACGACGTGCGTGACGGGGACCGCCACGTTTTGCAGCAGCGAGGCGGTGCGGATGTCGTGCAGGCCGCGGAACAGCTCGGGGACCAGCCGGTGCAGGCTGAGGGCGAATCCCCAAGCGGCGACGAGCGGAATATGGCCGGCCAGCGCTTCGTCTCCGACCCATCGCGCGAGCCATCGCCCCAGCCCCGCGAGCAGCAGCACGACCCAGAGCAGCCCGGCCGCGATGGCGGCCAGAAGGGCCTTGCGCACGATGGTGCGGATTCGCCCCGGCGCGCCTTCTCCGAGGGCCTGACCGAGCATGCGGACGACGAGCCGCGGCAGACCCTGCTGCGAGCCGACGACGACGATCTGAGCGAGGCTCGCGAGCAACAGATACGTGCCCAGTTCCTGCGGAGCGATCAGCCGCGCGAGCAGCGCCTGGACGCCGAAGGACGCGAGCGCTCCGGCGGCGGCCGCAGTCACCGCCCACAGCCCGCCACGCGTCATCCGTCGCGCGAGCGAGCCGCCGGGGCGGCCGGTCGGGGGTCGACAATCCGAGCCCCCGGCCTGCGGCGCACCCGCGTTCGGTGGCGGACGGGATCCGGCTTGCTCGGTCACCGCAACGTGATCTCGCGCACACGCGTCGGCAGCGGCCGCTCGAGGCGCACGAGCAGCGAGCTTCCCTCGCCGCATGCGAGGCGCACGAACGGTCCTGCACGACCGATGAGCTGGCCGGGCGTGACGCGATGCGTCGTCGAATCCGGGATCGATCCCAGCAATCGCGCGCGAAAGGCGCCTGCGTGCACCCACACCGGCCGGTCGGGTAGGCGCGCGCGGATCCGATCGTGGAGCCGTGCGGCGGGCCAGCCCGGGTCGAGGATCAGATCCGAGGCCGAGGGCCGCGGCTCGTGGCTCGCCTGCGTCTCGTCCTGCTCGATGCGGGGGTCCGTGCCGTCGGCGAGGCGCTCGAGGACCGAGGGCGCGTGGGCGCACGCGATCGCGATCGCGCGCTGCAGCACGCTCCCCTTGGTGTCCTCCTGCAGGACGTCGAACGACACCTGCTCGACGACGGGGCCGGCGTCCAGCGCGTCGGTCATCCGATGGAAGCTGACGGCGCTGCATCGCTCGCCGGCGCGCACCGTCCAGTAGACGGGGTCGGGACCTCGATGACGGGGAAGTCGCGACGGATGCACGTTGATCGCGCCCAGGGGTGGTCGCACGGTCAGCTCGGACGGTAGCCGCGACGGCCAGCCGGCGCACACGACGACGTCGGGCGCGCGGGACAGGAGCCGTTCGACCCATTCCGCCTCGCACGTCGCGCGGATCTCCGGCGCGCCGAGCTGCGCGCGCAGCCGTTCGACGGGACCGCGCCGCAGCCGCGCGCGAACGGTTTGGCGCCAGCCGCACGGGCCCGGCGAGGCGGGGGGGCGAGCCACAAGGGCCACGAGTCGGTGTCCTGCCGCCGCCAGACTCGCCGCGATTTCGAGGGCCGTGCCGACGAAGGCCACGCGCATGGCCGGCTCGCGTCAGGCCTGCACCACGTTCGGGCGACGGCCTCGCAGCACGCCGCGCGTGTCGACCACGAGCCGGGCGTGGCGCGCGACCAGCTCGTAGTCGACGCTGGTGTGATCGGTCACCACGATCAGCGCGTCGCGCGCGGCGATCACGTCGGCCCGCAACGGCGTCGAGGACAGCGCGGGAAGGCTCGGCAACCGACGCGGCACGGGCATGCGCGGTACGTGCGGGTCGTGATAGTCGACGACGGCACCGCGATCGAGCAGCAGCTTCATGATCTCGAACGCCGGGCTCTCGCGCGCGTCGTCGACGTCGCGCTTGTAGGCCACACCCAGCAGCAGGATGCGCGCGCCGCGCATCGGCACGCCCCGATCGCCGAGCGCGCGCACGAGCTTGTCGACGACGTGCTCGGGCATGCGCGCGTTGACCTCGCCGGCGTGCTCGATGAACCGCGCCGTCACGCCGTACTCGCGCGCCTTCCACGCCAGGTAGAACGGATCGACCGGGATGCAGTGCCCTCCCCAGCCCGGGCCGGGATCGAAGCGCATCAGGCCGAAGGGCTTGGTCGCCGCCGCGTCGAGCACCTCCCAGACGTCGATGCCCATGCGGTCGAGCACGAGCTTGAGCTCGTTGACGAGCGCGATGTTGACCGCGCGGAACACGTTCTCGTAGAGCTTGGTGGCCTCCGCGGTCCGCGCGTCGGAGACAGGGACCACGCGTTCGACGACGGCGCCGTACAGCGCGGCCGCCAGCTGCGTCGAGACGGGATCGACGCCGCCGACGACCTTCGGAATCGTCGCGGTGGTGTACTGCCGGTTGCCCGGATCCTCGCGTTCGGGGCTGAACGCGAGGAAGAAATCGGCGCCGGCCTTCAGGCCGGTCGCCTCAAGAATCGGGCGGACCACCTCGTCGGTCGTGCCGGGGTAACTCGTAGACTCGAGCACGACGAGCTGACCAGGCCGCAGGTGGGCCGCGATGGTGCGCGCCGTGGCGACGACGTGCGCGAGATCCGGGTCGCGCTGCGGCGTCAGCGGGGTCGGGACCGCGACGACGATCGCGTCGGCCTGCGCCAGGCGTCCGAAGTCGTGGCTCGGTTCGAAGCGGCCGCGGCCGAGCGCGCCGGCGAGCCGCTCCGAGCCGAGGTGGGCGATGTAGCAGCGACCCGTGCGCAGCGCGTGGATCTTGGCCTCGTCGATGTCCAGCCCGAGGACTTGGAAGCCCCCCTCGGCGAAGGTGAACGCGACCGGCAGACCGGCATAGCCCAGGCCGATGACGGCGACGGTCGCCTCGCGTGATGCGACGCGCCGCGCGAGGCGGTCCGCGGGCCGCTCCTCCGACACGTCAGCTACCCAACACGCCGATCCCGTCGTACTCGAACCCCATCGCGCGCAGTCCATAGCTCGACCAGACATTGCGCCCGTCGAGCAGCAGCCGCCGTCGCATCAGGGACGCGAGTCTCTCGAAGTCGGGGTTCTGATATTCGCGCCATTCGGTGACCAAGACGAGGGCATCGGCGTCGCGCGCCACGTCGTAGGCGTCCGGGCACAGCGTCACGCGCTCGCCGTATCGCGCGCGTGCGTTGTCCATCGCGGCCGGGTCGTGCGCGGCGACCTCGGCGCCCTCTTCGAGCAGGGCGTCGATGAGCGAGAGGGCGGGCGATTCGCGGATGTCGTCGGTCCGCGGCTTGAAGGAAAGACCCCAGACGCCGATTCGTCGTCGGCGCAGATCGCCCTCGAACCGCGCGCGCAGCTTGCGTGCGAGCACGTTGCGCTGCCGTTCGTTGACGCGATCGGTCGCGGCGGCCAGCTCAAGCTCGAGGCCCAGCTCGCGCGCCGTGTGGACGAGGGCCTTGACGTCTTTGGGAAGGCAGCTTCCCCCGTAGCCGGGTCCCGCGTACAGGAACTTCGGTCCGATCCGCGGGTCGGCGCCGACGCCCTGCCGGACCTGGTGCACGTCCGCGCCGACGCGCTCGCACAGCGCCGCGATCTCGTTCATGAACGAGACGCGCATCGCGAGCATCGCGTTGGCGACGTACTTGGTCAGCTCGGCGCTGGCCGGCGTCATCCACAGGATGTGATCGCGGTTGAGGCAGAGCGGGTGGTAGATTCGCCGCATCACCGCGCGCGCGTGCTCGTCATCCGGCTCGACGCCCACCACGATGCGATCGGGCCGGAAGAAGTCGGTCACGGCCTCGCCTTCCTTGAGGAACTCGGGGTTGCTGACGACGTGGATGGGCGCGCGCGCCTCGCTCACGATGCGCCGGACGCGCGCATGCGTCCCGACGGGGACCGTGCTCTTGAGCACGAGGAGCGTGCGCCGGCTCGCGACGCGCGCGACGGTCTCGGCGACCCGATCGACCGCGAGCAGGCTCGCCGCGCCATCGAAGCGCTGGGGCGTGCCGACGGCCACGAACACGACGTCGGAACGCGCGATGGCGCCCGCGACGTCGTCCGTGAACGAAAGCCGCCCCGCCTCGACGTTGCGATGCACCAGCGGCTCGAGGCCCGGCTCGAACAGGGGCATCTCGCCGGCACGCAGCCGTTCGATCTTCGCCGTGTCGACGTCTGCGCATTCGACGTTCGCGCCCGTTTCGGCCAGACCGGCCCCGGTTACCAGGCCGACGTAGCCGGTACCGATCATGCCGAT
>JANWZI010000132.1 GCA_025054695.1 Myxococcota bacterium | reverse complement strand
GATTGCTCACATCGATGATCCGTTCCGACCCCAACACGGTGCTCGGCCTGCCCTATGGCCTGTGGCTCGTTCAGGCGGCGACCGAGCCCAGCCCTTCGGCTCGCGTTCGCCGGCTGCGCGAGCTGGGTGACGCAACCCTGTACGGGGTGGGATTCTTCGGCGCGGCGCTCGAGCACCGAGGCGTCAGTCGGCGCTACGTGCTGGACATCGGCCGGCGCGCGTACCGGGCGGCGGCATCGGGCCCAGTTCGGCCCGTGCTCGTCGAACTCGCCGACGCCATCGGGCGCTTCGCGCTCGTGCTCGACGACGTGCGCGAGCAGACCGCGCTGCGCACACCGCAAGACATCGTCCGGCTCTACGATCGATGGCGCCGCACCGGTTCCCCACTGCTCGCGGAGCGCCTGGGGCGCGAGGGCGTCTTCCCCCAGCGGCCCGGTCGTGGTCGCACGCTGCACTGAAACGTCGGTCAGCCGTGCCCGCGTCGACAGGACAGGTCCTCGCGCGAATCGAAGCGCGTTTGCGCGAGCTGTACGACCTGGAGCCGGGCCCGCCCGTCGTTCAGTTCGTCTGCGACGCCGAGACCGTGCGGGCCAGCGGCGCGGAGCCCGAACGCGGCGAGGTGCTGCTCGTGCTCGAGGACGATCAAGGCGTGCACCTCGGTCTGTACGTCGATCCCGCCGCCGTCCACGCCATCCAACACGATCCGGACCCGTGGCAGCGTCGTTTCGGAGCGGCGTCCCTGGCGACGGAGGGGGTGTCCCACTTCGTGTACCTGACGTTCCGCGCGACAAACGCCGAGCCGGTAAGCGCCCTGGAGCTGGAGCTTCAGGCCGAGGTGGACAAGTACGCCGTTTCGCTGCTCGCAGGATGGGGCGTCGGGGCCATCCGCGAGCGCAGCCGACTGTTGCGCCGGCGGCTGTACGCCGAGGCCCGACTGCGGGACAAGGAAGGCACCCCCGAGCGCGAACGATACGAGCTCGCGCTGCGCCTCGCGGACCGATATGCGCAGCGGCTGGAAGAGCGCTTCGTCGCGCGCGGCGATCGCGGCGCGTTCGTGCGCGAGCTGCGACGCTTCTATCGCCTCGGGCTCCGGGGCAAGCTCGAGGCGGCCACGCGCTGAACCGCGGCTCTGGCCCGGCGAAGAGTCGTTGGGGACGCACGCGAACGGGGCGCGCCGGGGCCTCGTACAGTCGTCCCCTCGAGTCCATGGCCGAGTCCGAGGCCGCGTCCGAGACCGTGTCCGAGGCCGAGCCGGTTTCGGGCGCGACACGCTTTCCGCACATCCGGGCGTGGAACGCCCCGTTGCGTGACGGCGGTCCCATGGCTAAGCATGGGCGTCGTGCACGACGCGAAGCAGCCCCCGGAGCCTTCGACATTCGAGGAGTTCTGGCCGTACTACGTCTCGCAGCACCTACATCCGGTCAATCGCGCGCTGCACGTCGCCGGGTTCGGGCTCGCGCTCGGATGCGTGGTGAGCGCGCCGCTTTGGCCGCCGAATCTGTTGCTCGCGCCGGTGGTGGGCTACGGCCTGTCGTGGATCGGGCACTTCGCGTTCGAGCGGAACCGGCCCGCGTCGTGGCATTCCACGCGGCACTTCGTCTGGTCGTTCCGCGGCGACGTACGGATGTTCGTGCGGACGCTGACCGGCCGGATGGCCGAGGACCTCGCGCGCGCCCGGGCCCTGTACGCCGTCGGACCCGTCACGGAGTCGCACGCGACCGCCGCCTGAGCCCGCGATGGGCGTCAGGCTGCACGTCAACGTCGACCACGTCGCGACGCTGCGTCAGGCTCGCGGAACGCCCTATCCCGATCCCGTCGAAGCGGCTCTGCGCTGCGAGCGGGCTGGCGCGCACGGCATCACGGTCCACCTGCGCGAGGACCGCCGACACATCCAGGACGCCGACGTCGAGGCGTTGCGCCGGCGGCTGCGCACCCTTCTCAATCTCGAGATGGCCGCCACCGACGACATGGTCGCCATCGCCCTTCGGATCCGGCCGGACATCGTGACGCTGGTCCCCGAGCGTCGGCAGGAACGCACGACCGAGGGCGGGCTCGACGTCGTCGGCCAGCACGACGCCCTGTCGCGCGTCGTCGACGAGCTTCAGCACGCGCACATCGCGGTGCACCTGTTCGTCGAGCCCGACCCGGACGCTTTGCGCGCGGCGCTTCGCACGGGCGCGCGCGGCGTCGAGCTACACACCGGCGCGTACGCGGCCGCGGACGCCGAGCCCGAGCGCACGCGGCAGTTGCAGCGACTCGCCACAGCCGGCCGGTGGTTGCGCGCCGAATCGACGACGGTCCGCATCGCGGCGGGCCACGGCCTGACGCTTCAAAACGTCGGGCCGTTGCTCCGCGCCGTCCCCGAGATCGAGGAGCTCAACATCGGCCACGCCCTCGTCAGCGACGCGGTGTTCGTCGGACTGGACGCAGCGGTCGGCGCGTACCTCGCGGCCATCGCAGGGGCGCGGCCTTGATCCCGCTCCTCGACCGCGACGCCGTCCGCGCGCTCGACCGCGACGCCGTCGAGCGGCTCGGCCTGCCGTCGGTCGTGCTCATGGAGAACGCGGGCAAGGGGGCCACCGAGGTCCTGCTCCGCCGCATGGGCTCTTCGTGCGACCGACCCCTCGTCATCGGGGGACCCGGCCAAAACGGCGGCGACGGCTGGGTCGTCGCCCGGCAACTGCTCGTCGCCGGTCACCGGCCGCGTGCGGTGCTCGTCGATGCCGGCGCCACTGTCTCGGGGGACGCGGCCGTCAACCTCTCCGCCCTGCAAGCGCTTGGCGTGCCCGTCGAGCGCGGGATCGACGCGTTGCACGCGGCGCTCGAGAGCTGTTCGCTGGTGGTCGACGCGCTGTTCGGTACCGGGCTCGACCGACCAGTCGGGGGCGAGCACGCGGCGGCCATCGACGCCATCGTACGCAGCGGCAAGCCCGTCTTCTCGCTCGATGTACCGAGTGGCGTCGACGCGACGCACGGCGCGGTGCTCGGGGTGGCGGTCCGGGCCACGGTCACGGCCACCTTCGGCGCGCTCAAGCGAGGGCTCTTTCAGCACCCGGCCGCGGCGCTCGCCGGAGACGTCGTGCTGGTTCCCATCGGCGTGCCCGTGCCCGAGCACGCCGAAGCGTGGCTTCTCGAACCGGAGGATCTGGCGCGCTGGGTCGGGCCCCGCCCCGCCGACGCACACAAGGGCTCGTGCGGCCACGTCGTCGTCCTGGGCGGTCCACCCGGCAAGAGCGGCGCCGCCGTGCTCGCCGCGCTCGGTGCGATGCGGGCGGGCGCAGGCCTGGCCACCGTCGCCGTTCCGTCGTCGAGCGTCCCGCTCGTCGCCGCACACACGCCCGAGCTCATGTGCCGCGCGCTGGGCGACGACGAGCCGCGCGATCCCGCCGAAGCGGCCTCGCGCATCCTCGCAACGTGCTCCGACGCCTCGACCGTCGTGCTCGGCCCCGGCTTCGGCACGTCGGCGACGCGCGCCGCGCTCAGCAACGAGCTCGCGCTCCGACTGCCCATGCCGACCGTGCTCGACGCCGATGCGCTGACGGCGCTCGCAGCGATGGGGATCGAACGACTGCGCGCCGCGGCCGGACCGCGCGTGCTCACGCCCCACCCCGGCGAAGCGGCGCGTCTGCTCGGAACGATGAGCGCCGTCGTCCAGGCGGACCGGTACGCGTCGGCGCGCGCGATCGCGGAGCGAAGCGGTCAGGTGTGCGTGCTCAAGGGAGCAGGCACGCTGGTCACGGTGCCCGAACCGACGGGCGTGCGATGGCTGGTCTGCGCTCGCGGAACGCCCGCGCTCGCCACCGCGGGCTCCGGAGACGTGCTCGCCGGCGTGATCGCGGCGCTGCTGTGCGCCCTGCCCGCTCCCGAAGCGGCATCGGCCGGAGTGCTGTTGCACGCGCTCGCCGGCGAGAAGGCGGCGCGGTCGGATCGGGGCCTGCTCGCCTCCGACATCGCTCATGCCCTTCCCGATGTCTGGAGCGCGGCGCGGCATGGATCCCTTCGTTGACCGCCGCCGGGAGCACGCAGGCCCTCGAGCGCCGGTGTGTCCCGACGCGCCCAGGGTCGCGGTCGTACGACCACGCTTTTCGTGCAACCCGCGAGCTTCGACGCGTGGATCGAGCCGGGCACGCCGGTTGCCGGAGTGCACCGGCATGTCGCTCGACCGCCTCGACTTCGACTGGCATCCGTCCGGCGCCGAGCCGATCGACGGCGTGCACGTATCGGCCGTCGGCTGCGACGAGGCCGCCTTCGTCCGACTGCTCGCCGCCCAGACTCCGCGCTTGCAGCGCGCGGCGCGACGCTGGACGCGGAACCGCGCCGACGCCGAGGATCTGGTGCAGCAGGCGCTGATGCTCGCCTGGCGGGCGCGCAGCCGCTTCGTGATGGACGAGCGGGCGCCCGGCTGGCTTCGCATCGTGCTTCGAAACGCGCACGTGTCCGAGCTGCGACGCCGCGCCCGTGAACGGCGCATGCTCGCCCGTCTCGTTCACGAGACCAGCTCCCCGGACGCAGAGTGGGCGTGCTCCGTCCACGAGTTCGAACGCACCCTGGCGAGGCTTCCCGAGCCGATGCGCGAGGCCATCCGCCTCGTCGATCTCGAGCAGCTCTCGTACCGCGAGGCCGCGGCTCGACTCGGATGCCCGCCCGGCACCGTGATGTCCCGGTTGCACCGCGCTCGGCGGCGCATGGCCCGGAGCTGACGGCGGCGGTCAAGCGTGTCGCCGGCCGCGAGGGTCATCGCGAGGCCGAGCCCGCGTCGGAGCCGAGTCGGAGACCCGCACGGAATCCGAACCCGAGTCCGAGTCGGAGTCTGAGGCCGAGCCCGAGACCGAGCCCGAGACCGAGACCGAGACCGAGTCCGAGTCCGAGCCCGAGCCCGAGCCCGAGACCGAGCCCGAGTCCGAGACCGAGTCAGTGCCCGAGCCCGAGTCAGAGCCCGAGACTGAGCTGCGGTCGAGCAATATGGCCGCCCCGAGGAGCCCGCCGACCCGCGGCGCAATGACGAAGTCGCGCGTCGCCCTCAACGCATACGCAGCCATCGCCAGCGACGGGGCACGAGCCTCCAACCCGCCGCCTCGAGCGCGTCGCGTAGCGCCGACTCGTAGGCCGAGCGGATCGCCAACTCCTCGAGAGGCACGCGCGCCGCGCGCGCCGCGGCACGCAGCGGCTCCTCGACGCCCGAGAACCAGGTGCGCGCGCCAAGCATCCGGGCCGTCGAGTCCGCCGAGAAGATCTCGGCGGCCAGCGGCGGGTCGGGATCGACGAGCCCCCGGACGTCGACGACGAGCGCGACGGCCTGTTCGGACAGCAGCGTACGACCCAGACGGTCCACGATGCCCGCAACTTGCTCCGCCCGCTGGGGGCCCCACAGAAACGTCGAGACGACCCGTGGCGCCGTTCGCACGATGGCAACGGCCTGCGCCGCCGCCTCTGCCGCGAGCTGCGACGCGCCTTCCTCGAGCGCCGCGGCATACCCTTCGACGATCGCAGTCCGAAGCGTTTCGACCGCGCCGGACTCGAGCGCCACCCCCCGCTCGCGTGCGCCCACGTCGATTGCGCGCGCCGCTACGAGCGCGGTTGCGACCGCGTCCCGTTCCCGCGCGATCTGGCGACCCAGCCCCGCCGCCATGGAAAGCAGTTCCGCA
Organism: Myxococcota bacterium; assembly: GCA_025054695.1. GTDB lineage: Bacteria > Myxococcota_A > Polyangia > Polyangiales > JANWZI01 > JANWZI01. The sequence goes on along the minus strand of JANWZI010000132.1, from coordinate 3,065 downwards.
TGCTCGGGGCCATCGAGCCGTCCCGTCGGGCCGCAGCGCGCCTCCTCCTCGAGTCGGGCCAGCAGCGCCGAGGCCGCCGTGGCGACCGGATCGAACGATCCCGGCGCCGCCCCCGCGTCCGCAACAGCGCGCACGCGTCGCGCGAAGGCCGCGACGAGCGAATCGGCCGGGTCCGACACGACCCTGGACTGTAGCCGGGAAAGTGGCCGACGCGGGGCCCGATGGGCTATGCCTCCGGTTCGTGGGCATCATCGTTCAGAAGTACGGAGGCAGCTCCCTCGCCGACGTGGAGAAGATCGGGCTCGTCGCCGACAAGATCGTCGCGACGCGCCGCGCGGGCCACGACGTCGTCGTCGTCGTCTCCGCGATGGGAAAGACGACCGACCAGCTCCTCGGCCTCGCGCGCCAGATCGACGAGAGCCCGCCGCGCCGCGAGCTCGACATGCTGCTGACCACGGGCGAGCGCGTCTCGATGGCGCTCATGTCCATCGCGATCCACAAGCGTGGCCTCGAAGCGATCTCCTTCACCGGCTCGCAGGTCGGCATCCTCACCAACGACCGTCACTTCGACGCACGCATCATCGAGGTGCGGCCCGTGCGCGTGGAGGACGAGCTCGCGCGCGGCAAGATCGTCATCGTCGCCGGCTATCAGGGCATGAGCTACCGCCGCGAGATCACGACCCTGGGCCGCGGCGGAAGCGACACAACGGCGCTGGCGCTCGCGGCGGCGCTCGGCGCGGAACGCGCCGAAATCTACAGCGACGTCGACGGCGTCTACACCGCTGATCCGCGCGTCGTCCCCGACGCGCGCCACATTCCGGAAATCGGCTACGAGGCGATGCAGGAAATGGCCGAGGCGGGTGCGAAGGTGCTGCACGCGGCAGCCGTCGAATTCGCGCGCCGCGCCCGCATCGCGATCCACGCGCGGGCGACCTTCCGCCCCGGTCGCGAAACGATCGTCCACGATCTCGGACGGGACGGACGCGCACCGGTGTGCGCCGTCGGTCAGCGCAACCTCGCGCGCGTCGAGGTCGCCGGAGATCCCACGGCGCTTCGACGCGCGCTGGCGGAAGCCGAGGACTGCCAGCTCGTCGCGCGCGACGTCGAGCACGACGGGCGCCAGGGCGCCTTCCACGTCGTGCTCGCCCAGACCCCGGATTGGAACGCCGCCCGCGCGCGCCTCGTCCGTGCGCTCGGTGACGCAGTCCGCATCGAAGAAGGGCTCGGCACCGCGTCGGTGGTCGGCGATGCGTCGGGCCCCGAACGCATCGAGCGTGCCCTGGCAGCGGTCGAGCGCGCTGGCGCGCGACCCCTGCGCGTCTCGAGCTCGGCCCTGCGGCTCGCGGTCCTGTTGCGCGACGAAGAAGTCGACGCGACGGTCCGAGCCCTGCACGAGGCGTTCGTCGCGGACGCGCCGGACCCGCGCCAAGCGCCACCCGACGCGATGTGACGGCGGCGATCATACGGGATGACGTTACCGGAGGGTGTTGCGCGCCCGAGGCCGACGCAGAGGCAGATGCCGAGACCGAGAGCGAGGCCGAGACGGAGTCCGAGTCCGAGGCGGAGCCCGGGATCGAAACCGAGTCCGAGGCCAAGGCCGAGTCCGAGTCCGAGTCTGAACCGCCGTACAAGCAACCCGACCGCCGCCGTCGGCGGCGCACGCCGCGCGGGACGTGCTACGAGAGCGCGGGATGACCGGAACGATCCTCGTCGTCGACGACGAGCGCAACATCCGCCGAACGTTGCGGCTCGTGCTTGAAGGCGCGGGGTTCGAGGTCCTCGAGGCCGAGAGCGCCGAGGCGGCGCTCGAGCTGCTGGGCCAGCACGACGTCGACGTCGTCATCCTCGACGTGCGTCTTCCGGGCAAGAGCGGCATCGAGGCGCTCGCCGAGATCCGCAGCCAGCCGGCCACCGCCCGCCTTCCCGTGCTCGTCATCTCGGGTCACGCGACGCTCGCCGAGGCGGTCCACGCGGTGCAGCAGGGAGCGACGGACTTCTTCGAGAAGCCGCTCGACCGCGACCGGGTTCTTGTGTCCGTGCGCAACGCGGTGCGGGCAGCGGAGCTCGAGCGCGAGGTCAGACGCCTGCGGGAAGCCGCGTTCGGCGGCGAGGAGCTGCTCGGCGACTCGGCCGTGATGCGACGGCTGTTCTCCGACATCGAGAAGGTGGCCCCGACCCGCGGCCGCGTCCTAATCGTGGGCGAGAGCGGGACGGGCAAAGAGCTCGTCGCCAAGGCCATCCACCGGCTCTCGCCGCGCGCCAGCGGACCGTTCGTCAAGGTCAACTGCGCCGCGATTCCTTCGGAGCTCATCGAGAGCGAGCTGTTCGGTCACGAGCGCGGCGCGTTCACCGGCGCCAGCCAGCGCAAGCGCGGGGTGTTCGAGCTCGCGCACGGCGGCACGCTGCTGCTGGACGAGATCGGCGACATGCATCCGTCCGCGCAGGCCAAGGTTCTGCGCGCGTTGCAGAGCGGCGAGATCACCCGGGTGGGTTCCGAGCGCCCCATCTCGGTCGACGTGCGGGTGCTTGCAGCGACCAACAAAGATCTCGAGGCGGAGGTCGCGGCCGGCCGATTCCGCGAGGACCTCTACTTCCGCCTCGCCGTGGTGCCACTGCGCTGTCCGCCGCTACGAGAACGACCGGAGGACATTCCCCTTCTCGTCCACCATTTTCTCGATGCGTTCTGTCGCGACAACGGCATGCCCCCCAAGCCGATCGACGACGACGCCTTGGAGGCGCTGCGACAGCACCCGTGGCCCGGCAACGTTCGCCAGCTGCGCAACGTGGTCGAACGACTCGCGATCTTGAGCGACGACCGAATCACGCTCGACGACGTGCTCGCCGACGCCCCTCCCGGCGCCGCGACCCCGGCACCTGCTGGGCGCGCCGACGACCCCGTGCGTCCCACCCTGCGCCAGGTGCGCGAGCGCGCCGAGCGCGAGCACATCCTCGCCACCCTCGACGCATGCGGCTGGAACATCTCGCGCGCCGCCGGGCTGCTGGGCCTCGAGCGCACGCACCTGCACAAGAAAATGCGCGCGTACGGAATCCGACGGCCCGCACAG
>JANWZI010000131.1 GCA_025054695.1 Myxococcota bacterium | reverse complement strand
CGCGGCCGCCGCGCTGCTGCGCGAGCTCGCCGAGGAGGTGGGCGACGAGGACGACGGCACGCTGTGGCGACGGGCGGCTCGTCTTTCGGAGGCGGCAGGGGAGCCCGAGACGGCCGTCGGGCTCTACGAGCGCCTGGTCGCACGCGATCCGACCGATCGCGCGGCCTGGGAGCCGTGGTTGGCGTTGCTCGCGCGCTCGGGCGACGACGAGCGATTGCGTGTGGCCGTCGCGGCGACCGTCGACGCGCTGCTCGACGCTTCGGCACGCAACGCGGCCCGGATGGTGCTGGCGCGCGTCCTGCTCGATCGCGAGGGGCGTGAGTCGGAGGCGGCCGACGTGCTGCGGGCCGTGCTCGACGAAGAGCCGGACCACGAGGAGGCCGCGCGCCTGCTTGCCGCGCTGTTCGAGCGCGCGGGCTACGACGACGAGCTCGCGCGGTTGCTCGAGCGGCAACTGGATGCGGCGCGCGATCGCGGCGACGTGGAGGCGATCGGGGCGTTGAGCCTGCGTCTGGGCGAGCTGCTCTGCCGCGTGCGGCGCGACGATGCGCTCGAAGTGTACCGTCGCGCGCTCGACTGGCGTCCGGACGATCGGGAGATCGTCGAGCGGATGCTCGCGTTGCTCGGACCCGACGACGATCCGCGCGAACGCGTCGGTTTGCTCGAGCGGCTGCTCACGACCGAGCGTGGCGAAGCGGCGGCGCGACGCGCGCTCGAGCTGGCGGATGCGTGGGCCGCGCTCGAGGAGCCGGACGGCGTGACGCGCGCGCTCGAGATGGGCTACCGCGCGGCTCCGGATCTGGACGTGGTACGAGAGCGGTTGCGGGCCCACTTGCAAGAGCGTGACGATGCAGCGGGGCTCGCGCGGTTGTACGTGTCGGAGGCCGAGCGGGAACCGGACGCGGGACGGGCCATCGCCCTGCTGCGCGAGGCGGCGGAGCTGCGCGCGGTGCGCCTCGACGATCCGGCGGGAGCGGCCGATGCGCTCGCGCGGGCGCTCGCGCTCGGGCCCCACGACGTCGAGATCGCGACGCGATTGTGCGACGCGCGGGCCGCGTCGGGCGATCCGGGGGCGGCGATCGGCGAGCTGACGGCGGCGCTCGAGCGCTGCGAGCGGGGCGAGGCACGGGCCTCGCTGCGACGGTTGCGCGGGCGCATGCGGCTCGAGGCCGGCGACCTCGACGGCGCGCTCGACGACCTCGAGGCGGCCTTCGAGGTCGTTCCGCGCGAGGCGGTGGACGACCTGATGCTCGCGCTGCGACGGCGTCAGCGAGAGGGGGCCGACGACGCGATCCGACGAGCGGCGACGCTGCGGATGGGTGCGGTGCTCGGGGCGCTGGGACGCCAGGAGCAGGCGCGCGCGGTGCTCCAGGGGTGGCTCGAGCAGGTTCCGTACGATCGGGACGCGCTGGTCGCGCTCGGCGAGCTCGAGGAGCGGACCGGTCGCTGGGAGGGAGTCGCGGCGGTCTGCGAACGCCTCGTGGACGTCGAGCGCGGCGAGGCGCAGGCCCAGGCCGCACTGCGTCTGTGCGAGGCGTGGGCGCGAGCGGGACGTCCGCTCGACGCGCGCGCGGGCCTGGAGCGCGCGGTGGCGGCACAGCCGGCCAACCGCGCCCTGCGCGAGCGACTGGCCGCGCTGTACGAGCAAGTCGGGGCGGACGTCGAGCTGGCGACGTTGCTGATGCAGGACGCGGCTGCGTCCGAGGACTCGGCCACGCGGCACGCGCTGCTTCGACGCGCGGGCGCTCTGTATCTTCGAGCGGGTGCGGCCGGCTCCGCGGTCCCGGCGCTGGAAGAAGCGATACGCGTCCGCCCCGACGATCACGAGGGGTTCGTCCTGCTCGTCGACGCGTACATCGAAGCGGGCCGCCCGGCCGATGCCGGTCACTTGCTCGAGCAAGCCATCGCGACGCACACGCGGCGCCGCTCACCGGAGCTCGCGGTGCTGCAGCAGCGCATGGCCCGGCTGGCAGGCCTGGCCGGCGACCGCACCGTGCAGATGCAGTGGCTCGAGGCGGCTCTGGAGAGCGACAAGAACAACGCGGACGTCGCCGCCGAGCTGGCCATGCTCGCGATGCAGCTCGGCCAGCTCGACACGGCCCTCAACGCGCTGCGGATCGTCACGCTCGCGCGCACGGAGTCGCCCCGCATGAGCCGTGCGATGGCGTTCCTGCACCAGGCGCGCATCGCGCTGATGCGCGGCGAGGAGCGCCGTGCCGTGTTGTGGGCTCGCAAGGCGCGAAGCGAGGATCCAACTCTGCAAGAGGCGGCCGAGTTCTTGCGCGATCTGGGCGAGAGCTGAACGGGCGCCTCGCGAGCATTGCGCTCCGCAGCCGGCGGCGCTAGACGGTGGCGTTCCGAGCATGACGGGCTCCGGCCACAGCGCGCCCGAGACGTATCGGGAGCCGGGTGGGGAGACCGAGGAGCGCGGGTCCCGCAGCGGCAGGCGGCCGCGGCTCGCGGTGCTCGTCGGTGCGCGCGGCGGTGTCGGTACGACCCTGATCGCGGCGAACATCGGGGTGTACCTCGCGACGCTCGGTCGACGCGTCGTCGTGGTGGATGCCGCCCCGAACGGGCCGCAGCTTCACACGCTCCTCGGCGCGCCGTCGCCCTGTCCGCTGCGCGCCTGGTCGACGACGGTCGGTTCGGGGTCTGTCGACGCACGCGATCGCCTCCAGGTGTCCGAGACGAGCGTGACGGGGCTACGCCTCGCCTATGCAGGGCTCGGGGAGCAAGCTCCCCAACTCGTTCGCCGACGCACGTTACGCGGGGCCTTCGAGGCGGCTCGCGAGCTCGATGCGGACGTCGTCGTGCTCGACGTCGGCGTGGACGGCTCGGGTCCGGTGCTCGACGTGGTCCGCGCGGCGGACGTCGCGTTGCATCTGACCGCGCCGGAACCGCCGTCGGTCGAAGCGACCTACCGCACCATGCGTCGGGCGTTCGCGCGCCACCTGCTCGCGACGATTCCCGAGCGCGCCGCGCGCGTGCGGATGGCCGAACGGCTTCGATCGGCGGGACACGTGCCGCCTCCGCTCGATCTGGCGCGTCGGCTCGAGGCCGCGGGCGACCCCCTGGCCGACGTCGTGCGGGAGGCGATGCAAACGTTCCGTTTCCGGTTCGCGGTCAATCACGTGCGCACGCGGACCGACCTCGAGCTCGGTGATGCCATGCGCCGCGCGGCGCGGCGGCGCTTGGGCTTGGAGTCGTCGTACCTGGGTTACGTGGAGCATGACGACGTGGCCTGGACGTCCGTGCGGCTGCGCCGGCCGCTGCTCGTGGAGAGCCCCGGGACCAAGTCGAGCAAGTCCATCGAAAAACTCGCGCGTCGGCTCCTCGCGTCCGATCTCGGGTTGCCGCGGCGTCCGCAGGTGCCGCCCGAAAGCCACCACGATCTGCTCGAGGTCGACCGTGGCGCGAGCGACGAGGAGATCCGTCGCGCGTACAAGCGCGCGCGGGAGATGTTTTCGAGCGACGCGCTCGCCTGCCACGGACTGTTCGACGGCCCTGCGCTCGAGGTGCTGCGCGCGCGCCTTGAGGAAGCGCACGACGTGCTGCTCGATCCGGCGCGTCGCGAGGTCTACGAACGCTCGGTGTTTCCGGAGGCCACGCCCGCACGGGGCCCCTCGACGTCGAGCTTCGACGAGACGCCGCGGCCGCCGCCTCCCGTGCTCACGCCGGATACCGAAATCACCGGCGCGTTGCTACGCGCGCTGCGCGAGTCCCAGGGCGTCGAGCTGTCCGAGGTGGCGCGGCGCACGAAGATCGGCATTGCCCATCTCGAATCGATCGAGCGCGAGGATTTCGCGGCGCTTCCCGCGCCCGTGTACGTACGTGGGTTCGTGACCGAGATCGCCAAGGTGCTGCGCATCGATCCGGTGCAGGCGGCGCGGACCTACATGCGCCGGTTCCGGCGCATGGTCGAGGCGGGCACGCGGGAGCAACGCCGGTGACCGTGCTGGCCCACTCGCTCGTCCTGGGCTCGAGCTCGCCTCGCCGCGCCGAGATCCTGCGGACGCTGGGCGTTCCGTTCCGGCTCGAGTCGCCGCGGATCGAGGAGCCGCGCGCGGCGAGGCGATCGGCTCCAGCACACGCGATCGAGATGGCGTGCGCAAAGCTCGACGACGTCCGGCGGCGGGTCGATCCGCACGAGGTCGTCCTCGCGGCCGACACGGTCGTGGCGGTCGACGGGGACGTGCTCGGCAAGCCCGTTGACGATGACGAGGCGCGGCGGATGCTGGCGTGCCTGGTGGGTCGGGATCACGAGGTGTGGACGGCGGTGGTCGCCGCTCGACGTGACGATGCGCGAATCGGGCAGCGGATCGTCCGTACGCGCGTACGGTTCCGGCCCGCCATGCCCGAAGAAATCGACGGGTACGTGGCTACCGGAGAGGGGCGCGACAAGGCCGGCGCGTATGCGTTGCAGGGATTGGGGATGGGGCTCGTCGAGTCGATCGACGGGTGCTGGACGAACGTCGTCGGGCTACCGGCGACGCAGACGCTGTCGCTGCTGCGCGAGATGAACGTGCTGCTGCGCTGGCCGTGACGGACGTCGCCGAGGCCCTCGCCCGTGTGCGTGCACGCATCGCCGTGGCGTGCGCGCGGGCCGGCCGGCCGCCCGACACGGTGCGGCTGGTCGCGGTCGGCAAGGGTCACGACGTCGGGCGGCTGCGCGCGGCCGTCGAGGTTGGGCAGCCCGATCTCGCGGAGAATTACGCGCAAGAGCTCGCGCGGAAGGCCGAGGCACTCGGGGCGCTGCCGATCCGCTGGCACTTCGTCGGGCGGCTGCAGCGCAACAAGTGCCGGATCCTCGCGCCCATCGTCGACGTCGTGCATTCCATCGACGACGCGTCGACGGCGGAGGAGCTCGGTCGCCGCGTCGTCGGGCTGGGACGGCTCGTCGACGTGCTCGTGCAGGTCAATCTTTCGGGCGAGGCGACCAAGGCGGGCTGCCGGCCGGAGCATGTGCAGGCTCTCGTGGACCGCGTGCGTGCCATCCCGGGTCTGCGGGTCGTGGGGCTGATGACGCTCCCTCCTCCGACGCCGGATCCCGAGCAATCGCGCCCGTGGTTTCGGGCGCTGACGCAGCTCGCACGAACGCATGGGCTTGGCGAGCTCAGCATGGGGATGAGCGACGATCTCGAGGTCGCCGTCGAAGAGGGTGCGACCATGGTGCGCGTCGGCACGGCCCTTTTTGGCCCACGACCGAAGGACATGGGCTGACCGCCGCGGTTGCGTCGTTCGATCGCGATTCGGACTCGGTCTCGGTTTCGGGTTCGGCCTCGGGTTCGGTCTCGGACTCAGGCTCTGTCTCGGTCTCGGATTCGGACTCGCAACACCTTTCGGTGACCTCAACCCATGTGACCGCCGTTGTCACAGCGGACGTCACGTTGGTCGATGGCGGTTCAAACTCGGACTCGGTCACGGCCTCGGTCACGGCCTCGGACGTTGGCTCCGACTCGGCCTCGGCCTCGGACTCTGTCTCGGCCTCGGACTCCGCGTCGCACTGTGGCGCGGGGTCGACGCGCGGCGAGCCAGCGGGCGGCGAGGCGCTTCAGCCGTTCTCGAGCTTGCGCGTGATCTCGCCTCCCAACTCGATGGCGCGGCGCGTGGCGGCTTCGACCGCATCGATGAGCGTACGCCGCAGGCCGCCGCTTTCGAGCGTGTGCAGCCCCGCGATCGCCGTTCCACCGGGACTGGTGACCATGTCCTTCAGGCGCCCCGGGTGCTCGCCCGTTTCGAGGAGCAATCGCGCGGCTCCGAGCACCGTCTGCGCCGCCAGCGCCTGCGCGTCGGCGCGGTGAAGGCCCACCTTGACGCCGGCGTCGGCGAGGGCCTCGATGATGAGAAAGACGTACGCGGGGCCGGAGCCAGACAGCCCCGTGACGGCGTCGAGGAGCGTTTCCTCGACGACCACGGTGGTGCCGACGGCGTCGAAGAGCGCTCGTGCGCGGCGCACGTCCTCGTCGGTGGCGCGGGCGCCGGCGGCGATGGCCGTGGCGCCGGCCCGAACGAGGGCGGGCGTGTTCGGCATGGCACGCACGACGCGCGCGCCCGTGCGGTTCTCGACGATCGACGAGGGGACGCCCGCCGCGATGGAAACGACGAGCCGATCGCCGATGCCCTCGAGCTGGGCGAGCAGTCGATCGAAGGCCTGCGGCTTGGTGGCCAGCACGACGAGGTCGGCGGCACGTGCGGCGCCGGCGTTGTCGGTGCTCGTGCGGATGCCGTGGAGCCGCTCGAGCTCTTGGAGCCGTTCGCGGCGCACGTCGGTCGCGATGATGCGCTCCGGCGCACATGCCCCGGCGTGCAGCAGTCCCCCAATGAGCGCGCCGGCCATGTTGCCGGCGCCCAGAAATGCGATCGTCTCGGCGGGTAAGGCTTCTCTCGACACGTGGCTCACGCTGGGCCGTCCCCTTGGTGCGGGCGGTTCGCGTGTGCGACGGTAGGCGGAACGGGCATTTCGAGCCAGCCCGGCGCAGCGCGCCACGACCGCCTGCTCGCTCGACGCAGGACGTTGCGCGCGAGGCGCCGCGCGGCTACGCGACGAGCCGCGTGTTCTCGGCCACGAGGCCACGGACGCTCGACCCGCTCGCCCGGATCCGCGAGGCCATCGACCGTGGCGCGGCGGCGCTCGCCGCCGATCGCCGCGAGCGCGCGCGGGGCCTCCCCGGTTCGCTCGACCCGGCCGTGACGTGGCTCGCCGGCGAGCAGGCCGTCGCGACCCTCGACGAGGCCGTGGGGCTGCGTCTCGTCGACGAGTCGGAGCACGGAGCCATCGCGGCCTGGCTCGCCTTCGCCGCGGCGTACTGCGCGCGGCGCGATGCGCGTGCCGGCGCCATGGATCTCGACGCCATCGACCGCGACGCCTCGCGCCTGGTCGATGCAATCGGCGAGGCGCGCCTACGGACCGAAGCGCGGATGCGCGGCCGCCCGCGCGGCCCGGATGCCGGGCCACCGGATGCGGATCTCGCGAAGCTCGCCCGCGGCTTCCTCGACGCGACCGACGAAGCGGGTGCGGCCGCCGCGGAGTGGATCCGGCGCATTCCGTGGCCCGAGGGGCTCGAGGCCGCGTCCGCGGCCTCCCGCTGGGCGGCGCGCCTGTGCGCTTCGGTGGGAGCCGAGCCCGCGCGCGACCCGCGCGAGCGTCTGCGTCGTTCGGCGCTGCGGCTCTCGGTTCTCGGCGTCGAGCGTCACCTCGAGCGATCGGCCACCGCCGAGGTGGGCATCGCCGATGGCGACCCCCGACCCCGCGTCGTCGCGCTCGACCCGCCGCGACGCTTGTCGATCGTCGTCCGCCCTGACGCGGAGGGCGCGCCTGCGGAGCTGGCGGCGCTCGAAGCCGTGGGCCGCGCGGCCGCCTTCGCGGTTCGCTCGGTCGCCCTGCCGCCGGAGCGTCGCTGGCCACGCACGGCGACCTCCGCCCGTGCCCTGGGGGTGGCGTTCGCGCAGCTCGCGGCCGATCCCGTCTATGCCGCCCGCATGCGCATCGAGGCTGGCGACCGCATCACGCGCACCGCCGCCGCCGTGCTCGCCCAATGGGCCCGCATGACCGCCGCACGGGTCGCATGGCCGCTTCCGCCGGGAACGAGGCGTGGCGCGGCCTTCGACGAGCTGTACGAAGGAGTGCGGCGTGCCGTCGGCGACGAGCTACCGCCGGCGCTCGTGGCCGTGCTCGGCGCCGACGTCGAGGCGGCGCGCACGGAACTGCGAGGGCTGATTGCGGGGCTGGCGCTGGCCCATCGCGCCCGGGATCTGTTCGACGAGGACTGGTTCCGCAATCCGCGCGCGGCGGAACTGGTCGCGCGCGCCGGCGAACGAGGTGATGGACTGTCGGCCGAGGCGCTGCTCGAGGAGCTCGGTGCTGTGCCCGAAGCCGCTGCGCGGCGCCTTGCAGAGCTCGTGCTTCGCTGAGGTCGGCTCGGCGCGCCTTCGACGCTCCGTTGCGCTCCGCGGGGTCCGCGGAGCGGCGATGTGCGCGCTCAGCGTGGCGTGCAGGTTCCGGCAACCGGGTCGTGATCGCACGACCACGGTTCGAGGAACTCCTGGCGCGCGGTCAATCCGAACGGGTCGGCTGGATCGGGGGTGCCGCGTGTGATCATGCCGAGCGGATAGACGACGCAGTCCAGGCCGCAGACCCCCGGAACGAAGACGACGTCGGCGACGTGCCAGTTGTCGTTGGCCGCGCCGAATCGCGTGCCGTTGCGCAGATACACGAGCGGATCAAGCCCGAACGAGGCGCGCAACGCCCCGCCGCAGTACACGTTGACGCTCACGTTGGTCATCCCCGGATGACCGTGGTCGTTGTAGTAGTTGACGAGGATGCGGTACGGGCGACCGGGAATCGGCTCGTCGACGTTGATGTTCTCCGGGGCGCAGAAGTCGTTGCGCGACGGGTCCGTCACGGCGCCATTGCACGGACCGTCGGTGCCGTTGGTGTCGACGTCGAGACGCGGATTGGCGCACCCGCCCCGCGCGCGCCAGTCGGCGCCGCCGCCGCGCGGCGCGTCCGCGCAGTTGGACAGGTCCGAGTCCGGGTGGTCGGGCCAGGAAATCGAGTGGTTCTCCGGCTGACAGTTTGCGTAGTAGCAGTCGTCGTCGGTGAACCAGTCCGTATCGATGCCGTTGCGGGTCCAGCGGTGCAGGTGCAGGTCGACGTCCGTGCCGCCTCGGCTGTCGAGCATCGTGTCCCAGTTCAGCTCGACGCGCAGGCCGCGGCCTTGCAC
>JANWZI010000130.1 GCA_025054695.1 Myxococcota bacterium | reverse complement strand
GAGCCCGAGCCCGCGTCCGAGTCGGCGCCCCCCGCGCCGCGTTCAGCTCGCGGAGGCCGAGTCGTCCGCTCTCGGTTCACAGGCCTCGAGCAGGATCTCGGCGACGTCGAGCTGGCGGACCCCTTCGGGCTCGTCGAGGCGCTTGAGGCCATCGCCGATCATGGTCGCGCAGAAGGGGCACGCCGAGGCGAGCGTGCGCGCCCCGGTGCCGATGAGCTGCGTCGTGCGGCGTACGCTCACGCGCTGCTCGCCCGGTTGCTCCTCCATGAAATACTGCGCGCCGCCGGCTCCGCAGCACAGTCCGCGCGCGCGCGACGCGCCGGGAACTTCGACGAGCTCGACCCCCGCAATGGCCTGGAGGACGGCGCGCGGCGGATCGTAGACGCCATTGTACCGACCCAGATAGCAACTGTCGTGGTACGCGATGCGCTCGCGCAGCTCGCGCTCCGGCCGCAGTCGGCCGCTCTCCACCAGATCCGCCAGGAACGCCGTGTGATGCACCACGCGGTAGCGGCCGCCGAAGTCCGGGTACTCGTTGCGCAGCGTGTGGAAGCAGTGCGGACAGGTCGTCAGAACCGTCTTGTCGGCGACGCGGTACCCTTCGAGCGTCTCGACGTTCTGGCGCGCGAGCATCTCGAAAAGATACTCGTTGCCGGCGCGACGAGCCGGATCGCCCGTGCAGCACTCCTCGGGGCCGAGGATGGCGAAGTCGACGCCCGCTTTGCGAAGCAGGCGCACGGTGGCCCGCGCGACGCGGCGCGCGCGGTCGTCGTAGCTCGCGGCGCAACCGACCCAGTACAGCACGGGCGCCTCGGGCCGATCCGACAGCAGCGGCACGTCGAGCCCCTCAGTCCAGTCGGCGCGATCCATGGCGCTCTGGTTCCACGGATTGCCGTTGGTCTCCATCCCCTTGAAGGCGCGCGCCAGATCCCCCGGAAACTCGCTGCGCATCATCACCAGATCGCGCCGCAGTCCGACGATCTTGTCGACGTACGAGATCATCACCGGGCATTGCTCCTCGCACGCGCGGCACGTCGTGCAGGCCCAGACGACCTCCGGCGACAGGATGCCGGGAACCAGATCGACCGGCTCGCCCGAACGGAAATAACCGCCCGCCGGAGCCGGCGGGTGCGTCGCGAGCGGCTCGCGCGCCGCGGCCGGTGGGCCCGAACGGCCTTCACCGAACGTCGCGCGCTCGGTCTCGTACAAATGGTCCCGTAACGCGAGCGTCAGGTGCTTCGGCGAAAGCTTCTTGCCCGTCGTGTAGGCCGGACAGTTGTCGCTGCACCGTCCGCACTCGGTGCACGTGTACAGGTCGAGCACGTGTTTCCACGTCAGGTCGCTGACTCTCCGCAGACCGACGGGCTCTTCGCGCTCGACCTTGCCCTCGAGGTCCGCAATCGGCGCCAGGCGCGTCGGCTCGCGGTCGCGCGTGAAGACGTTCGGAAGCGACGTGAGGATGTGGAAGTGCTTCGAATACGGCAGGATGTTGAGGAACACGAGAACCAGGGTCGCGTGGGTCCAGTATCCGCTCGCCCACAGCGCGCGCAGCGTCGCGTCGCTCTCGATGCCCGAGAGCAACATCGCGGTCAGCGACCCCGCCCACTCCCAGGGATGCATCGCGACGGGCTCGCCGGCCAGACGTGCCTCGCGCAGTCGGGCGGCGCCGTCGTAGATCAAATCGGCGACCATCATGGTGGCGATGATCCCGAGGATGAGCAGCCCCTCGCCCGAGAGCGTCATGCGGCGCTCCCGGCGCACCAGGCGCAGCCACAGGAAAACGCCGACTCCGACGAGCACCAGCACCGCGAACGTGTCCTTGAGCCACGCGTAGCCGTCGCCGAGCAGTGTGCCGTGCGCGAGCACTCCGAATAGGTCGAACGACGGATCGTAGGCCCGACCCCACAGCACGATCGTGCGCAGCAGCAGCACGCAAAAGCCGGCGAAGATGAGCACGTGGGCGATCCCGGCGACGGGGTAGTTCGGCATCCGCCGCTGACCGAGCGCGTAGACGGCGACGTCGCGTAGCCGCGCGAGCACGGTGGGGACGTCGAGCGACCAGCCCTCGACGGGCCGCGCCGCGACGAGCTGCCGCCAGCGACGGTGCGCGCTCCATGCGAACGCACCGAGCGTGACGGCGAAGATGAGCGTCATGGCGGTGGGGCCCACGTCGGCGACCTCGCTCTCCGACTGAATCGCGATTCAGCCGCTCGAGGGCTACCGTGGCGCGCCTATAGCGTCAACGCTCGACACGCCCGCGCGGCCGCGTCGCGCTACGCTTCGGAGTCGGTCTCGGGCTCGGTCTCGGTCTCCGACTCGGACTCGGACTCGGTCTCGGTCTCCGACTCGGACTCGGACTCGGGCTCGAGCTCGGACTCGGGCCCCGGCGGCACTCGTTTTCGCATTGCCGCCCGCTCGCGTGCCGCCCTGCCCGGCCCCCGCGCCGCGCACGCGCCGCTCCGACCGACCGAATGGCTCCGATCAGCGCGGGAGCTTCGCGTCGAAGAACGCGCGCAGCTTGACGAGGTTCTTTTCCTCGCGCGTGAACGTAGGCGGCTCGTAGCCGCGAGCGAACCCGTTCAGATCCGCGAGAAACTCGGAGCGAACCTGCGCGTCGCCGACGATGTCGGTGACCGTCCGCCCGCGCGCCGCGCCGCGACGCAGCCCTCGCACGTATGCTTCGAGCCGCTCGTAGTCCTTCTCGAGAAACTCCCGCACGATCGCGGCGTCGGCGGCGAGTCGCTCGACGGTCTGGACGGCGGCCGGCGGCGTGCGACTCAGGTCCTCGCGCGCGGCGAGCTCGCAGGCGACGCGCAGCACGAAGGCGTCGTCCAGATACCCGATGTCGTCGATGCCATCGGGGATGAGATCGAGCGACTTGAACAGGTAGTTGAGCCCCCCGGCGACGGCTTCGCGCGCCACCTGGGGGCAATCCTCGACCTCGAGCACGGCGCCCAGCGCTGCGGAATCCTCGCCTAGGCTGCGCAGCCACGCCGAAAAGGTATCCAGAAACTTCGCGTTCGCCTCGCTCATCGCATCCTCCGTCGACGGCTGCTCGCCACCGTCGGGGCGCGCATCATAGGCGAGCGGGATGCGCTGGTTCAACCACGACGCGCCGCCCACGCCGTCGTGCCCCCTCGCGCACGCGCCCGAGGCGCCCCACGTTCCCGATCCGAGCGCGAGCGACGTCATGCGGTACCGCCGGCCCATCACCCCGCGCGCGATGCGCGACGCGTCTGCGCGTCTGCATGCCGCCCGCGTCCACGCTGCGGGCGCCGCGCCGTGCCGTCGCGAACTCCATCGAATGGCGAGTTGTGCCCTGCTGCTCGCATGGGCCACCGCGTGCGGCGCTCGGACCGCGCCGTGGCTCGACGGGCCCGACGCCACGACACGGGAAACGCCGCTACCCCCCGTCTTCGATTGCATCTGGACCTTCGGCGCCGGCATTCCCATCGCCGCCATCGTCTCGCCCGACGCACCGCTCGCGGCGATCCACGGCGTGCGCGACGAGGCGCTCGTTCATGGCGTCGAAGCCGCCTCGGGACGTCGCGTCGGAGCCGTGGTCAACTTGGAGATCACACCGCGCTGGTTGCGCCCCGCCCCCACGGGCCCGGTCCACGCACGAGCCTGGCTGCATGGCCACCGCGAGGGCTGGGCCACCCTCACGGCCGACTGCCGCCTCGTCGACCACGGTGAGGCGGACGCGTCCGGACGCGAGCGGGAGCACAGACTCGCCGAGCACGCCGCGTGTCGGCCGACGCGATCGGCCGCAAGCGCGGTCGAGGCGACGGTTCATGGTGCCGACGGTCGCATCCGGATCGTGCGGTGGACCGCTGCGGAGGGCCCCGTCGAGGCGGCGTCGGTCGCGGCACCGCTCGCCGTCCGGACCGCCGCGGTCGCGAGCCGCGCGGGTCGGGTGGTCGTCGTGTGGGTCGACGCCGACGGAAGGGCGTTTGCTCGCGACGAAAGGCCGGAGGGGCCGATCATGGTAAGCGTCGGCGAAGCCGTGCGCGACGTCGCGGTGCGTCTCGACGGCGAAGGATCCGGCGTGCTGCTCGCCACGGCCACGGCCGACGCAACCCACCTGCACTACTGGGTCCGTGACGCACCGGCACCCCTCGCACTCGGTGCGATGCCGTCCCTCGACGACCTCGACGCGCTCGTGCTCTCCGACACCGAAGTGCTCGCCGCGGGCCCCCGGGGAGAGCTCTACACGCACCCGCTCGGCGCCATCGGCCCGGGCTCCCCCCGCATCCATCCGCCACCCGACGAACGCGCGCTCGCGGGCAGCTGTCGCCTCGCCCTGCGCGCGGGCAGCGTCGCGGGTGCGATGGTCTGCGTGCTCGTCGACGACCGCGCGGGTCACGAATTGCGGCTCTGGCCGCTGGTCTGCAACCGTTAGCGCGCGGCCGCGCGCGGCGCGCGTCGAACGTCTCCGCGCACGCGCACCCACGTGCCGGGCGCAGCGTCGGAGGGGAAGACGGCCTGCCATCCGGCGGGCAGCGCGGGCGAAGTGAGCTCGAAGAGTCGACGGGCGTCGCGCGGCGAGAGATTCACGCAACCCCGACTGCGCGGCCGGCCGAAATCGTCGTGCCAGAACGCTGCGTGCAGCCCCGCGTCCCCGGCGAAGTACTGGACCCAGGGAACCTGCTCGATCGCGTAGTTGTGCTCGACGTCCTGTCGTTCGACGTCGTCCATGTCGCTCGTGGCGAGCTTGACCCACACGCGGTGAAGTCCCGTCGGCGTCTGCGTCTCGGGACCGGGTCGGCCGGTCGAGACGAGGGTGGCCCAAATCGGTCGCGCACCTCGCCACACGACGAGCACCTGCTCGGCGACGTCGACGTCGATCCACACCTCGTCCGACCCGATCGCCTCGGGCACGGCCTCGACCGTCGGACGGGCCAGATCGGCGTCGTCGATCCAGAGCCCGCCTTCGACCGGTACGCGCCGTCCGCCGACCGGCCCGCGCACCCCGAGCCGCTGTCGCCACGACGCCCGCGCCGCAATGCGTCCGCCGCGCGCCGCGGTCCACAGCGGCGCGCGGTCGCGGAGCACCCATCCGAAGTCGAGATCCCGGACCTCGCCGACCGCGACGCCCTCGAAGTCGCTCGCGACCGCGCGGCGCAGCAGCCCCGCCTCGATCCAGCCCCGGCGTGTGCGGACGACCTCCACGTCGCCGAAGATGCGGCGCTCACGCTCGACGAGCCCCCAACCGCGGCCCAGCGACGCGATCCAATCGCCGTCGTACACGTCCGTCGGGTGCGCAAAGACGGGCGCAGCATCGACCGCGATGAACACGTATTGAAAGGGCAACGTCGCCCCCTCCGGCACCACCGGCTGCACGACGGCGAGCGGAGGCTCGGGCGAGAAGCGCAGATGGCGCTCGCACGCGAACGGGCCGTCGCGGCCCACTTCGATCCAGGCGCCCGTCGCGCAGCCGGGACCGAAGAGCCGCCGGCCGAAACCGAGCCGCGTGCCCCGGGCGACGACGCCGGCCCGCGGCGAGCCGGTGTCCGGAGCGCGGTGCAGCGGCGTGCCGTCGTCGACGACCTCGACGCTGCGCACCCAGGTCGGGAGGGGAACCTGGGCGTGCGCGGGCTCGGACCGGATGGAACCACTCGCAATCACGACCGGCGCTGCGAGCGCGAGCCCCAGCACCGCCCCTCGGCGGCCGTGGTCCGCTGCGGGTTGCACGCCTCGAGACGCTCCGTACAATGCCGCTCCCCCTCGCGCAGGGGGCTGGCCGGAGACGTCGTTCATGTACGCGGTCATCCGAACGGGAGGGAAGCAATATCGCGTGGCGCCGGGAGACCGGCTCCGCGTCGAGAAACTGCCGGCCGAGGTCGGCTCCAGCCTGGAGCTGACGGAGGTGTTGATGATCGGCGGCGAGTCCGTCCGCATCGGACGGCCGCTCGTCGAAGGGGCGCGCGTCACCGCTCGGGTCGTCGGCCAGGGGCGAGCTCGCAAGATCATCGTCTTCAAGATGAAGCGCCGCAAGAACTACCGGCGCAAGAAGGGGCACCGGCAGCCGTACACCGAGTTGCTGGTCACCTCTATCGAGGCCTGAGCCATGGCGCACAAGAAAGGGCAGGGCGCAACCCGCAACGGCCGCGACAGCCAGCCCAAGTACCGCGGCGTCAAGGTCTTCGGTGGTCAATCCGTGAAGGCGGGCTCCATCCTCGTCCGGCAGGTCGGCACGCGATTCCATCCCGGAGCCAACGTGGGGCTGGGCCGCGACTTCACGCTCTGGTCGCGCATCGACGGCATCGTCAAGTTCGAGCGCTCCGGCAGCGACCGGCAGCGCGTCGCGGTCTATCCGCCCGGCCACCCACGGCTCGAGGCCTGAGCGAGGATCCACCCCGCGAGCAGTTTCGGGCTCCGGCTCAGTCTCGGGCTCGGACTCGGTCTCCGGACTCGGTCTCGGTCTCGGACTCGGTCTTGGATCCGGGCTCGGACTCGGACTCGGGCTCGGGCTCCGACTCCGACTCGGACTCGGACTTGGACTCGGACTCGGGCTCGCTTCCCAGCCTGACGGGCATCCCCTCTCATGACGTGGAGCGCCGATGGGCATCGACACCCCGCGTCGTGCCGGCGGCGGCGGGCAGCAGAAGAAACGCACGGTGAGCGCTTCTAGCGCGCTCGAAGTCCCGACTCCGGGTCTGGGATGTAATCTCGCTTACATTCCACCCGGGCGCGTCGAACGGCGCGACACCCCGGGCGACGATGGACAACACGAGCCGTCCCGATGGTGCGACGCACGGACCGATCGCCTCGAGCAGCCGGCGTAGATCGCGCCGCAGGTCGAAGTCCTCGCCGCCGTCGCGCGACGCGTCGCTATAGGCGGGTGGCCCCGCGTGGACGAGGTCCCACCGCACGCCGCGGCGGGCGGCCTCGCGCAGGAACGGCTCGACGTCCGAACGGACCAGACGGTGCCGCGGTCCCGGCTCGAATCCATTGAGCCGCAAGTTGCGCGCGGCCCAACGCAGATAGCTCGCCGAGCGATCCACGCTCGTCGTCTCGAGCGCTCCGCCGGCCGCCGCGTACACGGTGACGGCGCCCGTGTACGCAAAGAGGTTGAGGAAACGCGCGCCGCGTGCGAGCCGGCCGACGAACGCACGCAGCCGGCGTTCGTCGAGGAACAGCCCCGTGTCGAGATGACCGTCGACGTCGACGAGGAAACGCAACCCTGCCTCGCGCACCTGGAGCCAGCGCGGCGCTTCCGGCCGTCTCGGATACGGCTCGCGCGCCGCGTCGCGGCGGCGGCGCACCCGCACGGTCACGTCGGTTTCGCCGAGCCCCATGACGTCGCGAACCACCGCGACGGCATCCTCGAGCCGCCGTGCGCCCTCGCCGTCCGTCGGCCCGTGGAAATCGACGCGCGCGTGACGGCCCTCGTACACGTCGACGGACAGGTGGTACTCGGGAATGTCGTGGTCGTAGAGCCGATATGACGTGATGCCCTCGCGCCGAAGCCATGGCCCCAGTCGTCGCAGGTTCCGTCGGAGCCGGTCGCGCAACATCGCAGCGCGCTCGGAAGGCGCGCGCCAGCGCGGTGCAGCTCCCCTCGGCGGCTCCGGGTCGATCGGTACGTGCAGCAAGCGAGCCGCGACCGGGCCGTCCTGCAGGGACCAACGCCGTCGGACGCGCAGCCCGATGCGCCGTGCCAGCGCCGGATTGCCCGCGAGCACGAACGCGTCCCAGCCCAGAAAGCGGCGTCGCAGCACGTCTCCGAGACGTGCGTACAGCGCACCGAGCTCTCCCACCTCGCCGAGGCGCTCGCCCCACGGGGGATTGACGAACAGCACGCCGGGCGGGCCTTGCGGCGGCTCGACATCGTCGAATCGCGCCTGCGCGATCTGGACGGCGTCCTCGAGCCCCGCCTGGGCGACGAGCTGCCGGGCGCGGCGCACCGCATCGCTCGAGGCATCGGTTCCCGCCACGCGCACCGGCACGCGTGCATGCACGCGCCACCGTTCGCGAGCCCTCTCGAGCACGTCGCGGAAGAGCACCTGATCGTGGCCCTTCCATCCGTCGAGTCGCTCGTCGCGTCGCAGACCGGGGACCAGCCGCCGCACCATCGCCGCGGCCTCGACGAGCAGCGTGCCCGAGCCGCACATCGGGTCGAAGAGCGGGCGACCGCCCTCGGCACGCGCAGGCCACTCCATCAGGTGCAGCAGGGCTGCCGCGAGCGTCTCGCGCAGCGGAGCGGCCGCGGCGGGACGCCCTCCGCGTCGGTGCAGCGGTCCTCCGCCGACATCGACGCAAAGCAGGCTGCAATCGTCGAGCACGCGCACGTGCAGCCGCACGCGGGGATTGCGTCGATCCACGTCGGGGCGGCGCCCCGTGCGCGCGCGCAGTCGGTCCGCCACTGCATCCTTGACGCGCAGCGCGAAGAGACGGGCATCCTCCCCGTCGGGCATGCGCCCGGCGACATCCACCGCAAAGGTCTCGTCCGGGTCGAGGTGCTCCTCCCAGCGCACCTCGCGAGCGGCGTCGCGTAGCGCCGCGCTATCCTTCGTGTGGAACTCAGCGACGAGCGCGAGCAGACGCGAGGCCACGAACGACTCGACGCGGATGCGGTAGCCCTCCTCGAGCGTACCGTCGAAGGCGACGAGGCCGCGCTCGACGCGGACTTCGGCTTCACGCGCGAGCAGGGCTCGCACCTCGCGTTCCAGCACCGACTCCGCGCCGTACGCCGCGGTCGACAGCCAGCGCATGCTCGCGGGCTACTCTCGCCGATGACGAACGCAACCGGTGTCCGCGCCGCGCGCCCGTGCAGGACGCATGAGGCGATTCGCTGCGAAGAAGCGAACCCGAGCTCGGACCCTGGCTCGGGCTTGGACTCGGACTCGG
>JANWZI010000012.1 GCA_025054695.1 Myxococcota bacterium | reverse complement strand
TGCGCCTTGGCGACGTTGTTGATGAGCTCCATGATGAGCACGGTCTTGCCGACGCCGGCGCCGCCGAACAGGCCGATCTTGCCGCCCTTGCGGTAGGGGGCGAGCAGGTCGATGACCTTGATGCCGGTTTCGAACATCTCGATCTTGGTGGACTGATCGACGAACGCGGGCGCCGGCTTGTGGATGGGCGCGTAGCGCTGCGCCTGGACGCGGGGGCCGCCGTCGATCGGCTCGCCGACGACGTTGAGGATGCGCCCGAGGGTCTCCTTGCCCACCGGCATCTGGATGGGCGCCCCGGTGTTGCGCACTTCCTGCTGCCGCACCAGGCCGTCGGTCGTGTCCATGGCGATCGTGCGGACCGTGCTCTCGCCGAGGTGCTGCGCGACCTCGAGCACGAGGTTCCACGGCTGATCGTCGATGGCCTTGTTGGTGACGCGCAGCGCCGTGAGGATGGGCGGGAGCGCGCCGGGCGGGAACTCCACGTCCACGACGGGTCCGATGACCTGCGTGATGCGACCGGACGGGAGCTGGGTTTCGGGCATGCCTTCCTCCCGAGGGGACCTGCGGGCCGTGGCGAACGTGCGCCGACCCGACGTCGGAGCGCGCGCGCGGATAGCACGCCCCTGGAGAGGGGTCAACGCACGACGAGGGCTTCGAGGTCCTGCTTCGACTCCGACTCACGGCGGCGGTCCCATTGCTCGACGTTGCCGTCGTCGGAAGCGAGACCGAGTCCGAGCCCGAGCCCGAGCCCGGCCCGCGCTCGAGTCTCGAATCGACTCACCTCGCCGGCGCTTTCAGTCTCGGACCCAACGCGAGCGGACGGAGGGGCCGCTTGACCGCTCGGCTCACCGCGTCGAAACAGGCATCCGTGCGACAGCCGCTCGCTCCGTTGCCGCGCCGCACGCGCCCACTGCGCCTGCGTGTCGTCGCGCCCGGCAGCCCGCCCGATCCCGATGCCGTGCGTGCCGGCGTCGATCGGTTGCGACCGTTCTTCGAGGTAGACGCGAAGCTCGAGCCGTCGACCGCCGTGGGCTTCCTCGCCGGCAGCGACGAGCAGCGGGTGGAGCAACTGCGTGCCGCGCTCGACGATCCGGCGGTGGACGGGTTGCTCGTGGCGCGCGGAGGCTACGGGGCGACGCGTCTGCTCGACCGTATCGAGCCGGCGGACGTCGCGCGGGCGGGCAAGCTCGTCGCGGGGTTCAGCGATGCGACGGCGTTGCACGCCTTGTGGGCGCGCGCGGGGCTGCGCTCGCTGCACGCTCCGCTCGTCACGACGTTGGGCCATGCGCCCCCGCCGACCTTCGAGGCATTCGTGGAGGCGTTGCGCGGCGCTCCGGCGCGCTTCGACGCCTTGCGGACGCTCGTGCCCGGTGTCGCGCAGGGACCGTTGCTGGGTGGCAACTTGACGGTACTGTTCGCGCTCGCTCCGACTCCGTTCTTTCCGCCGCTCGACGGCGCCGTCGTGCTGCTCGAGGACGTCGACGAGCGGCCGTACCGCGTCGACCGGATGCTCACGGCGTTGCGCCAGGCGGGGGTGCTTCGGCGGGTGGCCGGGGTCGTGCTGGGGCACTTCACCGCGTGCGAGCCAGGGCCCGACGGGACGACCGTGGAGCAGGTGCTCGCCGAGCGGCTGGGGGATCTCGGCGTGCCCGTGGCGGCGGGCCTGCCCGTGGGCCACGCGCCGGACAACGTCGCCGTCGCGCTCGGCGCCACGGCGCATCTGGAAGCGCGCCCCGAGGGTCGCGCGAGCCTGTACGTCGGAGGGTTGTACGAGTCGACGTGACGGATTCGGTCGAGTGAGTCGATTCCGGGCTCGCACTCGGTCTCGGAGTCGGACTGGGTCTCGAGCTCGGGTTTGGGCTCGGGCTCGGGCTCGGACTCGGCCTCGGACTCGGACTCGGGCTCGGGCTCGGCCTCGCAACGAAGGGCCGTGCCATCCACCAACTGGATCGGCGCCGTCAGAGCGTATCGCGCAGGATCACGTCGCAGTAATAACGAATGCGCTCGAGTAGTGCCCCATGGGGACGCCGGTGCACGTCCTTGCGCAGGGCGAGCAGGACGCGGCGTTGCAGGGTGTAGCCGTTGACCACGCGCGATGCGGGTCGCGGCGCGCCGGCTCGCTCGAGCGGCTCCCACAACGTCCGGCGTGGTTCGCCCCAGGCTTCGAGGTCGTCGTCCGACAGCGCGTCGATCATGCGACGCGCCAGGGTGCGTTTCG
The DNA here is from genome assembly GCA_025054695.1 of Myxococcota bacterium. Taxonomy (GTDB): domain Bacteria; phylum Myxococcota_A; class Polyangia; order Polyangiales; family JANWZI01; genus JANWZI01. The sequence goes on along the minus strand of JANWZI010000012.1, from coordinate 58,720 downwards.
CCGGGTCGGTGGCGACTTCGGTCGCCCAGCGATGGACCGAGGCCGTGGTGGGGCGGCGGTGGCGGCCGACGCCGATCGGGTCGCCGGGGCCGTCCGAGGGGCCCGAGAAGCGCTCGCCGTAGTCGACCGCGCGCGGGTCGTGCGGTAGTCGGAGGAACTCGAACAGCCCGCGCAACTCCGCCTCCGGCTCGGCGACCAGTCGCTCGTAGCGCACGTGAAGCAGGGGCACCGCGCGCTCGCGGATCAGGCGCGCGATGGGCGGGACGTAGCGCTCGACGATGGGATTGTAACGATGGGCCTCTTCCCAGCGGCCCTCGAAGAAGCTGTTGGCGTAGCTCGCGAAGACCGCGAGCGGATGGCGCGTGAGCACGACGTAGCGGGCACGCGGATAGAGTCGGGTGACGAAGGGAAGGACCGTCGCGTAGGCGGGGGTCTTGTCGAGCAGAAGCTTGCGCCCGCTCGATTCGAGCAGACGGCCGTACATCGTGTCGGCATACGCGCGCAGGGCATCGAGATAGTCCTCTTCGCCGCGCGGGAGTCGACGCACGTACAGCCGGAGCGCCTCGGCCGAGTTGATCGCGTCGTAGGGCGCGCGGTCGACGCGGTCGTGGAAGCCCAGGTAGGCGAGCGGCGTCAGCAGATGGGGCTCGGGGGGGCTGAGCACGTCCGCGTGCGACCCGAGCATGCGTTGCAGCAGCGTGCTGCCCGAGCGCGGCGGCGAGATCAGGAAAACGAGGCGCTCTTGCACGCGACTCTGATTCCGCGCTCCGCGTCGGGCGTCAAGTTTCTCGGCCCGGAACGGGCACGGGGCCGCGCTGTCCGACGGCGGCGTTCGGACTCGCGCTCCGACTCGGACTCGGACTCGGGCTCGGTCTCGGACACGGACTCGGACTCGGGCTCGGTCTCGGACTCGGTCTCGGACTCGGGCTCCGACTCGGGCTCGGGCTCGGTCTCGGACACGGACTCGGACTTGGACTCCGACTCTGGTTCAGGCTCGGACTGGATCCCGAGCCGATCCATGAAGTCGCATTCGCCGAAACGTCGGAGTTTCACTTCGACTCCGCGTCGGGACGATGGTCGCGAGTCGGTCGTGCTCTGGTGCCCGGAACGCTGGCGCCGTGTACAATCCGCTCCATGGCGCGCATGTGGCTGCGGGCGTGCAGTCTGCTCGGGGTGCTCGGCGTCACCGCTTGCTCGAGCGGAGGGAGCGGTGGCGCGGATGCGGGGACCAGGCGGATGTACCGGGATTCCGGCATCCATCGGCTGCCCGATGGCGCGGTACGCGTCGACGACGGGGCCGTTCCTCCCGAGACGCCGACCATGCCGTGTGGCGCTGCCGGGCAGACGTGCTGTCGAGGCGGCTCGTGCGATCTAGGCCTTCGCTGCATGTCCGGACGGTGCTGCGTGCGGCCTGGCGGCGCCCGCTGCACCGCGACGAGCGACTGCTGCGAGGGGTTCCGCTGCGAGTCCGGTCGGTGCGTCGCACCCGCCGGCAGTGGGTGCACGACCAGCTCGGAGTGTCCGGAAGGCCACGCGTGTCTCGGAGGAAGCTGCACGATGCCGGCCGAGGCCTGTGGGGGTCCGGGCGAGCGGTGCTGCACGGGGAGCGTGTGCCGCGCAGGACACGTGTGCCGGGATGGAACGTGCAGGCCCTGCGGCGCGGCCGGTCAGCCCTGTTGCGACGGCCCGGCAGGGTGCGGAGCCACCGGGACGTTGCTTTGTCTCGGCGGCACGTGCACGGCCCCGGAGGCGTGCGGCGATCCGGGCGAGCCGTGCTGCGCCCCGGACATGGCGTGCGTGCGGACCGCGCGCTGCGAGGGCGGCAGGTGCGTCGGCGCCCCCGGTCCCGGGGAGGAGGGCAGCGACTGCGGCGCCGACGGCCAGCCGTGCTGTGATCACGGCGTGTGCGAGTTCGGCGCCATCTGCGAGAGCTTCGTGACCAATCGCTGCGTAGGTCTTGGGACGCTGACCGAGCTGCTCGGCATCGATTGCGGGCAGGAGGGCGAGATCTGCTGCCTGCCCGACCTGACGTGCGAGGGTGATCTGCGCTGCGACCTGCTCTTCTGCGAGCGCGAGTGCCTCGAGACGGGCAGCGAGTGCACGAGCAGCGATCAGTGCTGCACGGGCGAGCTCTGCATGCCCTCGCCCCACACCATGCGCTGCACGCAGGGACAGGGCGGGCGGTGCGCCGACTCGCTCGACTGCGCCGGGTTCATGCTGTGCCGCGACGGTCGCTGTGCGTGCCAGCCCGCTGGATCGCCGTGCGTCGAATCGAGCGAGTGCTGCGACGGGGGCGAGTGCAACGCGGGGGTGTGCACCTCGAGCGCGATGTGCATCGAGCCCAACGCCGAGTGCATGAACGATGCGCAGTGCTGCGGTCCGTTGTTCTGTGACGTGATCATCGGGCAAGGTGAGCAGAAGCGCTGCTGCGTCGGGCGCGAGGGTGCGTGCAAGCTGCACGCCGACTGCTGCGGCTACATGCTCTGCGACGCGGAGGGGTTCTGTCGGTGTCAGGGGGAAAGCGCCTCGTGCGTCGCGGACAGCGAGTGCTGCGAAGGGCACGTCTGCGTGCTGGGCAATTGCGCGCGCGACGACGGCTGTCTGCGCGTGGGCGAGGCGTGCGAGATGAGCGGAAGCCGCTGCTGCGGCGACGCCGTCTGTCAGCCACAGGGGGCGAGCGCGATGGGCCCGTGGCAGTGCTGCGGCCGCGACGGAGAGCCGTGCCGCACGAAGGCCGAGTGCTGCGGGGCGCAGGAGTGCGTCGACGGCCGCTGCGCGTGCCGGTCGTCGGGCCAGAGTTGCGCGACTGCGGACGATTGCTGCGGAGACAGCTTGTGTCGCGAAGGGAGGTGCACGTGATTCGGACCCGTGTCGGTGCGCAGGGCGCTCCGCGCGTCCGGACTCTGGATGCCGACGTGAGTCTCGGGGCGGGTCCGAGCGCCGAGGGGAGAGCTTCGACATTCGGCCTGACAGCGGCAGTCACGTTGCTCGATCGCGCGTCGGACTCGGGCTCCGAGTCGCGGCATCGCTGCGCACTGTCAAGCAACCCGATCGGCGTGGTGAGCTTGCTTGTGGCGGCTTTGTCGATCGGCTGCGCGGCGGAGTTGCCGGTGCGCAATTACCGGCCGGGGGATCCGCGACTGCGCGACGCGCGGCTCGAGATCGTCGGCCCGTCGACGCGGACGCTGGGCCACGGGGAGCGCACCGAGCTCGAGGTGCGCTACCTGTTCGAGGATGGAGAGCCCATCGTCGGCGCTCCCATCGCGTTTCGTTTCGTCGGAGCCGAGGTCGGCGCAAATCACGGCGCGCGTGATGTCGAGAAAGGGGCGGACGGACATGCCCGTGTTCGTCTCGTCGCGGGCTCGAGCGATGCGCGGTTCGACGTCGAGGCGGCCGCTCCGGAGGGAGAGCCCGTTCGGTTCCTCGTCCAGGTGGCCGGGCCGGCTTCCGCACTCACGGGCTCCATCTCGATCGAGATGAGCTACGCGGGCCGTGAGACGTTGACGCGGTTCGTCCCCTACCTATATCGGGGCGCGAACTGCGAGACGCTCGCCGCGAGCACGGCCTCGCTGCCGCCTGCGGAACGGATGGGCGCGCACGTCGCTCGTCTCACGGACCGCCCCGGGTTCGTCGGGGTCGCGCCCGGCGCGGACTGGACCGTCGCCGTCGTCGCGGAGTCGTTCGGCGAGATCGCGGGGTTCGGCTGCACGGTGGGCGTGCGCGTCGAAGCACGCCGCGAGACGCTCGTGTCGATCGAGATCCTCGATCTCGCTCCTTCGTTCCGCTTCGAGGGCACGTACGATCTGAACAATCAGTTCGATTTCGCGGGCGCCTTGCCGCCGAGCGTCGAGACGGCCGTCCGCGTGCTCGACGAGCTGACCGACGATCAGGACATCCGGGGCAACCCCGCGACCGAGGACTGGGGACAGGATCCGGGCGCCTTCGTCGTCGACTTCGCGATGCGCACGACCTGCGCCTGGGAGTGCCGTCCGGGTGAGAACTACGCGAGTTGTTCGCGCATCAACCACGGTTGGGGGGACATCCGGGCCGTCTACGTGGAGGACTTCACGAGCTGGAGTGGGGCACAGCCTCGGTTCTTCGGCGGCTGCGGGGCCTGGGAGCTGGCGGCGCGCCCCGCGCAGCAGTTCGTCAACATGCAAATCGGGACGTACGTGCCCGAGGTCGTCCTGCGGTTCATCGACGCGGCAGGGGCTCTGGCGCGCGCGGTCACCAACGCCCGCATCCGCAGCGTGCTCGAGCTGCGTCCGGCGGGGACGCCCGACGGCGCCGCGGACTTCACGCACACGCTCGTGTCGATGGAGGTGAGGCTGCGCGACCTCGGAGGTGCGGAGCGATTCTTCACGTTCGACCTCGCGGAGGCGGGCGTCTCGAGTGCGCGTGGGACGGGTCGAGCGCGCGTCGACGGCGAATGGCTCGTCGTGCCGGCGCACGGCATCGAGCTGTCCTTCGCCGCGCTCGTGCGCCACGTTTGGCGGCGTGGGCTGCTTCCCCTCTTCGGGTTCGCCTCGACGCACGACATGCTCGCGCACTGGATCGACTGCGATGCCATCGCCGACGCGCTCGCACGCGACGTCGGCGTGCTCAGCCGGGGTCAGTACTTCGATGCGTGCCGGGCGGGTCTCGAGGCCGCCGGTGACTTCGTGGATGACCGCATCGGCGCGATCGCCGGCGGTGGCATGGCCCGGCTCGAACTGTCCGGTCGCGCCCGCGGTGCGGATTGGACGACGGCCCGGGTCGCGCAGCGGCTCGAGATGGGCCGCTGGATGGGCTCGTTCCGCGAGGGCGCCGCCAGCGGAGAGGTTGGCGCGTCGTTCACGGGGGCGCTGCGGGTACGCTAAGCGGGGTTCGTGCCGTGGAGCAGGGGCGCCGGCAGGCGACAAGGGGCGGCGCCGGCGGGTGGGCCGTTGTCCACGGCGGTCTCGCCGTATCAATGCTCGCAGCGTGTGGCGGGACCGCGCCGCATACCTCGGTGCACGCCACGGCGACCGAGCCTGTGCCTCGCGTCCCCGCGCGGACGGACGCTCCCCTCGACGAGGTGCATCCCGTCCTTGCGGCCTATCGCGACGCGGTCGTCGCGTTCGTCGGGCCCCAGGCGCAGTCATGGGTCAACTCGATCGACGTTTCAGGCACCTCGCGGGGCGACGCGCAGCGCCTGCGCTGGCTCGTGGCGGACCGGACGGTGCGGCGACTGCTGCCCGTCGCGCTCGATGCCCGCGGGGAAGTCGAGCTTGCCGGTCGCTTGCGCGCGCTGCCGCCGCTGCTCAATGAGGACACCGATGCCCTCGCGCGCCCCCTCGTCGCCGAGGCCGTCGCGCGGCTCGAGTCGCGTTCGCTCGTCGCGCACGGAACGACGGGTGGAACGACGGCTCGCGCGACCGACTCGCAGTCGGCGCCGGATCACGGCTCGCACGAGGTGGCGGCCGGACCGACTGCCGTCGAGGCGGCGGAGCACGCGCAGGCCCTCGCCGAGTATGCGGAGGCCTACGCGCGTGCGTACCGAACGGGGCCCTGGGTCGCTGCGGCCGTCTCGGCGGCCGTGTCGGACGCGGTCGACGCGGGCGCGTTCGTGGCGCGCGCGCTCCGCTGGGATGCGCCCGTCGAGGCGGTGGGCGCGGAGGTCACGGCGACGCTCCTCGCCCTGCGCGATGCGGCCCGACGTCGCGAGCGACTTCCCCGGGCCGACCGAACGGCAGCCGTCGACGAGACGTCGGCGTCGGGGCGACGGGGGCCGTGACACGCGCAGCGGCCGCATCGCGGCTTCGGGATGTCCGGGGCGCAAGGCCGGCTGCGACTCGCCGTCGGTCCCGAGGCCACCGTGGGGACTGTGCCTGTCCAGGCGATGACGCTATCCTGTCCAAGATGTCGGAGCCGTCGTTTGCCTCCCCTCGATTGCTGCTGTCTATCTCGACGATGGTGCTCGTCCTTGCAGCATGCGCGTCGGACGGGGGCGCACCGGGGGGGCGCCGCGACGCGGGTGGAGGTGACGGCGACGTATTCGATGCGACGCACGACGGATCGGAGTCCGACGGAGCGCGCGACGCCGGCGGTGACGCGCCGACGGGCGATGTGGGCCTTTGCGAGGCGTGCACGGCGCACGAGCAATGCGGTCCAACGGCCCGGTGCGTCTCGCTGACCGGGGGAACGCGCGTGTGCGCCGCGGTATGCAATCCGGACATTCCCAGTTGCCCGCGAGGGTTCGATTGCGTGCTCAACTTCTCGGCGGCCGACGTGACCACGTGCGTGCCGATCGGCGAGCGGTGCTGCATCGACCAGGATGCCGATGGCCATGGCCGCGGCGTCGGGTGCCTGGGACCGGACTGCGACGACACCGACATCGAGCGACATCCGGCCGCGCGCGAGCGCTGCAACATGCTCGACGACGACTGCGACGGGATGACGGACGAATCGGCGACCGACTGCCGCGGCCAGGCGTGCGACCGGGTCGCGGAGAATGCGTTCGAAGAGTATCCGCCGGGGTCGTGCACCGAGGGCCGCTGTGCGGCGCCGGAGCCGGTTCCGTGCGGTCTGTACACGTGCGACGATCGGGGCGAGTCGGGAAATGCGTGCGCGACGGGTTGCGCGCCCGATGGGACCGACGACGACGGGTTCTGCGTGGGGAGCGCACATTGCGACGGCGGCAGCTGCGTCGCGGACCTGCCGGACGGCGAACCGTGCGACGAGGCGAGCGACTGCATCTCCGGGCACTGCAACAACGGCTTTTGTTGCAGTGCGGGGACGTGCTGTCGCACGGCCGCCGATTGTCCTTCGACGGGCGGCATCGGCACGTTCTGCACTGACCCGCGGACGTGTCAGGGCAGCCGCGGCGAAGTGGTCTGCGAATCGAATCGCTGCGGCACGCGCACCGGTGTGCCCGACGACCGCGCGTGCGACGCGAGCGTCGAGGCCGACGACTGCGGCGCCTTTCGCTCGGTGTTCTGCACGGGCGCAATGGATCAGCCCCCGCCCCGCTGCCCGACGAGTTGCCGGACGGACGCCGATTGCGACGCCGAGGCACACTGCGACGCGGTCTGCGTTCCCGACCTCGCCGACGGCGAGACCTGCGACGAGGACAGCGATTGCGCTAGCGGCCACTGCTCGGGCAACGTGTGCTGCGCGCGAGGCGACTGCTGCCGGCGGCCCGAGGACTGCCCCGCGCGCTACGGGAGGCCGCCGAGTTGCGACAGCCCCTCGACCTGTCAAGGAACACGGGACGCGGCGAGCTGCGAGGGGTTCGTGTGCGGGACTGTTCGCAACGTGCCGGACGACAGCGCGTGCCACGCGGGGCTCGAGGCCCTGGGCTGCGGTCTGTATCCGTCGCGATTCTGCACCGGCGGAACGGACCAGACGCCGCCCATCTGTGCCTCCTCGTGCACGTCGGACGCCGAGTGCGATCCGGTCGCGCACTGCGAGACCACGGGCCCGTTCGGGGGAACGTGCGAGCTCGATCGCGCCGATGGCGAGACATGCGACGAGGACAGCGATTGCCGCAGCGGACATTGCGCCAACGGCCACTGCTGCGCGAGCGGCGATTGCTGCAACGACGCGAGCGACTGCCCGCGGTCGAGCTACGGAGCGCCCCCGCTGTGCGTGGATCCGTCGCGGTGTCAGGGCCAGCGGCGCGATCCGGTCTGCAACGCGCGATTCCAGTGCGAGCTCGGGCCGCCCGTCGACGACGACTCGGGGTGCGCGGGCCGTCTCGCGAACGATTGCGGGCTGTACCCGTCGGTCTTCTGCACGGCGGCGATCGATCAGCCTCCGCCGACGTGCCCCTCGTCGTGCCGGACGAGCGCGGACTGCGACATGGGGGCGTTCTGCATGGGAGGGCGCTGCATGCCGCGGGGCATGGTCGGCGACGCATGCACGTCGAGCGGTCAATGCCAGGACGGATTGCAATGCGTCGACGGGGTGTGCTGCACGAGCGCCTGCACGGGCGCGTGCATGGCGTGCAACGTCTCCGGTTCGCGCGGCACCTGCACGCCGATTCCGTCGGGTCAGGATCCGGACGGGGAGTGTGGCGGGTTCTCGTGCGCGGCGTATTACGCGGGTTTCACCGGCGACACGTGTTACCGGCGGGCGGACGTGTCGGACGCCGCGGTGGCCTGTGACGGACGGGGGGCGTGTCAGGGCCCGGAGCTGCTGTGCCCGATGCAGCCCGCGGGCGGCGCGGTCTTGACGTGTGACGCGCTGTGTCAAGATCCCACGGCGGGCACGTGCGTCGGTACGACGCCGGGATCGTGTACGAACGTCACGCCGTCGCCCGACACGCACTCGTGCGGCGTCGGGGCGTGTCGGCGCACGGTGCCGCGTTGCAGCATGGGCGCGCCAGTCGAGTGCATGCCGGGCAGTCCGACGCCGGAGAGCTGCAACGACGTGGACGACGACTGCAACGGCGCCGTCGACGACGGGCTGTCGGGAGACACGTACGAGACCAACAACACGTGTCCCGCTTCGTATTATCTCGGCAAGCTGTGGTCGCGTGCGGAAGCCGGCCGTCCGACGTCGACGAGCGTGACGGCCACGATTTACGGGTCGGGCGACGTGGACGTCTGGCGCCTGGATTTCGAGGAGAACGACAGCTCGTGCGGCTGTCCGTTCCCGTCGACGGACGAGGACTACGCGGTGGTCGGCACGCTGACGGTGCCGGCGGGCGCGGGGTCGTACGAGCTGTGCGGGATGCACTCGTCGTGCGCGACGGGGGGTTCGGGAACCTGCGTGACCGTGCCTGCGGGAACGACCTCGAGCCCCCTGCGCATCTGGAAGGACGACTCGTGTTGCGTCATCGGCGATTGCACCGCGCGGGGCACGTGGTGGTTCGTGGTGCGCGGAATTGGCTCGCCCGGCTTTGAGTGCCTGCCATACACGCTGCGGATCTCGACCGAGATCGGGTGCATGTGACCGCGGGCACCCCGCACGGTCCGCGAGTCGGAAGCGAGTGCGTAGCGCGCGGGACGGCCCATGGGACGGGTGAGGGTGATCGCGTCGACCGACGGCCCCCACGCGACCGGGTCGCGTGGAGGCATGGCGCTGCGGGAAACGTTTCGTTTGGGCTCGAGCTGGAGCCCACGCCGTGTTGGAGTCCGAGTCGGAGCTCACGGGTCGGCCCGACGCGCGGACCGATTGGGGGCCCGTCGTCCGAGACCTCGATGGGTCGCAGAGGCCCTTCGGTCGGTCCGCGATCGCCTCGATCCGCGTCGTCCGGCGATTGGCGTGCAGACCCACCCGCTCGGATGCAGTAGCCTCCGTGCGCAGCCGTGGTCCTCGCCGCAGCGCTCGGGATCGGTTTCGGCTTCGTCGGCTCGATCCCGATCGCGGGGCCGATCATGGCCCTGGTGTTGCAACGGGCGCTTGAGGAGCGCTTTCGATCCGCGGTTCTCGTCGCGATCGGCGCGGCCGTGGCGGAATCGGGGTACGTGTTTCTCGCGTTCTTCGGGTTCGGCGAGCTCGTCGCGAGCCATGGGTGGATCGAGCCCGTCTCGCGCGTCGGCGGGGCGCTGATTCTCGCTGTGCTCGGCATCCTGCTGCTCCGTCCTCGGCAACCTCTCGCGCCGCCGCTTCTGCACGTCCGTCCCGTGCGAGTACGTGACTCGGCGCCGGGCTCGCTCGGGCTCGGGTTCGCGATCACGCTCGTCAACCCCACGCTGCTTGCGACCTGGACCGCCGTGGCGACCGCGACGCACGCGACCGGACTGCTCGACTTCCATCCCCCGGTGGCGCTCGCCTTCGCCGCAGGCGCATGCGCCGGCATCGTGCTGTGGAGCAGCGTGCTCGTGGGATTGGTCTGGTGGATGCGCGGGAGGTTTCGCGCGCAGACCCTCGACGGCGTGCGACGCGCGACGGGCGTCGTGGTGCTCGCGCTCGCGGGCTGGTTCGTCTGGCGCGCGGTGGACTACCTGCGCGCGGCGTGAAGCGACGCCCGCGATGCCGAGCGCCGCGGCGCACGGGGCGCTCGACGGCGCTCGGCGTCGAGACGAGGCGACTCGGAACGGCCTCGGTCTCGGGCAGGGGCTCGGGCACGCCCTCGGACTCGGACTCGGACTCGGACTCGGTCTCGGGCTCGAACTCGGACTCGGACTCTGGCTCCGTCCCGGACTCGGAGACGGACTCGCAAGGTCGGTCCGTACCATCGACCCATGCGATCGGCTCCGTCGGTCACCGAGCCGCGGCGACCGCGCCATCAGCGCACGACCAGGCGCATTCCGATGCGCTCCAGGGCCTCGGCCTCTTCCGCGAGATCGGCAGCGAGCAGCGGATGATCCTCCAGGTAGCCGCTCGGCAGGCGCAGGACGAGCCGGTCGTCGTGCGCGCTCGCGCGCAATGGAGGCGCGGGCCGCGGGCTCCGGGCGCGGTGCAGACGCACCGCGATGCGCAGGAGCACGGCGAGGCGCAGGGCGCGCTCGGCCCGGCTCGCGGGAAGCGCGTCGAACACCTCGGCCCGCAGCTTGCGTCGGTGCACGCGGACCAGGCCGGCGAGCAGCACCTGGTCCTCGCGCGAGAAGCCGGGCATCTCGCCATGCTCGATCAGATACGCCCCGTGCTTGTGGTAGCCGCTGTAGGCCACGGCGATGCCGATCTCGTGCAGGCGTGCGGCCCATCGCAGCGATTGTCGCCACTGCTGCCCCTCCAATCCCCAGTCGGTGGCGACCTCGTCCAGGAGCGCGAGCGCCGTGTTCTCGACACGCGCCGCCTGGTCGGCGTCCACGTGATAGCGCTCGGCCCATGCGCGCACCGTTCGCTCGCGCACGTCTTCGTGTCGGCTTCGCCCGAGCCAGTCGTACAGGATCCCCTCGCGAAGGGCGCCCTGGCTGGTGGACATCGCGTCAATGCCGAGTCGCTCGAACAGTGCGGACAAGATCGCCACGCCCCCCGGAAAGACGGTAGCCCGATCCGGAGGAAGTCCGGGAAGCTGGGCGAGGGCGCGCACGTCGCCGGCGTCGAGCAAGGCACGGCGAAGCTTGCGCAGCGCGCGGGCGGTCACCCGACCGGGCGGTCCCCATCCATGGGCCCGGCAGACGGCCTCCGCGGCGAGGATGGTGCCGCTGCTCCCGATGCAGTGACGCCAGCCGAGCGAGGTGAAGCGACGCTCGAGCGATTGCAGCTCGAGGGCGGCGCCGAGCTCGGCCGCGCGCAGTTCCCGCTCGCGGATGCGGCCCGCGGCGAAGAACCGACGCGAGTGCGTGACGCAGCCCACGTAAATCGAATCGGCTGCGAGGGGCTCGAAGCCCTCGCCGACGATGAGCTCGGTCGACCCGCCGCCGATGTCGACGACGAGCCGCCGCTCGCCGTCGTCCTGCACGTCGTGCGCGACGCCGAGGTAGATGAGCCGGGCTTCCTCGCGGCCCGAGATGACCTCGACGGGGACGCCGAGCACGCGCTCGGCCTTGGCGAGGAAAGCGCGGCGATTGCGCGCGACCCGAAGGGTGTTCGTGCCGACCGCGCGTACGTTGGCGCGCGGCATGTCGGCGATCCGCGCTCCGAAACGGCGCAGGGTCTCCAGGGCACGTCGGACCACCGCCGGCTCCAGACGCTTGTCGTCGCGCAGCCCGTCGGCCAGGGCGACTCGCTCGCGTAACCTGTCGACGATGTGCAGCTGCCCGCCCACCACGCGCGCCACGACGAGGTGGAAGCTGTTGCTGCCCAGATCGACGGCGGCGACCGGCTCGCCGTCGGGCGGGCCGTGCCCACTTCGAGGGACGGGAGGCCGATCCGATCCGGTCGTCGTCACGGTGCGCGACCTGCGCTGGCCTGCCGCGGTCGCCGGTCGAGAGGCACGGCTCGTCATCGCCAAACGTGACCCAGGCCGACGCAACGCCGCTCGGGTCACGGGCACGTTCGCGCGGAGGCCCGGTGTCGGCAAGGGGGAGCGTCGAGGTCGTCCCTTCGTCGTGGCAAACGAACCAAAAAGACTAGCCGTCGACGGGGGAAGACGCCACTCGTTGCGACCGATGGAGCGTGCTTGACGCACGACGATGGCACCGTACCTTGCACGGCTCGCGATGGGCGCATCGAGTCGGGGACCGATGGACCAGCTTTCGGCTCACCTGGACCGTGGCTGGGATCTGGTGGGGCGCGGCGATCTGGCGGGTGCGGCGCTCTCGGCGCGCAAGTGCCTCGAGCTCGACGAGGGATCGGCCGAGGCGCACCACTTGCTGGGCTACGTACGTGCGGCCGAGGGGCATGCCGAGGAGGCCCTCGAGCATTACCGGCGCGCGATCGACCTCGACGAGTCGTTCGTGGAGGCGATGCTCGACGCGGCGGGGCTCATCGTGGACCGCGGCGGCGATCCGCGCGAGGCGCTGCGTCTGGTCGACGATGCGCTCGAGTGGATCGAGGACGAGCCGGAGCGCGCCGATGCACTGCTGCTGAAGGTGGAGGCGTACCTGCGCGCAGGCGACGTCGACGCGGCGCGGCGCACGCTTGCGCTGCTGCCCGACGAGCCGTTCGACGTCGCCGAGCTCGAGTTCCTTCGCGGTCGTGCGTACGCCGAGATCGGGGACACGGAGCGGGCCGAGCGGCATCTGCGCCGCGCGATCGAGCTCGTTCCGGACCATGCCGAGGCCCATCACGAGCTCGGCCACCTGCTCGAACGAACCGGGCGGGAGGCGGAGGCTCGGCTCGAGTTCCTGCGCACCCAGCGCGCCGACGCGATCGCGCCGGCCCCAGCGTGGGCACCGAGCCGCGAGGACTTCGAGGGCACGGTCGCGGTCGCCATCGGCCACCTACCTCCGGAGCTGCGCGCGGCGCTCGACGGGACGCTCGTCGTCGTCACCGACGTGCCGGGCGCGGAGGTGGTAGCGGATGGCGTCGATCCGCGCGTTCCCGTGCTGATCGATGCCGCCGCGGAGCCGGCTGAGCCGCCGCGCGCGGGCCGGCTGTTCGTCTACCAGCGCAACGTCGAGCGAATGGCCGGCGGGCCGGACCGGCTCGAGGCAACGACCGTGGAGGCCATCGAAAACGAGCTCGGCGCCGTCTTCCCGTCCCTCGAGCCCATCGTGCAGAGCCGACGTGCCGCGCGCGAGTCGTTCGAGCGGGGTGGGCAGGAGGGTTCCGGCTCGACGTCCGCCGGGCCTGGGGACGACTAGCCGGCGCGTGTGGGAAACGGCCCGGGATCGGAGCCCGTCGACCCGCGCTGCCCAGTGGCCACGTCGTCGACGCGAACGAGGATGACGCTCACGTTGTCGCGCCCGCCCGCATCGTTCGCGCGGCGAATGAGCTCGGTGACCGCCGCCTGCAGGTCGGCCGCGTTCTGCACGACGTCCGCGATCACGCGCTCGGGCACCATCTTCGACAGTCCGTCGGAGCACAAGAGGTAGACGTCTCCGTCGAGCGCGGTGTCGATTCGGAGATCAACGTCGACCTCGGGATGCACGCCGAGGGCGCGCACGAGCCGGTGGCTCGCCGGCCCGGTGATGCCGAGCGAGGCGAGCGTGTGGTCCGTGGTCAGCTGCGTCATGATACCGTCGCGGAGCCGATAGCACCGGCTGTCGCCGACGTGGGCGATGTAGACGCGCTGCCGTCCCCGCGAGAATCGGGCGGCGACGACGGTCGTGCCCATGCCCGCCTGGGCCTCGTTGGAACGAGCCTGCTCGTGGATGGCCCGGTTGGCGAGCTTGATGGCCCCGACGAGCTCGGCGCCGCGCCGCGGAAGCGACGGCTCGAGCGTTCCGAAGTGCTGGGTCTCGAACGCGGCGGTCATCACGTCGATGGCCATCTGGCTCGCGACCTCGCCCGCTGCGTAGCCCCCCATGCCGTCGGCGATCACGAACACTTCGTTGGCGATCGACGCCATCGCGTCCTCGTTGTGCTGACGGCGGCGGCCCGGGTCGGTCGAGCCGAATGCGGTCACCAGGATTCGGGCGACCGGGCCGCTGGGCTCGTCTTCGCCGGCGTCGAGCGCGGTGTCGAGCTCGACGTCGAGGTGGACCTCGCCGCTCATGGGCTTGTCGACCGCCTCCGGCTCGCCCTCGGGAACGACGACGTTCGGCAACCCTGCAGGGGACGGTGGCGCGTCGGGCAACGCCGGGCGCGCTTCGTCCGGAGGGTGGGCGTCGGCGCTCACGGGGCGCGAGCGGACGGCAGGGCTCGCGGCATCCGTGGCGGTGCCGCCCGGCGACGATGCGGCGGCGCCTGGGGGCTCTCCCGGCCCAGTGGTCCGCGACGGCTCGCCGACCCTTGTGCGAGTCCGTGCGACGCGGCGAGCCGCGAGCGACGCGACGACGAGGGCCGCGGCGAGCGAGATCGCTCCGAGCGCAAGGGCCCAATCCGGCATCGACGATTGCGAGGATAGCGGAATCAACCATCGCGCCCGAAACGCGCGACGTTCTCGCTCGCCACCGCCGTCACGTCAGCCCGATCGTGGAGCCTCGCCCGCGATCCATCGCGCCAGCAGATCCTCGCCGGCCTGCTGGCTCTTCTCCGGATGGAACTGCACCGCGAATACGGGTCCCTGGCTCACCGCGGCCGGGAACGAGACGCCGTGCTCGGTGGTGCCTGCGACCACCGCGTCGTCGTCGGGCACGCAGACGTACGAGTGGACGAAGTAGTACCAGCAGCGCGCGGGCAGCCACGGGTGGCGGCCGACGACCTCGTTCCAGCCGACGTGCGGCACCTTCAGGCGCTCGCCGCGGACGGGGTCCCGCGCGTCGCGAGGAAGTCGCCGCACGTGTCCACGCATCAGAGCGAGCCCACGCGCGCCGGGGGATTCCTCGCTCCGCTCGAAGAGGAGCTGCATGCCGAGGCAGATGCCGAAGTATCGTCCTCCGCGAGCGAGCGCCTCGACGATGGCTTCGCCGATGCCACTGTGCAGCGCGCGTGCGGCGCGGCCGAACTCTCCCTGTCCGGGGACGAGCAGATGCGTGGCGCGTGCAATCGCGTCCGGTTCCGCCGTCAGGCGCGCACGACCGCCCGCGCGCCCGACGGCGCGCAGCACGGAGGCCACGTTGCCGAGCCCGAGATCGACGACGCAGACGTCGGTCACGCGTCGAGCGTTCCCTTCGTCGAGGGCACGTCCGGCGCGCGCTCGTCGCGCTCGACGGCCGATCGCAGGGCGCGGGCGAGTGCCTTGAAGCACACCTCGACGACGTGGTGCGCGACGTGGCCGCAGTGCAGGTGGCAGTGCACGTTGCACTGGGCACCGCGGGCGAATGCGTCGAAGAAGACCTCGGCGAGCTCCGTGTCGAAACCCCCGAGGCGCGTCCCGGGCACCGGCACGCGCCAGACGAGGTGTGGGCGGCCCGACAGGTCGATGGCGCACGTCGCGAGCGCGTCGTCCATCGGGATGATGGCGTGACCGAAGCGGCGGATCCCCGCCCGATCGCCCAGCGCGCGCGCAACGGCCGTGCCGACGAGCAGACCCACGTCCTCGGTCGTGTGATGGCCGTCCACGTGCACGTCGCCTTCCGCCTGCACCGTGAGATCGAACAGCGCATGACGCGCGAGCTGTTCGAGCATGTGCGTCAAGAACCCGATGGGCGTGCGCACGTCGCGACGCCCCGTGCCGTCGAGGTCCAGCTCGACACGCACGCTCGTCTCGCCCGTGCGACGCTCGACGCGGGCCCGCCGGCTCACTCGCGCGAGCATACACCGAATCGTGCGATGCGTCGGGGCGCCTTGGATCACCCGGTCCGAGCCTGCGACACGGTCCGATCGCGACGGTCGGGTCGCTCGATCGCGGTTCGAGCTCGGTCTCGGCCTCGGACTCGCAGCGCCGGCCAGTTTGGTTGATCGCGCCTTCTACTCGGCCTCGGACACGGACTCGGTCTCGGTCTCGGTCTCGGACTCCGGCTCGGTCTCGAGCCCGGTCTCGGGCTCGGCCTTGGACTCGGACTCCGACACGGCCTCGGCCTCGGTCTCGCAAGGCCCCTCGACGACATCAACCGCCGTGACCGCGGCCGTGAGGCCGCACCCAAGCCCGCGCCCGAAGGCGACGAGGCCGACTTGCGAGCGGGTTGTATGATCGTAGGCACGCTTCCGATGCTGCGGCCCGGCGATCCCGCGCCCGCTCTGCGTGCCAGCGATCATCGCGGCCACCCGGTCGACGTGCACGCGATGTGTGCGAGCGGTCCGGTCGTCGTCTACTTCTTCCCTCGCGACTTCACGCCGGGTTGCACCGCGCAGGCGTGCGCGTTCCGCGACGCCCACCCCGACTTCGGCACTGCGGGCGTCGAGGTCGTCGCCATCAGCGCCGACGACGCCGAGACCCACCGTCGGTTCGCCGAGCGTTACGCGTTGCCGTTCCGGCTCGTATCCGATCCCGACCGATCGATCGCGCGGGCGTGGGACGCGATGGCCCTGTGGGGTCTGTGGCCCGCGCGCGTCACGTACCTCGTCGGCCGTGACGGGCGCATCGCGGCCTCCATCCGGGACGAGCTCCGCATGCAACGCCACGTCATCGAAGTGCGCAGGGCGCTCGAGCGACTGCGATCGGCGGGCTGACGCGCGAAGAGACGCGTGCGTCGAGGCGGGCACGACCTCGGCGGGAAATCCGTCTCGGCCTCGGACTCGGTCTCAGGCTCTGGCTCTGGCTCAGGCTCTGGCTCGGTCTCGGAATCGGCTTCGGTCCCGGGCTAGGACTTTGCCTCGGATTCGGACTGGGGCTCGGACTCGGGCTCGGACTCACTGTGCCAGCCAGGTTGGTTGATCGAGCCTTCTCTTCGGTCTCGGATTCGGGCTCGGTCTCCGACTCGGCCTCCGTCTCGGTCTCGGTCTCCAACTCGGCCTCGGGCTTGCGACACCCCTCGGTCAAATCGAGCAACGTGACCGCCGCGGTCGTGGTCGGGCTCGGGCTCCGATCCGGTCTCGGACTCCGACTCGGACTCGGGCTTGGGCTCGGGCTCCGCCTCCGCCTCCACCTCGCGCTCGAAACACTCCTCTCGGTCAGTCGCTCGATCCCGTCTGGCCGCCTGCGGGAAACGGCTCACGGGCGATCTCGTCGAGCAGCGCCCGGTCGGTCTCGTCGAGCGTCGCGCGCGCGAGCAGATCCGGCCGACGGAGCGCGGTGCGGCGCAGTGCTTCCTTTCGACGGAAGCGCGCGATGGCGGCGTGGTCACCCGAACGCAGCACGTCGGGCACGGCCATGCCGCGAAACACCGCGGGCCGCGTCCATTGCGGGTACTCGAGCAGCCCCGATTCGAACGATTCCTCGCCGCTCGAACGCGCGTTTCCGAGCACGCCGGGCACGAGGCGGATCGTGGCCTCCAGAACGACCATTGCGGCGACCTCGCCGCCGAACAGCACGTAGTCGCCGACCGAAATTTCCTCGTGGACGAACGCAGCAATTCGCTCGTCGAAGCCCTCGTAACGCCCGCACACGAGCACCACATGGGGCAGCTGCGCCAGTCGCCTCGCGTCGGCCTGACCGAAGGGCCGGCCTTGAGGCGTCAGCAGGATCCGCCGTCCCGACGAGCCTGCGCGCGCGTCCACGTCCTCGAGCGCGGCGATCAGCGGTGGCGCCATGAGCACCATGCCCGCTCCCCCACCGTAGGGGACGTCGTCCACCGTGCGGTGCGCGTCGGTCGTGAAGCTCCGTGGATTGGTCAGCTCGACGCGGATCCGCCCCGACGCACGCGCCTTACCCAAAAGCCCGGCATCGAGCCAGCCCGAGAACGTTTCGGGCATCAGCGTGATGACGTCGTAGCGGCGGACGGTCACGGAGGACGGGAGAGGACTGGAACGTCGGACAAGTCGCCGACGAGTACGACGCCATCCGCGACGCGCACGTCGACGACCCAGGGTGGTTGGAGCGGAACCTCGCGGACCCACTGGTGCCCCTCGACGACGAGGCAGTCGATGGTCGGGTACCCGATGACGCGCGCGACCGTGCCGATCCGCTGCCCCATCGGGTCGACCACCCCCAGACCCTCGAGGTCGACGTAGTACCACTGACCCTCCGGAAGCGGGGGGAACTGCTCGCGCCGTACGAGCACGAGCGCGCCGGTCAAGGTGCGCGCCTCGGTGCGCGTATGGACACCTTCGAGGGAGACGAGCCACGCCTGGCGCGGTCCACGGCGCGCGTCGAGGACGCGGTAGTCGCGCTCGACGCCGTCGTGCGTTCGCAGCACGATGTTCCGCACGACGTCGAGGATGTCGCCGTCGGGGTTGAACGGATGGAGCTGAATCCGACCGTCGAGCCCGTGAGGCCGCCCGGCGCGCGCGACCACGAGGAGCCGCTTCCCGTCGCGCGGGCCGGCGGGCTCCTTCATTCGCGGATGTCCAGGATCGCTCGCGCTCCGTGGCGCGCCGCGAGGGCGGCGAGCACCGTGCGCAGCGCGCGCGCGGTGCGCCCCTCGCGCCCGATCACCTTGCCGAGGTCACCGGGGCCGCCGCACAGCTCCAGACGCACGCGCCGGGGCTCCTGCACGGCGGTGACGCGTACCTCCTCAGGCCGATCGACGAGCTGACGCGCGAGGAAGTCGACCAGATCGCGCATCTGGTCGATCGGCGTGAGCGTCTCGTCGGCTTCAGCCACGTCCGACGGCCGCGAGCGCGCGGGCGTGCTCGCGCAGCACGCGCGCGACGGTCGGGCTCGGTCGCGCGCCGCGGTCGAGCCAATGCTGCAACCGTGCGCGGTCGACGAGGGCGTCGGCCATCGGCCGCGCGGGGTCGTAGGTCCCGATGCGCTCGAGGAATCGTCCGTCTCGAGGCGCTTCAGAGTGGGCGACGACGATGTGGTAGTGGGGGTGCTTCTTGGCACCGTGGCGGGCGAGGCGAATGACGACCATGGGAAATCGCGCCGATGCCGCGCGCGTCGGCCGATCCGCCGCGCGCGTGGGGCAGCTCAGCTAGCGCCGGCTTCGGCTCCGGTCAAGGCGACGGTGCCCCGTCGCGCCCCCGAGCTGTCGGCGGCATCGAGGACGGCGGCGGCTTCTGCGGCTCCGGGCCCCCGGGCCGCGCGGGCGGCGAGCAGAATCCCGCGGGCGCCGATGGCGAGGAGCGCCTCGGCCGCCATCCGGCGCGTTTCGGCGTCGTGCGGATCGTCGAGCGCCGCCGCGAGCCATCGGCGAATCTCGAGCGCGGAGGCGCCCCCCGGCTCTTCGTGGTCCCGGCCGAGCGCGGCGGTCAGGTGCTGCCATGCGTCGCCCACGCCGGCGTCACGCACGCGCAGCGCTTGGACGAGACGTCGAGTGAGGCGACCGTCGCGGAGCATCGCCGACTCGATCGGAAGCTCCGTTTCGCGGATCCGCGCTCGCACCGTCGCGCCGAATCTCGGGTCCGAGGCGACGACGTCGCCCAGACGCCGGGCGCCGGCTTCGTCGCCGCCCCACGCGACGGCCACGGCCGCGTGGGCGCGCGCTCGTTCGTCGTCGAGCAAGCGGCGAAGCTCGTCCGCGAGGTCCGGGCCCGCGGACAGCGCCACGGCCGCGACGGCCGCCCGGGTTCGTTCGTCCTCGTCTCCCGAACGAAGGTAGCCGAGCAGGCGGCCCATCGCCCCGGGCGGAGCGCGGTGCAGCAACGCGACCGCGAGCGCGCGCCGGATGGCCGGTGGCGTCGAGGCATCGAGCATGCGATCGGCCACACGCTCGAGCACGGCGTCGTCGGCCACGGCACCAAGGGCATGCGCGGCGGCGAGGCGGAGCCGGCCGTGGGTTGAGGGAGCCGTGACGAGGCCGAGCAGGGGCTCGCCCGCCTCGGGTGGTCGCAGCCTCGCGACCGCGTCGAGCAGCGCGAGCCGCAGGGCGCCCTCGGTGACGTCGAGGCGGTCGTGCTCGCCCCCCGGGCGAGTGTGCCGTGCCAACGCGGGTGCCGCGGCCTCGTGTCGACCGCAGCGCGCGAGCGCGGCCAGCGCTTCGCCCATCGTCGGCGGTGCCTGTCCGAGACCCTGGTACAGGACGCGAGCCCGCTCACCACAGGCCCCGACTCGTCCGGCGGCCCGGAGCACCGCGAGTCGCAGGTCCGAACGGCGCGTCGCGAGGGACAGCAAGACGGGCTCGACGAACGTCGGCTCCGGCGATGCGGCAAGGGCTTCCACGGCCGCCTGCGCTTCGGGGCCGCTGGCCGCGAACAGGGGGTCGAGCACCTCGAGTCCCCGCGCATCGCCCCATTCGAGGAGCGCCCGACCGACGAGGATCCGTCGCGCCGCGGGGGGAGATGAGCCCAGGACTCGCTCGATGGGAAGCACCTGGGCGGTCCGCGGATCGGCTGAGGCGACGAGCGCCTCGAGCGCCGCGTCGTGGACGCGCTCGGGCAATGCGGGCCAGATGGCCGCGATGCCAGGAGCGCCCACTTGCAAGGCGAAAGCGCGGTACATCGGCTCGACGAGCGCCGGCCGCTCCGCCGCGACCGCCGCGACCGCGGCGAGCTCGGTGGGGCCGCCACAGCGCGCCAGCGTCACCGATGCGGCCAGGGCGGTCGATTCATCGGGATCCCTGGCGACGCGGGCAAGCTCGGCGACGGGCACGCTCTCGCAGTGTCCGGCGAGCCAGCGCGCGGCGAACGCGCGCACGGCGGGGGCTTCGTGCCCGAGCAGGCGTGCGAGCCCGTCGCGTCCCAGCGACTGCGCGAGCAGGGCCTGGTCGAAGCCATCGACCGATGCGAGCGTTCCTCGTGCCAGTCCTTCGACGCAGGCGGAGATGCCGGCCGGCTGGCCGAGTCGGGCGAGCGCCCAGGCGGCGGCGTAGACGTCTGGCGGGTCGCCGCTCGCCATCATGCGCGACAGCGGCTCGATCGCGGGCAGGGCGGCTGGTGCCCCGATTCGCGCGAGAGCGGCTGCGGCTGCGCGTCGTACATCGGGTGGGCCCGACAGCCCTTCGACGAGCGCCGGGACCGACGCCGCATCGCCGGCGCGTCCGAGGTACGCGTAGGCGCGCGCGAGCGCCTCGTCGTCGAGCGGTCGCCCCAGCAGACCACGGACCGCGATGACGCCGCGATCCGGAGGCGACGCAAGGGCCGCTTGCAGCTCGGCGCGGTTGTGCTCGCGCTGACGCGCGCGCCAGTACGCCCAGCCTCCGAGGCCGGCTCCGAGCGCGACGATGGCGAGCACGAGCAGCTTCGTGCGCAGCGGTACCCTACGCTGCATCTCGGCGACGAACAGCGCCGTGCCCATGATGGTCGACGCGAAGCGGCCCCCGAAACCGCCCCCGGACTTCTTTCGCTCGACGATCCCCCGGGGAAGACGACGGTCTTCCATGCGGGCGACGATAACTGATTCCGCGGGTTATGCGTCGAGGCAGGGCCGAGTCCGAGCCCGAGGCCGAGTCGGAGCCCGACCCCGACCCCGAGTCACGGACCGCCTGACGGCTGCGAAGAAGTCGGCTCGCCCTCCGGGATGAGCGGGATCTCGAGCACGGCCGTGCGTTGTCCCTGCATCCATCGGTGAAGGCGAACCTCGGGAATGTATCCTGGCCGACTCACCGACACGGTCACGTCTCTGTCGAGCGGCAGGCCTTCGAGCACCACCGGGGCGTGGCCCCGCGGGACGCCGTCCACGCGGACCTCGGCGTCGGGCGGAACGGTGTGGATGGTCAGTGTGCCACGAGCCTCGGCGAGCACCGCCTCGACGCGCGTCTCGCCCTCGACGAGGTAGACCTCTCGCTCCCAGGGCTCGTGTCCGTCCGCGTCAAGGCGCACGAGCACGCTGCGTCCGGGTGCCACCTTGAGGTCCTGGCGCGTCGGCGTGCGCGCGCCGGTGTCGCGTCCACCAATCGAGAGCCGCGCGCCCGGAGGCGTCGACTCGACCACGAGCGTGCTACGCGGCGAGCCGCTGGCGAGCCACAGGACAGCCGCGGTCGCCGCCACGCCGAGCGAGATCGTCGCCGCGCCGACGGCCGCGAGCCGCCTACGACGGGCTCGCGCCCGGATGGCCATGGTCGTCGACGTCGGCACAAGGCCCGACGGGACGTCCCGAACGGCTTCGGGGCCTGTCCGCAGCGACGTCGGCGCTGCGGCGGGTCGTGGCGCGGCGATACGCGTCGCGACGGCTTCCAGTTCGTCGCTCGCGTTGGGCCGCTCGACCCGTTCGGCGCGGGCGACGCCCGGCGCCGAGACGAGACTGACGCCCGGCGCGGAGACGTAGTCGTCCAGACGCATCAGATGCACGCGACTCGACTCGGCCGGCAGATCGGTTGCCGACGGGAAGAGCCACTCGACCAGGGACGCGAGATCGTGCGCCCCGTAGGCCGGCTCGTGCGTCGAGAGGTACTCTCCGAGGGCCGACGCGAAGGCCGCGGCGGTCGGGTATCGGTCCTCGGGATCGCGACGCAGCGCCGTGCGCACGATCACGGCGAGCGGTCGCGGAACGTCGGGTCGCAGCCGGCGGATGTTGGGGATTCGCGCGCGTCGGGTCTGGTCGAGCAGATCCGCGATGCGGTCGCCACGATACAGCGGTTCGCCCGCGAGCATCTCGAAGAGCAGGATGCCGGCCGCGAACACGTCGGTGCGCGCGTCGACCGGATCGCCCCGCGCCTGTTCGGGTGCCAGATAGTTGTACTTGCCCTTGACGAGTCCCGCTTCGGTCTGCTGCGCGCGCAGGCTCGCCTTGGCGACTCCGAAGTCGATGAGCTTGACCTCGCCCTCGCGCGAGACGAGCACATTGTGCGGCGAGACGTCGCGATGGACGATCCCGTACGGTCGCCCGTCGGGTCCGCACAGCGTGTGGGCGGCGTGCAGCCCGAGGCAGACCTTCTGCACGACGAGCGCGGCGGCGGGGATCGGCAGGTGGACCTTGCGCTGCTCGGCCTCGTGCAACATCCGGAAGACGTCGACGCCGTCGACCAGCTCCATCGCGACGTAGTACTCGCCGTCGATGCAGCCGAGGTCGAAGACCTGGGCGACGTTGGGATGGACGATGCCGGCGACGATCTTGGCTTCTTCGACGAGAGCCGTGATGAAGGCCGCGTCGCGGGCGCGCTCGGGCCGCACGCGCTTGATGCACAACAGTTTTTCGAAGCCCCCGGTGCCCCGAGCGACCGCGAGGTACACCTCGGCCATCCCGCCTGCGCCGAGTCGACGCAGGAGCACGTAGGGACCGAAGGGAACCGGACCGCTGCTCGGCTGCATCGTCCCCACCGGCATCCTACCCCGCCGTCTCGAGCGGTCAGCTTCGCTGCGGGCCGCCCGGCTCAAGCCTTTCGGCGGCCGACGCCGGAGCGACCCCGAGCTCGCCTCGCACAACGTTCGGCCTCAGTCTCGGGGCTCGGCCTCGGACTCCGTCTCGGTCTCGGTCTCGGTCGCGGACTCCGTCTCGGTCTCGGTCTCGGTCTCGGTCTCGGTCGCGGACTCCGACTCGGCCTCGGTCTCGGCCTCAGCCTCGCGCACTCGCGCATCACGCTCGAGCCAATCCGTAGACGCCGTCAGTCGAGTGGCAGCGCGACGAACGCTGCGAGGCCTACTTGGCCGTCGATCCTCACCGCGACGGTACGTGTCGCCGCGTCGGCCGCGAGCGTGACGCCGAGCTCGGCGGCCAGCCCCGACACCTCGATGCGTTCGCCCGCGATCTCGAGCACGCCGGGGCCTGCGGGATCGAGGCGGACCCAGATGCGCGTGGGATGCCCAACCGCTCGAGACGGAAGACGCAGGCGCGCGCCGGGGCTCGGCCTGCACGCACGTGCGTCGCACTGCCACGGTCCCACGCGTCGCGCGGAGGGCCTGGTCAAGTCGGCTCCCCACGGCGATCCCGTTCCGAGCGCTCCGGCCGTCCGAAGTGCCAGAACAGCATCGGGGATCGGTTCCTCCCCGAGCATGCGAGCGAGCAGCAGTGGAACGAACCGGCGTTCTCCGAGGCGAGCGAGAGCGAGGGCCTGCGCGCCTGCCGCTCCCGGATACGGCTCGGTGCGGAGCGCGTGGAGAAGCGCCGCGCGGGCACGTCGGTCCCCGATGCGGCCCAGGGCGCGCGCGGCGTCGATGCGGAGCCATGGGTCGGAGAGGAGTGTTTCGAGCCGCAGCGTGCAGAAGCTCGCCGGTCGGCCGAGGGCGCCCAGCACGTCGAGCGCCCGCACGCGAGAGGCATGCGGCTCCGAGGCGTCGAGGGCCATGGCACAGAGAACCTCGGCGGTGGGTCGGTCCGCCGCGGGCCCCGCCGCGAGGGCGGCCCGACGACGGGTCGGCTGCGGCAGGCGTGCGTCCGTTGCGACGGCGAGCAGCCTGCCTATCGGCGCGTCACTTCCGAGACGGTGAGCCGCGATGGTGGCCTCGGCGCGGACGACGGGATCGGCATCGTTGCGCGCGACTTCCTCGAGCACGGGGCGCTGCGAGGCTGCCTCGAGGTGCCCCAACGCCTCGGCCGCCCGGGCGCGTATGGCTGCGTCTGGATCGCCGAGCAGCGAGGCCAGGGCCGAGGCGGCGCCGCGGTCGCCGAGGCGGGCACGCTCGATCCAGGCCCAAGGACCCACGTCGCCGGCGATACGGGCGGCGTGCTGCTCGAGCGCCGCCATCAGCGCGCGGACCGCTTCCGGATGCATCGCGGCGACGTTGTGCCGCTCCTGGGGGTCGGATCGCAGGTCGAAGAGCCGACACGCGGGTGCGCCGTCGGCGCAGATCAGCTTGAAGCGCGCGTCGACGACCATCCGCTCTTCCCCGACGGAGGCGAACGCGAAGCCGGAGTCGGCCTCCGATCCGACAAGCCAGTCGACCAGGTTTCGGCCGTGGTGCCCCGGCGGAGCCGGCACGCCCAGCGCGGCGGCAAGCGTGGGCGCCACGTCGACGAGGCCCACGGGGGCCTCGATCGTGCGCGCGCGTAGCCCGGGCCCCGACCACAGGAGCGGGACGCGTACCTGTTCGTCGTACAGCGTCGTGCCGTGGAAGCGACCGCCGTGCTCGCCGAACTCCTCGCCGTGATCGGCGGTCACGATCACGATCGCGTCCGCACGGCGCGCCCGCATGCGACGGACGAGCTCGCCGACGATGGCGTCGGCCAGCCGCACCTCGCCGTCGTACCGCTCGACGGGGCCACCGGCTGCGGCAAGCTCCTCGGGCGGCTCGTAGGGCTCGTGGGGCTCGACGAGATGGACCCACGCAAGGACGGGTCGGCCGGGCGGACGGCCGGCGAGCCAAGCGTCGAGTTGCTCGGCCCGCTCGGTGCCGGGGCGCTCGTCGACGATGCGGTGCTCGAAGCCGAAGCCGGATGTCGCGAGCGCGCCCAGCCGCTCGCCGTCGACGCGGAAAATCCACGGCGGGTAGATGGCGAGCGTCTCGTGACCGCGCTCGCGGAGCAGCGAGGGAAGGGTGACGAGTCCCCCGACGGAACGGCCGACGCGGACCTCGTCGCGCACGTGCCTGCCCGTCCACAGGCTCGCGAGCGCGTACGAGGTGTGCGGAGACGGCGTGTATGCGCGCGCGAACACGACGCCGTCGGAAGCGAGGGCGTCGAGCTCGGGCGTCAGGGATGGGCTTGC
Source organism: Myxococcota bacterium (assembly GCA_025054695.1). Lineage (GTDB taxonomy): Bacteria > Myxococcota_A > Polyangia > Polyangiales > JANWZI01 > JANWZI01. The sequence continues at coordinate 33,377 of JANWZI010000012.1, read as the reverse complement.
GGACAAGCCCACGCGATCGGCGCGGAGCGCGTCGACGGTGACCACGAGCACGTCCCGGCCACGGAGGTCGAGCGCGAGGCGCATGGCACGCGCGTCGGGTGCTGCGGGTGACGCGACGGGTGTCCGCGGCGCATCCTGGCGAAGGGGAGTGCCGCCGTCGCGCTCCACGCGACGCAGCGTGCGTAGCAGCTTGCCCGTGATGGGCGCGAACACCTCGGCCCGCGCGGCCGTTTCCGCCGCCGCGGCGATGGGCTGCAGGCTCGGAGTCGCGAGCATGGCGACGCCGAACAGCGCGAGCGGCCACCACGGCGAGCGCCGGCGGTTCCGGGCTCGCGCGCCCGCCGGCCAGACGGCCACGGCCGTCGTCATGGCCACGACGGCGCAGACGGCGAGCGCCGCGTGCAGGGCCGGATAGAGCCGGAGCCAGACGCGCGCGTCCAGGACGAGGGCGAGCGCAGCGCCGACGCCCAGCGCGAGCGCGGCGCGACGGGCGTGGGACGGCTTTGTGCGGACGAGGATCAGGGCCCGTACGAGCGCGACGGCCACGAGCGAAGCGCCCACGGTGACGAGCAAAACGAGAACGGGACGCAGGGGGCTTGCGCGAATGCGGGACCCGTCGGTGAGGAGCCATGCGAACGACGCGCTTGAAACGGCGGCCGTCACGCCGACAGCGACGAACAGACGGCGTGGTGCGGCGGAACGCATCGCGGCCGCGCCGGTCGCGGCGAGCAGCAACCACCCGCCGAGCCATGCGCTCAGAGCACCGAGCGTGCATGTGCTCCAGCAGGCCAGCACGAAGAGCGCGCGGGCGCGCTCCGCGGCGAGCGCAGGCGCCATCGCGTCGATGCACACGGCGAGCTCTCCCGTCGCGAGCAGCCCGCCGGCGATCAGCACACGCCGCGCCGCATGTGCGCTGCGCACCAGGCGCGATTCATCCATGAGCGGGCAACTGCGCCACGGTGAACCGGTGCACGCGTGCGTTGGGGGGCGCCGCCGTCGCGGCGACTTCGGCCCGTGCGGTCAACCCGCTTCCTCCCGGACCGCGCCTCCCCGATCGCGGCGCAGCGCCTCCAAGGCAGCGCGGGCACCGGCGTGTTCGGCGCGCTCCAGGCGAGGGTCGTCCGCCAGCACCGCGGCGGCCAGCTCGCGAGCCCGCTCGAGCAGCGGGAGGTCGCGCCGAAGGTCGCCGAACCGGAAGCCGGGAAGCCCCGACTGACGGCGTCCGAACAGCTCCCCGGGGCCGCGCAGTCGCAGATCCTCCTCGGCGATGCGAAACCCGTCGGTCGTTTCGCACAGTACGCGGATGCGATCGAGGGCTTCGCCGCCGTTGGCGTCGTGGACGAGCAGGCATGCGCTGGGTTGGCCGGCACGCCCGACGCGTCCGCGCAACTGGTGGAGCTGGGCGAGGCCGAAGCGCTCGGCGCCTTCGACGAGCATGACGTTGGCGTGGGGGACGTCGAGCCCCACTTCGACGAGCGTCGTCGCCACGAGCACGCGCACGCGTGCTGCGGCGAAATCGTCCATGACCCGGGCGCGCTCCTCGGCCGGCAGCCGCCCGTGCAGCCTCGCCACGCCGATGCCTCGCGGCGCGAGGCGCGCGCGCAGCTCCTCGAACGTGCTCGCGACTGTGGGGCCGCCGTCCGTCTCCACCCCGAGCTCCTCGCCGCCGTCGTCGGCGATCCCGTCGCCGATGGCGGGACAGACGACGTAGGCACTTCCGCCGGCTTGCAGGCCGCGTTCGAGCTGGCGCAAGGCGCGCTCGCGCTCGGCGCGGGGGTAGGCGCGGGTCGTCGGCGGTAGCCGGCCGGGCGGCATCTCGTCGAGCACCGAAGCCGACAGATCGCCGTAGAGGGCGAGCGCGAGGCTGCGTGGGATGGGCGTCGCGGTCATCACCAGCAGGTGGGGAACGTGACCCGTCTCGTCACCCTTGCGCACGAGCCGGAGCCGCTGTGCGACGCCGAAGCGGTGCTGCTCGTCGACGATGACGAGGCCCAGGCGTGGGATCCGCACGGCGTCGGAGAGCAGGGCGTGCGTGCCCACCACCACGTCGAGCCGGCCGTCGGCCAGTTGCCGCAGCACCGCGCGCCGGTGCGAGGCGCGAGCCCCACCGAGCAGCAGGGCGACGCGAAGGCCGAGCGCCGCGGACAGCGGCTGCAGCGCGCGCAGGTGCTGTTCGGCGAGCACCTCGGTCGGCGCCATAAAGGCTACCTGGGCCTGCGCGGAGACGGCGTGCGCCGCCGCGAGCATGGCGACCGCGGTCTTGCCGGCGCCGACGTCGCCCTGCAGCAAGCGCCGCATGGGCCGTTCGCGCTCCAGGTCGGCCGTGATCTCGGCCACCACCCGCTGCTGCGCCCGCGTCAACGCGAAGGGCAGCGACGCGATCGCGTGCTCGACGGCTCGGGTGAGCGGACGCAGTGGACGGGCGCCCACGCGCTGCTCCTCGACGCGCCGCTCGTGTAGGGCCAGCTCGAGAACGAAGAACTCCTCGAAGGCGAGCCTCGCGTGGTAGGCGCTGCGCTGGGTCTGAAAAGCCTCGAGCGTCGCCGCGTCGAGATCCGACGGGGGCCGGTGCAGCGTACGCAGCGCGTCGTGCAGGCCCGGCAGGCCCTCGCGCTCACGCCACGTCCGGGGCACCGCCTCGGGCACGCCGTCGAGCGCGCGGTCCACGGCGAGGCGTATCAGGCGTTCGAGCTGGCGCGGCGCGACGCCCGCGATCTCGGGATAGCGCGGCACGATCGGCTGCGCGGCCGTCGTGTCGTCGAGCGGCGCCCAGTCCGGGTGAGGCATGGACACGACGCCGCGAAACCATTCGGGTGTCCCCATCACGCGGACCCGACGCCCCGGCGCGAGCGCGCGGGGAGGGCCCCACGGGGCGTGGAACCAGACCAGACGCAGGCCGTCGACGGGTCCGGGAGGGCATCCTTCGGGTGGGTCGAGCCAAGCTTCCGCCCGTCCGCCGGGGGCCGAACGTGCCCAGCGCACGATGCCGACCGTCGCCTGTCGGACGCCGACCGCGACGCGGGTCAGTGGGACGATCGCGCGACCGTCTTCGTAGCGACGGGGAAGCCAGCCGAGCAGATCGCCGACGCGCCGGATTCCTCGCGCGACCAGGCGCGCCTCGATTGCCGGTCCGACGCCGGCGAGGGCGGCGATCGGACGCTCGTGCAGCGGTGGCTCCGGCTCGGCCGGCGGAGCGAGCGGCGTCTTGGTGCGCCGCCCCGGTCCGGCGGGCGTGCGCCGCGAGCCGTGGTGCGGCCCTCGCGACGAATGCACCTGGACGGCATCGGGACGTTCGTCGAGCCTGGTGGCGAGCAGCGCTCGCATCGCGCGGCCGGCCGTGATGGGAATCCCGTCGGGGGGGCCGTCTTCGAGTTGCGCCGCCAGACGCTCGATCTCGGTCCGTGCTGCGGCGAGCAGTGGCGCGCAGCGGCGCAGTGCCTCGGCCGCGCCGCGCACGCGGTGCTCGTCCGCGCGCTCGGCACCCGAGGCGAGTGGTCCGATGAGCGAGAGGGCTCGACCGATCGCGTCGGCGACCACCTCAGCCCCAGCGGATCGCGACCAGGTGCCAGGTCCGCGAGCCACCGGGTGCGCGTACGGTCACCTCGTCGCCTACCTCGCGCTGCAGCAGCGCCCGCGCAAGCGGCGAGCTGACGGAGATCGTACCGCGGGACAGGTCGGCCTCGTCGGGCCCGACGATCTGATACTCGACGACCTTGCCGGTCTCGACGTCCTCGAGCGTGACCCGGGCGCCGAAGGCGACGCGGTCGCCGCTCTGGGTGGCCGGGTCGATGACCTCGACGCGCGAGAGCTTGTCCTCGAGTTCTCGGATGCGGGCTTCGACGAAGCCCTGTCGTTCCTTCGCGGCGTGGTACTCCGCGTTCTCGCGAAGGTCGCCGTGCTCGCGCGCAGCGCCGATCTCCCGCGAGATGCGGGGGCGCTCGTCCTTGAGCGCGGCGAGCTCCGCGCGCAGGGCGGCCAGGCCGGCCGGCGTGATCGGGACGCGCTCCACGATAGGCGTTCGTAGCGCCGTTCGGGCGGGGGCGGCAAGCGGTGGCGTCCCGGAACACCCGTTCCGGCTGCGTGTCACGAGTGCGCGGACGGCAGTCGGTCGCGATCTCGGACTCCGGCTCCGTCCAGGACTCGGAGTCGGACTCGCAACGTCGCTCCGTACCATCCACCAGCGCGATCGGCGCCGTTAGACGGTCGCGGGCCGGCTCGACGATCGGGCTGCGTGCGCGTGATACTCCTGAAGGCTCCGGACACCGTCGTCCTCGCTGCGCGCTTCGAGCGCCTCGACGGCGGCGGCGGCCGCCGCAATGGTGGTGAAGTACGGGATGCCGGACAGCAACGTTTGTCGTCGAAGCGAGCGGCTGTCGCGGATCGCGCGGAGCCCCTCGGTCGTGTTGATGACCATCGCGATCTGTCCGTCGCGCAACGCATCGACGATGTGGGGCCGCCCCTCGGTCACCTTGAGAAGGATGCGGGCGGGCACGCCGGCCCGAGCCAGCGCCGCCGCCGTGCCCCCCGTCGCCGCGATCTCGAAGCCGAGATCGCGCAGCCGTCGCCCCAGCTCGCAGGCGGCGGGCTTGTCGTCGTCGCGCACGCTGACGAAGACCGTGCCCGAGGTGGGCAGCCGCATGCCCCCTCCTTCCAGCGCCTTGCGGAACGCGACGGGGAAGGACAGGCCGATGCCCATCACCTCGCCCGTGCTGCGCATCTCCGGGCCGAGCAGGATGTCGACGCCCGGGAACTTGTGGAACGGGAATACGGACTCCTTGACGCTGAAGTGCCGGGGGACGGGCTCGCGCAGCAAGCCGATCTGGGCGAGTGTTTCCCCCGCCATGACGCGCGCGCCGATCTGGGCCAGCGGGACGCCGGTCGCCTTGCTGACGAACGGAATGGTGCGCGAGGCGCGCGGATTGACCTCGAGCACGTAGACGGCGCTGCCGCGCACCGCGAATTGCACGTTGAGCAGGCCGACGACCCGCAGCTCGAGCGCGAGGGCGCGGGTTGCCGAGCGGATCGTCGCGAGCACGCCCGGCGGCAGCGCGAAGGCGGGCAAGACCAGCGCCGAGTCTCCCGAATGCACGCCCGCTTCCTCCACGTGCTGCATGACGCCGCCGATGACGACGGTCTGCCCGTCGGCGACGGCGTCCACGTCGACCTCGATGGCGTCGCGGAGAAACTCGTCGATCAGGATCGTGCGGCTCGTCGCGTCGTCGAGCGCCCCGAGCGCCAGTTCCATGTACTGCGCGAGCTCGGCGCGGGAGTGCACGACTTCCATCGCGCGCCCCCCGAGCACGTAGCTCGGTCGCACGAGCACGGGATAGCCGATGCGCTCGGCGACCTCGAACGCTTCCGACAGCCCCCGCGCGATCCCCCCGCGAGGCCGGCGGAGTCCCAACCGGCCGAGCAATGCGTCGAACCGCTCGCGGTCCTCGGCCTCGTCGATGGCGTCGGCGCTCGTGCCGAGCAAGGGGACGCCCGCGCGCGCGAGCGGGACGGCGAGCTTGAGCGGGGTTTGGCCGCCCAGTTGCACGATGACGCCCACTGGCCGCTCGCGTTCGACGATTGCGAGGACGTCCTCGAGGGTGAGCGGCTCGAAGTAGAGCCGATCGGACGTGTCGTAGTCCGTGGAGACCGTCTCCGGGTTGCAGTTGACCATGACGGTCTCGAAGCCCATGCGACGCAGCGCATAGGCCGCGTGCACGCAGCAATAGTCGAACTCGATGCCCTGCCCGATGCGGTTGGGACCGCCGCCGAGGATGACGACCGTGCGCCGTTCCGAGGGAGTCGCCTCGCCGCGACCACCGTGGGTGGAGTACAGGTAGTTGGTCCGCGCGACGAACTCGGCGGCGCACGTGTCGACGCGCGCGTAGCCGGGCTCGATCCCCGCCCGCCTTCGTGCCGCGCGCACGTCGGCCTCGGCGCATCCCGTCAGCGCGGCGATCCGCGCGTCGGAGAAACCGAGGGCCTTGGCGCGGGCGAGCGCCTCTCGGTCGGAAAGCACCGCGGTTCCGGCCTCGCGTAGGGTCCGTTCGGCACCGACGATCTCCGCGATTTGCTCGAGGAACCAGGGGTCGATGCCGGTCGCCTCGTGCAGCGCGGCGACCGTGGCTCCTACCCGCAGCGCGTCGCCGAGGTACCAGAGCCGGTCGGCGAGCGGCGTGCGCACGACGTCGAGCAGCGCATCGCGAAGCTCCGCAGGCGACGGAGGCGGCATGTCCGGTCGAGGGGCGGCAATTCGCTCGAACGGCTCGCCGGTCGCCCGCAGCCGCGCAAGCTGGACCGCCAGGGCGGGATAGTCGACCCGGTCGAGCAGCGAAACGAGGCCGTCGCGACCGATCTCGAGCGAGCGGGCGGCCTTCTGAAGGGCCTCCTTGAAGGTACGTCCGATCGCCATCACTTCGCCGACGGACTTCATCTGCGTGGTCAGGCGGGGATCGGCGCCGCGGAACTTCTCGAAGGCGAAGCGCGGGATCTTGACGACGACGTAGTCGATCGTCGGCTCGAAGGCCGCGCTCGTGCCCGTGATCTCGTTGCGCAGCTCGTCGAGGCGGTAGCCGACGGCGAGCTTGGCGGCGATCTTCGCGATGGGATAGCCCGTCGCCTTGCTCGCGAGCGCGGAGCTGCGCGAGACGCGCGGATTCATCTCGACGACGACAAAGCGGCCGGTGCGCGGATCGACGGCGAACTGGATGTTGCTCCCGCCGGTCTCGACACCGACCTCGGTCATGATCGCGCGCGCCGCATCGCGCAGCCGCTGCAGCTCGCGGTCGGTGAGCGTCATCGCGGGGGCGACCGTGATCGAGTCGCCCGTGTGCACACCCATCGGGTCGAAGTTCTCGATGGTGCACACCACGCAGAAGTTGTCGGCGCGGTCGCGGATGACCTCGAGCTCGAATTCCTTCCAGCCGAGCACGCTCTGCTCGACGAGGCATTCGTGGGTCGGGCTCTGGGCGAAGGCCCAGCGCACCGCGTCCTCGAATTCCTCGCGGTTGTATACGATGCCGCCGCCCGATCCGCCGAGCGTGTACGACGGCCGCAGGATGACCGGGAAGCCGACCTCGGCGACGGCGCGCCGCGCCGCCTCCAGATCGCGCGCGAGCACCGCGCGCGGACACTCGAGCCCGATGCGCTCCATCGCGGCCTTGAAGCGCTCGCGGTCTTCGGCCTTGCGGATCGTCTCGACGCGGGCGCCGAGCAGCTCGACGCCGTAGGCATCGAGAACGCCCCGCTCGTGCAGGGCGAGCGCGAGGTTGAGCGCGGTCTGCCCCCCGAGCGTGGGCAGCAGCGCGTCGGGCCGTTCCCGCGCGATGATCGCTTCGAGCGTCTCGACGGTGAGCGGCTCGACGTACGTGCGGTGCGCCGTCTCGGGGTCCGTCATGATGGTCGCGGGATTGGAGTTGACGAGGATGACCTCGTATCCCTCTTCCCGCAGCGCCTTGGCGCCCTGGGTGCCCGAGTAGTCGAACTCGCACGCCTGGCCGATGACGATGGGACCCGAGCCGACGAGCAGGATGCGCTGCAGGTCGTCCCGGCGCGGCACGTCGAGCGCGGTTGCTATCAGCTCACCGTGAGGGGGGCAAGCGCTCCAGGGCGCGTGCCCATGCGTCGAGCAACGCGCGGCCGCGCGCGCCGCAGGTGGCCTCGAGCCGTGCACGACGGCCGTGTTCCGTGTCGCTCAGCTCGAGGCGTACGATGGCGTCGGCGCCCCCGAGGGCGTCCGCGAATCGCTCGCCCCATTCGACGAGGAGCACGGCGTCGGGGCGCATCTCGCGCAGGCCGAGCGCGTCGACGTCGCTCACGCGATCGAGCCGGTACAGGTCGGCGTGGACGAGGGGGGGGCGCGTGGGCAAGTCCTGCACGAGCGTGAACGTCGGGGAGGTGACCGGGACCGCGTCGGGCAGCCCGAGCGCGCGGGCCATCGCCCGGACGAGCGTCGTCTTGCCCGCGCCGAGATCTCCCTCGAGCACGACGAGATCGCCGGGCTGTAACACCGTCGCGAGCGCGGCGCCCAGCCGTTCGGTGGCGGCGAGATCGGACAGATCGACGTCGAAGGGCTGCATCGCCCGGCAAGGGTGACACGAGGGCGCGCGGCCTGGACAGCCGGCACGGGCCGCAGGTCGTGTCTGCCGGCACGGCGACGGCGTTGACGCACCGGCAGAGCGTTTCGATAGTCGAGCGGTGCTTCCCGCGGTGCGCGCCGGCATCGCGATCGTGGTTCTCGGGGTCGCGATCATCGCGAAGGTCGCAGGATCCGCGCGCGCCCAAGCGGGCGCCCCGCTCGATCGCTACGTGCTGTCCGCGCGCCTCGACGTCGTGACGCACCGCGTCGAGGGCCACGCGTCCATCCGCTGGACGAACCGTTCGAGCGCGCCCGTGCGCGAGCTGTGCTTCCACACCTACCTCAATGCGTTCGACCTGCGCGGGTCGCGCTTGTGGCGCGAGAGCGGCGGGCGTCTGCGCGGCATCCCGTTGAAGCGTCCGGGGGGTATCGAGATCGCCTCGCTGCGTGTCGACGGCGTCGAATCCGTGGCGCGCCTGGAGCACGAGCTCGAGCCCGCGGACCGCACGCGCGTGCGTCTGCCGCTCGCCGCGCCCATCGAGCCTGGCCGCAGCGTCACGCTCGAGGCGAGATTCGTCAGCCGGCTGCCGCCGCTGTCGCTGCGGGCGGGCTGGTGGGGAAGCTTCCACGTCGTCGCGCAGTGGTTTCCGAAGCTCGGCGTGCTCGACCCGAGCGGCCGTTGGATCTGCCATCCGTATCACGCGCTCGGCGAGTTCCACGCGGACTTCGCGAGCTACGAGCTGCGCACCGACGTGCCCGCGGAATACGTCGTTGCGGCCAGTGGCGAGCGGGTGCAGTCACGCGTGCAGGGCGACCGCCGCCTGGAGCACTGGACGCTGTCGCCCGCGCGCGACGTGATGTTCGTGGCCTGGGATCGGTTCGTCGAGCGCACCGAGCGGCACGGCGACGTTCGCGTGCGCGTGCTGCATCCGCCGGGCTGGCAGCTCGCCGCCGAGCGGCATCTCGAGGTGGCGCGTGCGGCGCTCGATCGGTTCGGTGCGCTGTTCGGACCGTATCCGTATCCGGTGCTCACCATCGTGGTCCCTCCTCGCGGTGCCGAGGGGGCCGCCGGCATGGAGTATCCGGCGCTCGTCATGACGGCGGGGCTTCCGTGGCCCGTTCCGGGCGTTCGAGCCGGGATGCTCGAGGAGGTGACGGCGCACGAGATCGCGCACCAGTGGTTCCCGATGACGGTCGGTTCCGACGAGGTCGAGCACCCGATGCTCGATGAGGGACTCGCGCAGTGGGCGACGGCCGATTTGCTGAGGCGATATCCGCGGCCCGATCGGGGCGCCCTCGACCTGGGACCGTTGCGCGTGGGGCCGTTCGAGGTGCTGCGCGCCTGGGCGATGCGCGCCCGCACGGGTCCGCCACCGCTCGCGCCGGCGCATGCGTTCCAGCCATGGCAGTACGGTCGAACGGTCTACGCGCGCGCGGCGCTCGCGCTCGAGTCGGTTCGTCGCGTCTGGGGCGCGGAGCGCTTCGAACGAGCGCTCGGGGGCTACGCACGGCGACACCGGTTCGCGCTCGTCGTGCCCCATCGACTGTGGGAGGCCTTCGATGCGACCCACGGTGCGGGATTTTCGGCGAGGTCGCTCCGCCCGATCTTCGAAGATGGCCAGCTCGTCGACCGGCGTCTGCAAGCCGTCGAGACGACCGGCAGGCGGCTGCGCGTGGTTTTGCGTAGGGTCGAAGGGCCGCGCTGGCCGGACGAGGTGGAAGTGCTCTGGGGCGACGGGCGACGCGAGCGATGGGCCTGGCCCGACGACCGGGACGCCTGGACGCTCGAGGTGCCGCAGCGCGCGCCCGTGCGCCGCGTGCAGATCGATCCGGATCGGCGCGTGCTCATCGATCCGTCGCGCCGGGACGACGTCTGGACGGCACCGGCGCCGCGTCCCCGAGGCGCGCTCGGAATCGCGACGAGCTCCGTGCAGGCGCTTCTCGGTGCGCTGGGACCGTGAAGGCGGATGCCTGGAAGCGCCCGACGAGCCTTGCGGCGTGGCGTCACGTCGTGACCCGAGGCGCACCGGGCATGCTCGTGGCGCACGTCGTCCACGTCGCGTTCGCCCTCGGCCCCGCGTGGGCGCTCGGGCCGTGGCTCGAGACGCTGCGGCTCGCCGAGCAGGGTCTCGACTTCGACGTCGCGCTCGAAGCGGCGGTCGCGTACGGGCCGTGGCTCGCCGGGCTCGGAGCGACCGCGGCGGTTTGGGCCGTGGCCGGGGCGTTCGTATTCGGTCTGTGGATTGGAACCATGCACGGATTGACCCTCGGTCGCGCCTTCCAGGTCGCGATGAAGCGTGGGCCGTGGGTGCTGCTCGTCCACGGCGCGCAGCTCCTGGGGAGCGTCGTCGGCGCAGCGCTCGCGGCAGGGGGCGCATGGTCGTGCTGGGCTCTGCTTGCGGGCGTGCTCGAGGGCACGGGGTTGCTTCTCGCCTGTGGCCTGTGCGCGCTACCCGGTTTGGCGGGGATGCTCTGGTGTGCGAGCGCCGCCGATCACGCGCGGGTCGCCGTCGTTCTCGGAAGTACCGGCCCCGCGTGGTCGAGCGCGTTGCGTGCGGCGCAGAGCAGCGGGTTGTCCGTCACGCTCGAATACGTCGCCGTGCACGCGCTCGCTCGCCTTGTGGCCGGGTGTGCTCCCTGGGTCGCGTGGGAGCTCGACGACGGGCGGGGGCCGCAGGACTGGCTCGCGTCGTTCGTCGCCAGTCAGCTCGTGCTGCTCGCGTCGCTGGCCGTCCGTGGGCTGTGGCTCGCCCGTTGTGTGTGTCGGCTGCGCACGCGCGGTGCGATCGCCACCGTGGCGTGATCACGGAACCGTCTCCGGCTTGGACTCGGTCTCGGTTTCGGCGTCGGGCCCAGGTTCGCGATCGGTCTCAGCCTCTGTCTTGGTCTCGGCCTTGGTCTCGGACCTTGTCTCGGTCTGTATCTCTTTCTCGGTCTCGTGCTCGGACGTAGGCTCGCGTTTGGGCCTCTGTCTCGGCCTCGGTCTCTGTCTCGGTCTCGCTCTCCGACTCGGACTCGGTCTCTGATTGCGCCCTCACGACGGACGTCGGCGCCTTTGGCCCGCGCGCCTGGGACCGTCAGACGCGGATCTGGATTCCGAGCCGTTCGCGCAGCTTGAAGTACTCCTCGGAGACGCTGAAGAGCACCACTTCCTTGATCTTGTCCTTGGGCGGCAGGTCCGTCGTGCCCTCGGGCGGCAGCTTGGTGATCATGGATGCCGCGATCGTCAGGTCGTTGCACAACAGGAATCCGGCGCGACACGCGGTCAGCTCGACGGCCTGAATCCATTGCTTGGCGTCGGTGCGCGCCCCGTGCTCGACGAACGCCTTGGCCACGCGCCGAAGGGCCTCGAGTTGCTGGATTCCCAGTCGCGGCTGGAGCTGACGCGCGACCTCGTCGACCTGGGGATCGGCGGTTCCGAGTCCGGCCAGACGCAGCCCCGCCAGCAGCACCGCCTTGATCTCGGCGGTCGTGCTCATGAGCGTCCGGATGAAATGCTCGCCGCGATAGTAGCTGAGCAGGCGCCCGCAGACGAAGACGAGGTCCTGCGGGCTGTAGCCCTGGAGCAGCGAGCTGCCACAGACGACGGCCGGGGGATTGCTCCCGGGCACGTGCGAGACACCTCCGGGCGTGTCCTGTCGGAGGAACAGCCGCGGCACGAGCTGGAGATCGAGCACCTGGGCGACGAAGCCGAAGGTGCGGGCGAAGGTGACGGTCGAGGTCGACGGGTCGACCTGGTGGCGCGGCTGAAGCCCGAGGGCCTTGTCGGAGGCCACCTTGGCCGCGTGCACCGCCGGCACGAGCGCCTCGAGCATCTTGCCGACGAACGGATCCTCGTCCGGGTGCATGAGCAGCTTGAGCCAGGATTCGTTGTCCAGACGCGTCTGCGGTCGAATGACGCCGCCCTGGCGGTATTGCTCGTAGAACTGCTGCTGTTCCTGGTCCGCCTTCTTGAGGAACACGAGCGTCGCCGCCAGGCACCAGGCCTTGTCGTACGCTCGGGCGTCGAAGTAGAGGCGATAGAGCGCGCGATAGCTGTCGACCTTGAACGGATCGTTGCGCAGCAGCCACTGGTGCTCGGCGATCGCGTCTCCCACGCGATCCGGCAGCGCGGTGTAGATCTCCGCGAGGATCTGGTGCTCCTGCGCGTTGTCGGGTTGCAGGCGCGCGGCCATCTTGAACGCCTCGGCGGCGGCTTCGAAGTTCTTCTGTCGGTCGCGGTAGATGACGCCGAGATTGTGCCAAAGCTGGAACTCCAGCTCGGGCTTTCCCTTGTTGATGACGCGCGAGAGCATCTTGCGGAAGGCGCGCTCGAGCTGCTTCCAGTCCTTGGTCGCCGTGAGGATCTTGTTGATCGCCTCGAACGCTTTGAGCTGGTCCGGATCGAGGTCCAGGGCCTGATTGAACCGGTCGACGGCGGCGGCCGGATTCTTCAGCTCGTCCCGCAGGATGACGCCGATCGTGTACGCGTACTTGGCCTTGGCCTCCGCGCGCGGATCGAGCTCCGCGATGCGCTCGATCGTCTCGATCGCCTTCTCCCACTGCCGCGTCTCCTGGTATGCGACCAGCAGTTTGTGCAGCGTCTTGTGGTCCGTGGGGCGGACCGCGAGCGCCTCGTTCCAGCTCTGGATGGCCTTCTGGGCGTTGCCGACCTTGTCCTTCCAGAGATCGCCGATGCCGTCCAGCAGCGCGAACCGTTCGTCGGCGTCGGCGGCGACGTCCAGCAGGAGCTTGCGGTAGTGGATGACCTGCTCCCATTCCTGATTCGCCTCGTACAGCGCGACGAGCGCTTCGAGGGCCGGTCGGTGCCCGGGTCGCTCCTCGAGCGCCTTGTCGAACATGTTGAGCGCCTTGCGTCGCTCGCCCTGCTCGCGCTTGATGACGCCGAGCCGGTAGAAGACGTCGGCGACCTGCTCGGCATCGAGCGCATCGCGATGATGCACGAGCGCCATCTGGAAGAACTTGAACGCCTTGTCCCAGTCCCGCGTCCGGAAGTGGGCATGGGCGAGCCCGAGCAGCGAGGGCAGGTGGTTCGAATCGAGCTGGTGGGCCCGCGTGAACGCCTTGACGGCCTCCTCGTCCTGACCGACCCGGGTCGCCGCCTCGCCGAGGTGCCAGGCCAGCTCGTGCTGCTCGGCGGCGTCGCGTCGCGCAGCCCGCCGGTGGAGCATCTGCAGCAGGGGGAACGCCTGCTCCCATTGGCCGTGGGCGTAGTACTCGCGGGCGAGGGGAAGGGCGGCCTCCTCGTTGTCGGGGTCCTTCTCGAGCGCGGCCCGCCAGGCGGCGAGCGCGCGCCCGTGCTCGTCGAGCCGTTCCTCGTAAATCCGCCCGAGCTCGACGAGCAGGCGTGCGGCCAGGCGTGCGCTCGGCTGCTGCGCGATTTCCTGTTCCAGTGTCTTTGCGGCCTCGACGTAGTCGCCGGCGTCCAGCTGGATGCGGCGCTTGGCTTCGAGCGAGGGCAGGTGGGTCGGGTCGACGTCGAGCGCGCGCTGGTAGTGCTCGAGGGCCGAGGCACGGTCGCCGAGCTGCTCGTCGAGGATGCGACCCATGCGGTAGCGCAGGTCGACCACGCGCGCGGGGTCGCTCGCGAGCCGGGCCATCCGTTCCATCATTTCAAGTGCCGAGACGTGCTCGCCGCGTCGCTCGTAGAGCCGCGTGAGCGCGTCCAGGGCCTCGAGGTCGGCGTCGTTCAGATCGAGCGCGCCGAGGTAGGCGTCGATGGCGCGATCGACGTCCCCCATCTCGAGCGCGTACACCTCGCCCATGGCCTTATACAGCCGGCAACGTTCCGCGCGGTCGGGACTTGCGGCGATGTGGCGCTCGAAGGTGGAGACGAGCTCCGGCCAGCGGCGCGTCGCGCGGTACAGGCGCGCGAGGCCGACGAGGGCCTCTTCGTGCTGCGGATCGATCTCGAGGACCTGCTCGAGCCGCTCGATCGCGCGGTCGGGCTTGAGGAACTGCTCCTCCCACATCGCCGCCACCCGGACGCGCAAGGCGATCCGCTCGCGTTCGGTCGATACGACGTCGAGTTGGGCCTCCAGGACCGAGAGCAGCTCCTGCCAGCGTTCGGCCCGTGCGGCGAGCCGTTCCAGCCCCTTGAGCGCCGGCAAGCAGTGCGGATCGAGCTCGAGCACGCGTCGGTAGGTCTCGACCGCGTCGTCCGAGCGACCGAGGCGGTCCTCCTGGACCTCGGCAAGCTGGAGCCACGTCTCGATGGCGCGCTCCGGATCGGAGAGCGCTTCGGCCTTGCGCCGCAGCACGTCGAGGAGCGGTTCCCAGCGTCCCTCGCGCCGATGCGCGCGTTCGAGGGCTTCGAGCGCCGGGATGGACCGCGGATCGTGCTCGAGCGCGCGCCGATAGTACGTGGTGGCCTGTTCCGGCGTGCCCAGATGGCTTTCGGCGAGCTCTCCGAGCTGCACGAGGCCCTCGGCCTTCTCGGACGGCTCGCGCGCCATCTCGACGAGCCGGCCGAGGATCTGCGCGAGCGTCGCCCATTGCTGGGTGCTCCGGTACAGGTCGGCCATCTGCCGCATCGCCGGGACGTTGGCCGGATCGAGCGCAAGGATCTGTTGGTAGTAAGGGATGGCGTACTCGGGGCGACCGAGCTCCTGGCCGTACCAGCGCGCACAGTCGAGGCAGAGGGCGATCTTGGCGGGCGGCTCGGTGACTTCGCGCAGCGCTTCGTTGGCCGCCGACAGCAGGTCGTTCCACCGCTGCGTCGCGCGCGCCACCCGCTCCAGCTCGGCGACCGTCGCTCGGTCGGTGTAGTCGAAGCTCCAGGCGACCTTGAGCGTCTCGTACGCCTGAACGCGATCGTCGAGCTTCGTCTCCTGAACCTCCGCAACCTTGCGCAGCAGGGCGATGCTCTCGCGCGCGTTGCCCGCGGCCTCCGCACGCGCGATGTACAGGTCGACGAGCTGCTCCCAGCGCATCGCCTCGCGGTGCAGCGCTTCGAGCCGCTCGAACGCCTCGACGTGCAGCGGATCGATCTCCAGGACGCGTTCGTAGGCGCCGCGACCCTCGTCGGGGCGACCGACCGGATCGGCCCACATCGCGGCGAGCGCGAGCCACTGGGCGACCTGTGCCTGCGGATCGTCGAGCGCCCGGGCACGACGCTCGAGGACCGAGATGCACTCTTCCCACCGCGCGTCGGCCCGGTACAGCCGCTCCAGCGCCTCGAGCGCCTCGAGATTGCGTGGAGCGACCTGCGAGGCCTTCTCGAAGACGTCGATGGCGTCGGCCGGGCGCCCCAGCACCGTTTCGTAGATGTGGCCGAGCTCCATATACACGCTTTCGAGCACGGCGTCGTCGAGGCTCGCGGCACCCACCTCGACGATGCGGTGCAAGGTGTCGACGAGCTCGGGATACGATCCGTTTCGGCGATGCACGTCGGCCATCGCGAACAGCGCGCCGGTGTGCGTCGGATCGACGTCGAGCACGCGCTCCCAGCACTCGAGCGCGTTGCGATCGCGGCCCAGTCGCTCGTGGTAGATGCGACCCTGGTCGAGATAGATCGCGATGCGTAGGGCGTCGTCGTCGGCCGCGTTCGCCTCGCGGTCGAGCACGTCGACCAGCTCGCGCCACCGGCCCAGACGCGCATACAGGTCGCCGAGGGCGGAAAGCGCCTCGGGGTCCTCGCCGCGCAGGTCGAGCACCTTTTGCCAGAGCGCGACCGCGCGTTCGGGCTCGTCGAGGTAGCCGGCCGCGAGGTACGCCATGGAGGCCAGGATTTCCGCGGCGCGGCTGTCGCCCGGCTCTGACCGGAGCTCGCGCTCGAAGGTCTCGTAGAGGCGGCGCCAGTCCGCGCGGCGCACGTAGATCGAGGCCAGCGCCGTGAGCGAGGGCTCGTGTCTCGGATCGTAGCGGTCGAGGATGCGCTCGTAGACTCCGATGGCCTCGTCGGTGCGGTCGAGGTCGGCGTCGAGCAAATCCGCGAGGCGGTGGCCGATCTCGACGCGATCGACGACGCTCGTCGCCAGCTCGAGTCGCCGGCCGAGAACCGTGGCGAGAGCTTCGTGGGCGCCGTGCTCCTCGTAGATGCGATCGAGCGTCTCGAGCGACTCGGCGTTCTGCGGGTCGAGCCCGAGGACGTAGCGATGGGTCTCTTCGGCGAGTACCACGTCCCCGAGCTCCTCGGCGTAGACGCGGGCGAGGCGTCGGGCGACCTCGACGCGAGCCGGCGTGGGATGGGGGGCGGCGGCGACGGTCGCGTAGGTGTCGGCGAGCTGCGCCCATGCGTCGGCGATTCCGACGAGGCGTTCAACGTCGGCCGAGGCGCGTTCGTCGGTGGGGTTCTCGAGCAACGCGCGCTGCATCCACAAGGCGGCGCGCGCGTGGTCGCCGAGCCGCTCCTCGGCGATGTCCGCGATGCGGTGCATGTGACCGATGCGCTCGTCGGGATCGGCGAGATGCGCGAGCTGCACCTCGTGCACGACGAGCAGCCGGTCCCACTGTTCTTGGATGCGATAGAGCGGTTCGAGGATCGCGCCGACCTCGAGCGGTCGGACGCCGGCGTCGAACAACGACTCGAGGGCGGCGAGCGCTCCCTGGTGCTCGGGCGCGGCGCCCAGGATCGTACGGTACTGCTCGATGGCGCCGTCGATGTCTCCGAGCCGGTTTTGCAGCAGCTGACCGAGGCGGAACTGCAACGCGAGCACGTCGTCGGGGCTCGGTGCCACCTGCGCCTCGGTGGCGAGAATCGCGGCGAGCTCCGGCCAGCGTTCGGTCGCCTCGTACAGCCGGTCGAGGGCCTCGAGCGCCTTCGGGTGGACGGGATCGACCGAGAGCACCAGCCGGTACAACCCGATGGCGGCCTCGACGTCGCCCCGCTGTACTTCGTGGATCTGCGCCGTACGCAGCGCCAGCTCCATGCGGCGCCCGGGCTCGTTCTCGAGCCGCTCAATCTGCGCCTCGTACAGCCGGGCCACCTCGTTCCACGCGTCCAGTCCTTCGGCGAGGCGCTCGAGTGAGCCGAGCGTGTGCTCGTTGTCGTCGTCCAGTGCGAGCGCCCGCCCGAAGGCGTCGAACGCGCGACGGGGCTGGTCCAGGTGGAATTCGTACAGCTCGGCGACCTGGTGCAGCAGCTCGACGGCACGCCCCGGATCGGGTTCGTGCGCGATCTGGACCTCGAGGACGGCGGCGAGCTTGGCCCACTCGCCGAGCTGGCGGTAGACGGGCTCGAGCACGGCCGCCGCGGCGACCGGTTCTCGACCCTCCGAGACGAGGGCTTCGAGCGCGTCGAGCGACGGGGCATGGTCGGGAACGACCTCGAGGATGTCCCGGTAGATGTCGATCGCGCGCGTCGGCTCGCCGAGGTGGCGGTGCCACAGCTCGGCGATCCGGTAGCGGAACGAGAGCACCTCGTTGGGGTCGGACGCGAGCTCGGCCTCGCGCTCGAGCACGGAGAGCAGCTCCCCCCAGTTGCGCGTCTGCTGGTAGAGAACGTCGAGACGAGAGAGCGCGACGAAGTCGGTCGGATCGAGCTCGAGGATCCGCTGATAACAGTCGATGGCGCGAGCGAGGTCGCCGCGTTCCCGTTCGTACACCGCGCCCATCTCGACGAGAATGCGCTTCTTCTCCTCGGGCTCCGCGACGACGTCGGCCTTGCGTGCATAGGCCTCGAGCAGCGCGTCCCATTGGCCAAGCCGCAGGTGCAGCGCGA
The DNA here is from genome assembly GCA_025054695.1 of Myxococcota bacterium. Taxonomy (GTDB): domain Bacteria; phylum Myxococcota_A; class Polyangia; order Polyangiales; family JANWZI01; genus JANWZI01. The sequence continues at coordinate 15,648 of JANWZI010000012.1, read as the reverse complement.
TCAATTGGTCGAGCGCCCGCAGCTCCTCGGCATCGAGCTCAAGGATGCGGCGGAGCACGGCGATGGCCTCGGTCGGGCGCTCGAGGATCTCCTCGTGAATCGCGGCCGCGCGGAAGGCGTGGGCCTTGGCGTCCTCGACCGACGGGAGCAGGGCCGCCTTGGTCAGCAGGATGGCGGCGAGCTCCTCGTAGCGTTCGTTCGTCTGGTAGAGCCGCTCGAGCGCTTCGACGGCCTCCAGGTGCGTGGGATCGAGCTCCAGCACGCGGCGGTAGTGTCCGATGGCGCCGTCGACGTCACCTAGGCGTTCCTCGCGCACCGCGGCCGCACGCAGGTGGAGTTGCGAGGCGAGCTGTGCGTCTTCGACGCGTGCGACCTCCGCCTCGAGGATGCGCGCGAGCCTCTCCCAGGTGCCGGTGGCCGCTGCCAGCCGTTCGAGCTGCGCGAGCGTGGATTCGTGGGCCGGATCCTGCGACAGCGCCCGCGCGTAGGTCGCGAGGGCGGCGCTCAAGTCGTCGAGCGCCAGCTCCTGCAGCTCGGCGATGCGGTGCAGCAGCTCGATGCGTCGGGCCGGCGAGCTGGCGTGCGACGCCTGGATCTCGTGGACCGCGACGAGGCGCTCGAAGTCGTTGCGCTCGCGGTAGATGGGCTCGAGCATCTCGGCCACCGCGAGCTGGTGCCGCTCGTCGCCGAGCCAGCGCTCGAGCGCGGCGGTGGCCGCCTCGTTGAGCGGGTCACGCTCGAGGACGTCGCGATACGTCTCGAGCGCCGCCTCGAGTGCGCCCATGCGGCGCTCGCGCAGATCCGCCATGCGGAGCAACAGCGCGATGCGCGTCGCTTCGTCGGGCGCTGCGGCGATCTGCCGGTCGAGATGATCGGCGAGATCCGCCCACAGGCCGAGCCGTTCGTAGAGGCGATCGAGGGCCTCGATCGCGACTCGGCAATCCGGATCCAGCTCGAGGACTTCTTTCAGGACGGTGATCGCGGCCGCGGGATCGCTCTGCGCCTGGTCCAGCACGGTCGCCATCTCGAGCATCAGCGCTTGACGGGTGGCGGGGTCGGCGGCGAGCTCCGCGCGACGGCGCAGCACCGGGACGAGCTCTTGCCATCGACCCGCACGCCGCAAGAGCGCGTCGAGGCGAACGAGCACCTCGGCGTCTTCGGGGTCACGTGCGAGCACGCGCTCGCAGAGGCGTACGGCTGCGTCCACGTCGCCGAGCCGCTTCTCGGCGAGGGTCGCGGCGCGCAGCCACAGGGCGCGGGCCAGATCGGGCACGTCGAGCTGGGCCCCGACGCGCTCCAGGAGCGCCACGAGGGCGGCATGGCGAGCGTGCGCGTCTGCGATGACGTCGAGACGGGCCAGCGTACGCTCGCTGTCGGGAGCCTCGGAGAGCGCGCGGGCGAGGGCGTCGAACGCGCCGTCCACGTCACCGAGGCGGTCGAGCCGCACGTCGGAAATGCGCTCGAGCAATTCGAGACGTTGGGACGCATCCGTGCTGCCTCGGTGGCGCACCTCCAGCGCGCGGACGAGACCGTTCCAGTCCCCCCGGACTTCGTAGATGGGCTCGAGGATCTCCGCCGCTTGCAGGCCGACCGACTCATCGTCGAGCAAGGCCTCGAGCGCCTCGCGGGCGCCGTCGTGCTCGGGCATCAGCACGAGCACCTCGCGGTACAGCTCGACGGCGCGTGCGCGCTCGCCGAGGTGGGTTTCGAGCAGGCGACCGAGACGGAACTCGAGCGCCGCGAGCTCCTCCTGCGACTCGGGCCCGATCTCGATGCGACGCTCGAGCGCGGCCGCCAGATCGGCCCATCGAGCACGGCGCTCATAGAGCGCCTCGAGCGCCCGCCACACGTCGCGGTGCTGCTCGCCGTGTTCCGCGAGGATGGAGCGGTACGCCTCGATGGCGGAGTCGAGCTCGCCGATCGCTTCTTCGAGGAGCGAGGCGCGACGCAGGGCGAGCTCCAGACGCCGGGCGGGATCGGTCTCGATGGACAGGCTTCGCTCGAGGACCGCGAGGAGCTCGCGGGGCCGGCCCGTCTGCGCGTACAGCTCGACGAGGGCCTGACGGGCTTCGTCGTGATCCGGACGCTCCTCGAAGACGGGCCGGAACTGCGCGATCGCGGCGTCGAGCTCGCCGACCGTGCGGTGGACGCGCCCGAGGGCGCAGCGCAAGGCGACGAGTGCCTCGGGATCGGCGCAGGCGTCGACGGCACGGCGGTACGCCTCGACGAGCCGCGCCCACCCATCGACGGCGGGCGCCAGTCGCAGCACGTCCTCGCGAACTACGTCGAGCGTCGGGTCGAGCGAGAAGGCTTCGAGGAATCGATCGAAGGCGAGCGCCGGCTCCCGCAAACGTTGCTCGTAGAGCAACCCCAGCTCGCGCAGCAGCGTGACGCGGGCGAGCGGCTCGGTCGCGTGGCGGAGGCGGATCTCCAAGGCTTGAGCGAGGCGGCGGGCGTCCCCCGCGGCCTCGTAGAGCGGGCAGAGCGCCTCGGCTGCCCCCAGGTGATCCGGGTCGAGCTCGAGAACCTTTTCGTACGCGCGCGCCGCGCGGTCGGCCTTGGCGCGTCGCTCGAGCCAAAGACGGGCGATGCGGACGTACAGCTCGATGCGCGCTTGCGGCGTCGCGCCAGGCGTCTCGGCCTCTCGCTCGAGGATGCGGATCAGCTCGTCCCATCGATCGGGTCCAGCGGCGTAGAACGCTTCGAGCGCATCCCAGTCCCGCAGGGCGACGTAACGCCGCTTGAGTTGTTCCTGCGCGCGTCGGTCCTCCGGATCGATCTCGAGCAGACGGGCGAACGCGCGCGCGGCGCCCGCGTCGTCCGAGAGCTTGTCGCCGTAGACCATGCCGAGCTTCTGAAGCAGGTTTTTGCGCTCCTGGACGTCGACGAGCTGGGTCAGGCGCGTCTCGAGCACGTCCGCGAGGGCCGACCACTCTCGTGCCCGTTCGTAGAATCCGGCCAGCTGATCGAGTGCCTGCGAATGTCCGGGCTCGGCCGCGAGGACGCGTTGCCACAGCTCGATGCACACCTCGGGTTTGCGCACCTTCTCGGTGGCGAGCAGCGCCATCTGCAACCAGTGCGAGGCGTGCTTGGCCGGGGGGAGGCGCTCGACCTCGCGACGCAGCACGCCGAGCAGCTTTTCCCAGTCGCGCCGCTTCTCGTACATTTCCTTGAGGCGCGCGATGGCTTCCTCGTGCCGCGGATCGAGCTCGAGCACGTGCTCGTAACAACGGATGGCTTCGGCCTGGTTGCTCGAGCGTTCCAGGTAGAGCTGTCCGGCCCGCGCCCAGACGGCGAGCTTCTCGGCGGGATCGTCGAGCAGGTCGACCTTTTGGAGTAGGGTGCGGATGTAGTCCGACCAGCGCTTCTGCGCTTCGAAGCGCGCGAGCGCCTCGTCGATCTCCGCCAGCTTCTGCGCGTTGGCTTCCGCGGCCACGTCCACCTCCGATGTCCCAGCAGGGGGCCGCATCCTCGCACGAACGACGCCCGCTTTGAATGCCCAACACGCTTCTCATGCGAGACCTCGCCACACCGAACGCGGTCGCGCGGATGGCTGGAACGTGGACGCGGACTCGGAGTCGGACCCGGGCCGGGTCTCGGACTCGGTGTCCGATTCGGCCTCGGACTCGGGCTCGCAGCACTCTTCGCCCACGTCAAGCAACGTGACCGTTGCTGTCACACTCGGACTCGAACTTGGACGCGGTCTCGGACTCGGTCTCCGACTCGGGCTCGGGCTCGGAGTCGGACTCGGCGTCGGACTCGGACTCGGACTCGGTCTCAGACTCGGTCTCGCTCTCAGACTCGGGCTCGGACGCGGGCCCCGATTCGCGCTCGGCTTCGATGTCGGTGCACGGGCGACGGGCGGCCAGCCCCGCATGCCCGGACGTGCGTGCCGTCAGAGCGCCTCGAGCTCGGAGATCCGGTCGCGGGCAGCCTTGACGTAGTGCGGCGGCGCGTCGGCCGCCACCTCGAGGTACTTGCGCAGGTAGCGGATGGCTTCGGCGCGCTGATTCGACAGTCCGTACGTCCAGCCGAGCGAGAAGAGAGCTTCGGCCATTCCGGGGGAAATGTCGAGAGCGGCGCGGAACTCCTGGATGGCTTGCTCGAACTGACGTCGCTGCTGGTACACCGTGCCGAGCAGATGATGGATCGCGGCCAGTTCCTCGGTTCCCTCGAGCGCGACCTGCCGCGCGGACTGGAGCGTCGTGACCGCCTCGTCGAGGAAGCCGAGGTCCGCGTACAGCCGACCGAGCTGCGCGTATGCCTCGAGGAATCGGGGCCCGTGCTGGATCGCGTCGGTGTAGCGCCGTAGCGCCGTCTGTGGATCGTCGAGCCGCTCGGCGCACTGGGCGAGCCGGTAGTAGGCTTTGAAGAGCTGGGGATCGAGCTCGACGGCTTTCTCGAGCGCAGCACGCGCCTCCTCCCACCGTCCGAGCTCCATGAGCACCGTGCCGAGCTTGTCGTGGTAGCCCGCGACGTTCGGATTGATCGCGATGGCGCGCGTCAGATCCTCGCGCGCCCGGTCGAACTTGCGCGTTTCGATGTGAACGATCGCGAGGTTGTAGTGGGCCGCGTCGTTGGTCGCATCGAGGGCCGCCGCTCGTTCGAGCTGTTCGATGGCCTCGACGTAGCGCTTTTGCTGCGCGAGCAGCACGCCCTCGTTCATCCGGGTCATCGACTCGACGCGCTCACGCGAACAGTTGCCGCCGGTCACCGTCACGAGCAGCGCCACGGCGGCGACGGCAGTGCCGACGGGACGCATCCACGACGCAGGTGCGGCGTTGCGTTGCGCCACGGGGGTAGGAGGGTGCCCTTCCATGGGGGCGCATCCTAGGCGACCGTCGCGTGGGGGACAACCATCCGCGGTCGACGGCGCGCGCCCCACGCCCCAGGCCTGGGGTCGATCGCGCCGGCCGAACCCGTCGCGTGATGCCGGGTTCCTCCTCGGCCGGTGAGGCCGGCCTCGAGGCCGGATTCGGGCCTGCCACCCGACCCGTGACGATGCGACGACGTGGCCGACCTAGTCGATTGCCCGCGTCATTCCTCGCCGCCACCCCCCGTCTGCTCGAAGACGAACGGATAGCTCTGGACGATGACGATGCCGCCGCCTTCGGGCGCGGGGAACGTCAACCGTCGGATGGCGTCGGCCACGCAGTTGTCCACGCGGCTGCTCCCGATGTCCGAGCTCGCAATGCTCGCCTGCTGAACGGCGCCCGTCGGTGAAATGATGAACGCGACGACCACCCGTCCGGCGAGATCGGGTCGCTGCGCCAGCTCTTGCTCGTAACAGAAGCGGATCTCGTTGATGCGCCGATGGATGACGCGGCGAATGACCTCCTTCGAGAGCGAGCCGCGCACGTCCGCCGTTCCCTGCCGGATGCGGGGGACGCGCGCCGTGCGGCCGCTGAAGCCGCCGGCGCCTCGGCCGTAGCCCGATCCACTTCCCCCGCCCGCACCGTGACCAATCGTTCCGAAGTTACCGAGACCGATCGTGCCCTCGCCCGTTCCGCCACCACCCCGGCCCGTGCCGCGCAGGCCCAGGCCCCCGAAGCCGAAGTTCTCGCCGATCTGGTCGCCCATGAGCGCACCGAGCGCGCTCTGCGGATCCGTGCCGAGGGCCGTGTCCCGCCCGAACGGAGAGGTCGGCGAGTTCCACGCGCCGGTCGCCTGCCGCAGCACCCCCAGGATGCCCGCGTTGCGCGCCTGCTCCCGCGCCTCTTCGCGCGCCATGTGCGGGTCGGGATTGTCCTCGGGGCCCTCGATGGCGTACCGGTTGTTGGTCTTCTTCGCCTCCTTCTTGCCCATCTGGCCTTCTTCGCCCTTGTGGCGCTTGCCCTTGCCTCCTTCGTCGTCGTTCTGCTGGTTCTGGAGGAACTCGGGCGTCTCCTCCTCGCGCGTCTCCGGCGGCTCCATGAGGTACTTCACGAGCCGGGAGTCCATGTTGAGCAGGTCGAGCGAAAGCGCGCCGCCCCGCGGCGGGATGAAGTAGAGCATCAGGAGGAACAGACCGAAGACGGCCATCGACCCGCCGACGTAGAAGAGCGGCTGGCGGTCGACCTTGGCGGCTGCGGCGAGGCGCTTGCCAGCGGGAACGGCCCGCGTGACGAACGTGAAGCCGCGGTGCTCGACGCGCACGGTGACCCCGTGGCCCAATGGAATCTGCGACGCACCGGCCAGCTCGGCGCAGGGCTGTGCCCGACCCGAGGCGAGCGCGTCCGCGATGGACATGGTGTGCTCGCCGAACGTGACGAGGCCCGAAGCGCCCTGCGGAATGACGGCTGCCACGCCGCCTCCCGATTCGACGACCACCGGCATCCGGCTCGTGCCGACCGCCTCGGCGGCGAGGACGAAGTCGACGCCCCGCGGGCGCCCCTTCGCGTCGACCTCGTCGCCGACGTAGTACGCGCGCGGGGGCGTGACGTGGTCGACGTGCAGCACGCTGCGCTCGCCCCAGAGGATCGACACCTCCACGGCCTGAGCGGCCGTTTCGACCTCCTCGGCCGGCACCGGTGGACCGCTCGCGACGATGCCGTATTCGACGTTCTCGCCGTTTTCCTCCGCAGCCGCGTGGTGGCCAAGGGCGCTCGGCCCCACCGGCGGCGGGGGCGCGAACGGGTCGGGCAGTGCCGGGGCCGAGAACGGATCCGGAACAACCGGTTTGGCCGCGGGGCTCGCCACGAGGGGCGATGCCGAAGCGGCCAGCGCGCCACCGCCCGCCAGTGCTCCGGTCGTTGCGGTCGCCACGGGTGGTGTGGACGCGACGGCCGTCGGCTCGGCCTCGGAGGCCGCTTCGGAGGCCACCTCGACCACGATGCGCGTCTCGCCAAGGAGGATCTCGTCACCGTTCTGGAGCTTGCCCTTGTTCACCTTGCGGCCGTTGACGATCGTGCCGGAGCTCGAGCCGAGGTCGATGATGTAGATCGCATCCGGCCCGGTCACCTCGATGACCGCGTGCATCCGCGAGACATTGTCGTCGTCGATGCGCAGGTGGCTCGAGGCCAGCTTGCCGACCTTGATGATGTCTTGAGTGAGCCGCTCGGTCCGCACGAGCTCGTCGCCCCGGTAGATGTGGAACGTCAGCGTGACCGTGGACTTCGCCTCCGCCATGCTCGCCTCCGACGCGCGCCTACGGGCTACCCGGGCCTCCGGCCAGGGAAACGCCGAGTCAAAGATTCTCGACCGACTTGAGCATCTCCGGGATGAAGTGCTCCCGGATCCGGATGAGCGACGAACGGCTGCCGCGACGTCGCACGTTCAGCAGCTCGCCGTCCGGGCGGACCAGGTCGCCGGTCACCAGGTCGTCCTCGAAATCGTACGTCGTCGTGTTGCCGCCGCCGCTGTCCTGCGCGAGCCCGGCGGACGCCGGCAGGAGCAGAGCGCCCATCACCGTCAGCCATCGCAACGCCTTCATGACTGCCTCCGATCTCTGCAGAGCCACGGAATGCTAGTGCGCTCGGTGCGCTTCGGTCAACGGGGCCGGCGGTGTCCACGACCATCACGACGCCTTCGGACACCAGCGGGGGGGTCCGGGTTCCCCCGGATCCGGGGGCGCGCCGACCTGGGCCAGCGGCGCGCGGTCGTCGCGACGCGCGAGATCAGGATTAGGGCGGGGGGGCTGGGGTGCCTGCCGCTCCCGACGAGGGGCTCGCTCCAGACGCTGCGCCACCGGCCTGCTGCTGCATCTGCTGGACCATACGGAGCTGCTCGAGCGCGAGGCGGATGTTTTGAAGGCGACCGGGCCTGCAGTCGGTGGACCTGCGGCGCTGGCGCCGTCCGCTCTGCTGCCGGAGCACGTCGCGACATTCCCGTCGCACTTCCTCAACCACCGACGCGAACCGAGGGTTGCTGCCGGCGCGCTGGATGAAGTTGTTATAGTAGCGCGTGGCGCGCTCGAGATCCTCGATGGAGCCGCTCATGTAGTCCTGATAGAGCAATCCGAGGTTGAAATACGCTTCGGGGCGATTCGGGTCGATCTGGATGGCGCGCTCGTACTCGGCCTGGGCTTCGGCGGTCTGTCGCAACCCACGCAGGGCCGCCCCCAGCCCGATGCGCGCGTCGTAGTCGTTCGGCCGCAACTCGACCGCGCGCGCGAACGCCCGGCGTGCGTCCTCGTAGCCGCGGAAGCTCGCCACGAGCTGACCGAAGTTCATGAACGCCTCGAACATCCGGTTGTCGAGGGTCGTCGCGCGCTCGAAGAACCGCAGCGCCTCGATGATGTTGCCCTTGCGAACGTTGATCAGGCCCCACGTGTTGTAGATGGGCGCGTAGTTGGGGTCGATGAGCTGCGCCTGGCGGCAGACGACGCCGGCGAGGTCGAGAACCTGGGGGTTCGTGTCTGCCTGCTCGAGGTAGAGCAGTGCCATCTGGTTGAATGCGGGCAGGTAGTTGCTGTCGATCGCGAACGCGCGGCGCAGATTCGCGAGCGCTTCGCGAACCTCGGCGCCCCCCCGTCGGCGCTGGATCAGCGCCATGTTGACGTAGCCTTCGGTGCAGCGGATGTCGTCGCGGACGGCGCGCTGGAACGTCGCGAAGGCCTCGTTCGCGTTGCCCGCGTCGAGCTGCATGAGGCCGATGGCGACGCGCGCCTTGCAGAACTTCTCGTTGGCGGCGAGCGCCTGGTTGAACAGTCGCCGCGCCTCGTCGTTCTGGCCGCAGCGCTGGGCGACGAGCCCAGCCATGTAATGCGCCTCCGCGAATCGACCTCCCTGCGCCTGCGCGGCCTCCTCGAACCGTTCTCGGACCTCCTCGCAGCGCTCCTCGTTCCATCCCGCGGACTCGTATCGGCCGAACGCCTCCAGGCCCGACCGCCATGCGTCGTGCGCCTCGGCCGTGACGGCCTGGCCCCCCGCCGTCGTGACGGTTCGTCCCTGTTCGTCGGTCGCTGTCCGGATCGAAGAACTCCCGCCGGTCCTCGCTCCCCCACCGCAACCGAGCGCCGTCGTGAGCACGACGCCCGCGAGCCACCACCTCCTCACGACCCACCTCCGCCTTCGACTTCAGCCTCCTCGTCCGCCGCCGCACGGCTCGCCCCGAGCTCGACGACGCCCGGGCGTCCCGGCGTGTCGAAAACGTACCGGGGCTCGGCGCGAAGCTCGGCTGCGAGCGGATAGTCGCGCGGATTGAGCCGGAACAGCTCCTGTTCGCACTGGCTACTGAACTCGTTGAACCAGCGGACGCGCGTCGAGGTGATCAGGCAGAACTCGAACTTGTCGATGGCCTGACGCAGGAAGGGCTCGCTCGCCTCGTCGAGCGCGCCGAGGTAAATGTCGTTGAGCTCGGGATCCCGCGCGATCTCCTCGGGCACCGGTGCGTCGCGGAACTCGTCCACGAAGCTGCGGAACATCTCGCCGATCCGCGCGGCGGCCGCAATCTCCCAGCGCGGGATCTGCAGCTCCGCAATGCGGTTGTACTCGGCCATGGCGGTGTTGATGGCATTCTGCTTGGCCTGCACCCATTGCGCGAACTCGTTCTGCGACCACTGTTGGATGCGCTGGGCGCTCGGGGTTCCGCGGAATTGGGGGAAGCGGATCGCGCGGAATTCCTCGTAGCGATAGTCCGCGAGCCGGAACAGCGCCTCACTCGTCGCGTCCTTGGCCTCGTACAGCCACAGCGCTTTCTGCTCGTCGGTGGCGCCCTCCGCCGCGGCGATTCGCTCGGCCGCGCCACCCCACGCGCGCGAGGCGTCCCGGAAGGCTTGTTGCGCGCGATTCCGATCGTTGAGCGCGAGGTAGGCGTTGCCCATCTCGACGTGTGCCCGGATCACCTGGTGGGGCAGCGCCGAGCGCGCGAAGTTGCGCAGGAAGCCGCGGTAGTGGTCGATGAGCTTGGTCCAGTTCTGTTGCTGTCGGTAGATGGTGCCGATCGAAAAGACGACCTGGGAGGTCTCGCGCGGGAGTCGGCGCTGGTAGTTGCGCGCGAAGAGCTGAGCGTTCTCGATGGCCTTGTCGAACTCACCGAGACCGATGCGGAAGAAGACCGCGTTTTGCAGGGCCTCGTGCGCGATTGCGCAGGTCTGTGCGCGACGTTCCTCGTCCGTGCAACGACTGCCGTCCTCGCCCGGGAACTGGCGCGCGAATCGCTCGTAGTACTCGGCCGCTTGACCGTAGACGGCGAGCGCGTGGTAGTTGGCGCCGAGCAGGTAGATGGCGCGTTTGGCGAGGTTGCTCTCCGGGAACCGATCGACGAGCACGCGGCGCACCTGAATCGCGCGGCCCACCAGACGGGCGGCCTCGAAGTTGAGGGCGGCATTGTAGAGGACTTCGTCGAGGCGACCACACTCCGGATAGCGGCGATAAATGCTTACGTAGGTGAGGGCAGCCTCCCGATACTGTCCGTTGGCTTGCTCGGCCTCGGCTTCCTTGCGCAGCACGTCGCAGCGAAGCTGTTGCAGCACGCCACACAGATCGGAGTTCTGGGCCCGTTTCTCCTCGGTGTCGCAGTAGAAGCCGAAGAGCGGCTCGATGGCTTCCTTCATTTCGCCGATGCATTCGACGCGCCGCGGCTCGATCATCGTGCCGAGCACGTTGAGCGAGTCCAGATAGAGGTTCGCGGCATACACGGCGAGCTCGGAGTCGCGATGGTTCCATGCGATGTCGCGGAACAGCATCGCGGCTTCCTGGAAGCGGTTCGATTCGTAGTAGATGCGTGCCCGACGGTACTTGATCGTCGGTAGATCCTCGCCGTCGGGGACGTAGCAGACGTAACGCTGGAAGGCGGCGAGCATGCCGCGTTCGGTCGCCGTCAGCTCGCGCGGAGCCAGTCGGCTCGCGTCGCTCTGGGTTTCCTCCTCTTGCGCCTGCCCGCGTCGGCCGCGACGCCGCGATTGCTGCGAATGGGCGACCTCGCGCTCGCGCGCCTGGTACTGCTGCTGATACAGGTTATTATAGCAGAGCACGGCCGCATAGGCGGCGTCGGCGGTGTACTCGCCGTCGGGATTAAGCTCGACGACGCGGTCGAAGGCCGGACCGCATTGGGCCCAGTCCTCCATCTTCCAGAGCAGCTCTGCGTAGAAGTAGCTGACGCGATAAGCCGTGGGCCAGTCCCGGCGGTCGATGTCCGGGAACTGCATCTGTTCCATGTCCGGAAACTTCTCGATGAGCAGCCGGTAGAGCTGCGCCGCGAGGTTCATCGTGTTCCGGTCGTTCGTCCCCGGCTGCGTGTCCGTTCCGACGGCTTCCCGATGCCAGGCCGTCGCGAGGTCGACGAGAATCGAGGCGGTCACCTGCTTGCACTGCTGGAGCGCCTCGGCCGGGTGGCGCGCCTCGCGCGACCAGGTCTCCCAGAGGTCTACGAGCCGCTGGGCCTCGCGGACCTGCTCGGGCTTGGGTCGCGACGCGATGATCGCGTTCGCGATGCGACTCTGCCAGTAGCAGACCTTGGGGCTGGCGGGGCGCTCGGCGATCAGCTTCTGGTAGACGGCGATGGTGTTGGGCCACTGGCCGGTGTCGTTGTAGAGCTCGCCGAGGCTCTCGAGGATTTCGAGGGCTTGCTCCTCGTTTTGCGAGAAGCGACGGAAGAACTCGAGGGCACGATTGGGCGTGCCGACCCGAGCATACGGCAGAACCATCTCACGGCGAGATTGTCGGGCGAGGTTGGCCGCTTCGCGTGCGTCGGGATTGTTCTGCGCGAATTCGATGACCTGGACGAAGCGCTCGAGAGAGGCGCGAAAATCCTCGAGGTTGTACGCGGCCCACGCCATCTTGTAGAGCGCGAAGCCGTAGACGGGATTGCGCTCGGGCGGGAGCTCCACGACCTTCTGGTAGAAGGTCAGCGCCTCGCGCATCTGCCCCTCGGCGAAGTAGTACTCCGCGAACGACAGATACGCGTGGGGCACGAACCGGCTCTGCGGGAACCCCTTGATGAGCCGGTGGTAGACTTGCCGTGCGCGGTCGAACTGGCGCATCTCCTCGAGACTGAACGCGAGCGAGAAGAGCACCTCGTCCATGCGTCGATAGTCGGGATGATCCTGGACGAGCGTCGCGTACGCGCGGATCGCGTCCTGGCGGATTGCGTTGAGCTGTTCCTCCGCCTGCCGCTGTTGCTGCTCGAGTTGCCGCACCTTCTGGGCGTTCTTGGCCTGCCGCGCCTCGAAGATCGGCTGGTCGAAGGACCGGACACGTGCGTTCACCGCCTGTTGCATTTCGAAGTAGGTCTCGGCGAGGCGCAGCAGGATGTCCGGTCGGCGCGGATCGTTGGTCCTCGTATTGCGGACCAGACGCTGGAGGACCTGAACCTCGCGCTGCAACAGATCCCAGGCGCGCGCCTCGACGCGCTCCCGGTTGCGCCGCGTCGCCTCGTCGAGCTCGATCGACGGTCCCGACGGCCCTTGTTTCTTCTCCTGCTGCCGACGCTTGGCGGTCTGAAGGTGCGTCGTGGGAACCTGCGCGCGGCCGCGCTTGAGCTTGGCCGCCCCGGCGGGGCATTCCTCGACGGCCTGACGGGCCTCGGGCGCGACGCACATCCCTGCCCGGCCGCCGGGGGCCGACGAGGCGGCTCGTTGCGGCGGCGAGCCGGCACTGGTCGCACCACGGCTTCCCTGCGCGAGCGCGATGGCCGGTCCAGCGAGCGCGGCGAGCAGCCACGCGCGCCAGGCGAGCGGCGCCGTGTTCATGGGAGTCCTCGAGTCGGGCATGGCCGGCCTCAACGTCCGCACTGGTTCGTGACCTGTTGCCGATAGAAGCCGAGCTCGTCGCGCCAGTATTCGCCGTCGAACGGCCAGATCTGGTGCTCCTCGTCGACCTCGACGTCGCCCCCTCGGCTTCGTGCCGCCTGGGTCATCTGCTCCTGGGCCTCGGCGGTGAGCGTGCCGCGCCGGAAGGTGGTGATCTCCAGCTCGACCGTCGAGATCTGATTCATGAGCTCCTGCAGCTCTTGGAGCAGGCGCTCGTAGCGACTGCGGGCCAGGTCGCCCGTCTGGTCGATCGCGAAACTCTTGGCCACCGAGATGTCTTGAAGGATGCGGTTGCCGAGCGAGCTGTTGCGGAACTCCGCCGGAGCCCGTCCCAGGCGCGCCTCCTCGGCCTCGAGCAAGCGCACGTACTCGAGATGGCGCAGCAGCGTCCGGTCCCCGAGCGCCGTCGAGACGATCCCGCGGATGCGCGGCGAGAGGTTGGCGGTACCGGCGCGAACGCGCTGGAGGAACTGGAAGAACTGATTGTTGTCACGGTTTTCCGCGAGGAACGCCTCGAGCTCCTGCTGCACCGTGCCGTAGCGCTCCTTGAACTGATTGACGACGGCTTCGGCGTTGTCGATCTGGCAGTTCACGAAGAACGTGACTGCCTTGAGCACGAGTGCCTCGGGGTAGTAGGCGTCGGCGAAGTACGGCGAGAAGAGCGAGTGCACGTTGCCGAGCGCGCGGCTGAACTCGTCGGCGAGGAAGAACGCCCAGCTCGCCTCGAAAAGCGCGTCGAGCCAGTACTCGCTGCCCTGGTCGACGCGGTTCCACATCTCCACGGCGTTGCCGAGCAGACGGCCGTCGACGGATCGCTCGCCGGATACCGGATCGGTGCGGTTGGCGGCGGTGTAGTAGACGCGCGCGAGCGAGATGCGCGCGAGGTCGAGCATGCGGTCCTCGTCGGCCACCCCCCGCGCGCGCCCTTCCTCGATGGCCTCGATGATCGTCCGGAACGACTGAATCGCGGGGCGCGCCTGACGCATGCGGACGTACGAGATGCCTTCGAAAAACTTGGCTTGAACGTAGAACTGGCTGGTCGGCGCGACGCGGCCGAATAGGTTGATCGCCTCTTGGAACTCCCCCTGGTTGTACTTGAACCGCCCCATGAGGAAGAGGAGGTGGTTGTAGAGGCCCTCGCTCTCGGAGTTGTTGAACTGCTCGAGCTGCTCGACCCCGTAGCGGCCGACCTTCTCGATGATGCCCGCTGGCTCCGGAAGCTGCGTGGCGAGCTGGGCGAGCCACTGCAGCGTCTGGTCGAAGTAGAGATGGCCGCGACCCGCCTGGCCGATCTCGTCGAAGACCGCGAGCGCGCTCTGGTAGAAGCGAAGGTGGTACAGGCACTTTCCGAGGAAGAACTGGGCCTTCTGGACGTTGGCCGGCGCATCCTGCGTCTCGCCCTCGACGACGCGCTGGAACTGCACGCAGCTCTCCGCGTACCGTTCCGCCTGATAGAGCCGCAGCGCGTTGGCTAGCGCCTCGCTCGGCGGCCCCTCGGCAGGCGGCGCCGGAGGCTGTCCCGTCTCCTCCAACGTGAACTGCATGTCCTGCGCGCCGGCAACCGCCGGCACGGCGAGCGCCGCAAGCATCCATCGCAGCCCGCCACCGATCGCCTTCGACATCGCTTCGCTCCTCGCATGCCGGCAGGCTCGGCGGCCGCCGTTCGCACCGCGGCCGACGGGCTGCGCCGGCAGGAGCGGCATCCTAGGGAGGCCCGAAAAGTCGTGTCAAGGGGGCTCGGTGCAGCTTCGTTTCGAGCGCATGAGACGACACCGGCGTTCGCTTGCCCCCTTGACGGGTAGCGGAGCCGGGGGATAGGGTGGCGGCGCCATCCGAGGCGAGGGCCCCCCGGTGTTCTCGCCCTCCGCGTGACGAGCCGCCGATGAAGCACCTGCACCTCCTTTCCATCGCCTCGCTGTGGGCGCTGTACGCGACGGGATGCGAAGCGCCGGGCGTCGGCGATCCGTGCATCCCGGAAACGATCCCGCCCGGGGGCTTCAACGATCAGGAGTCTTTCATCGAAACGTCGTCGGTCCAGTGTCGGACGCGCGTGTGCCTCGTCTACGAGCTGAAAGGCGATCCGACCATGATTCTCGGCGAGAATTGCCCTCCGTCGGCGCCGCCGGGGCTCTGCCCGATGCGGGAGGAGGTCGAGGAGCGCGTGTACTGCACGTGCCGGTGCAAGGCACCGGAGGGCAGCACCGCCACGACGTGCGACTGTCCTGAGGGGTACAGCTGCGAGGAGCTCGTGACCGTCGGCTTGGCCGGAGGTGCTCGCGGTCACTACTGTGTGAAGAGGAGTTCCATTCGCTGAACCGGGAGCGCGGGGCGCCGAGCCGCGTGCGCGGGCGTGTCGCCGAGTCGCTCGTGGAGGCGTACCTTCGCGAGCGGGGGTTCGAGGTGCTCGCGCGAAACGCGCGCATGGGGCGTCTCGAGCTCGACCTCGTCGCTCGCAAGGGGGCGCTCCTCGTCGTGTGCGAGGTGCGAAGTCGTCGGACCGATCGATGGGTGTCGCCGGCCGCCACCGTCGACGGTGCGAAGATCGAGCGAGTTCGACGCGCCGCGCTCGCGTGGATCCGCGCCCACCGGCCGGGTACCTCGCGTCTGCGCTTCGACGTCGCCTCCGTGATCTTCGACGGCGAGACGCCGCCGCGAGTGCAGTACTACGAGCGGGCGTTCTGACGGAAATGAACGTTCAGTTCGGCTCGACGAGGCTCGGTCTCGGTCTCGGACCCGGGCTCGAGTTCGGGCTCGGTTTCGGAATCGGACTCGGCCTCGAGTCTCCGCCTCGGACTCGGGGTCGGACACGGATTCGGGCTCGGCCTCGGACTCCGGCTCGGGTACGGAATCGGCCTCGGACTCGGTCTCGGACCCGGGCTCGGGCTCGGGCCAGAGCTCGGACTCGGACTGCGGCTCGAACGTTCGTCGGCGCTATAGCCCCCGGCGTCGTCAGACGACGTGCCCCGGGCTTTGGGCTG
>JANWZI010000129.1 GCA_025054695.1 Myxococcota bacterium | reverse complement strand
CTGGGCCAGCCGCTTGTCGGCACGTCCCGAGCGTGCTACGCGCCAGCCCCTTCCTCGCTCCGGGCATCGGACCCGGGGCCACCGACCGAGAGGATGACGCCGATGCCTGCGCTAGCCGAACAGCGTGCTCGTCGTTGGGGCCGCGAGTACGAGACCATCTACATTCTGCGCCCCAACGTCGACCCCGACGAAGCGGATCGCATTGCGGCTCGGTTCGCCGACGTCGTCCGACGCCTCGACGGACGCATGGTGCGCGTCGACAACTGGGGCAAGCGCCGTCTCGCCTACGCGATCGGCGGCTTCTCGCGTGGGATCTTCGTTTACGTCCGATACGTCGGATACGGGGATCTCGTCGCAGAGATCGAACGCAACCTGCGCCAGTTCGATGCGATCATGCGTTTCCAGACCGTGTTGCTGCGCACAGGCGTCGATCCGACCTCGGTGCAGGTGGATGCGGAGGAGACGCGATTCGCACGGCTCGAGCCTTCGCCGCTCACCGACGAGGACCGTCCCGTTTCGCTCGCGCGCCAGCTCGCCTCGGTCGCCGCCGAGGTCGCGAGCGGAGAGGCGGCGGCGCGGGCAGAGCTCGGCGCGGACGCCGGGGAGGCGGGGGCCGAGGGCGATGCGGAGTCGACCGGCGCCGAGGCGGACGCCGACGAGGAGTGAGTCATGACGCAAAGCGAGTTTCCCAGGGACGACGAGCGGGAGATCGACGAGGAGCGCGGACGTGGCGACGACCTGCTGGGCCTGCGCCGGCGCAGGTCCGCCCGGAAGAAAGCCCCAGCCTACACACTCGAGCCCGGATTTCGATTCGATTACAAGGACCCACAGCAGCTCAAGATGTTCCTGACCGAACGCGGCAAGATCGTCCCGCGTCGGATCAGCGGTCTGAGCGCCCGTCAGCAGCGAGAGCTGACGCTGGCGATCAAGCGCGCGCGTCAGATCGCCCTGCTGCCGTTCACCGTCTCGAGGTGACGTCGTGGCCACGCACGTTCAGGTCATCCTTCGCGAGGACGTCGACAAGTTGGGCAAGGCGGGGGAGCTGGTCCGCGTCCGTCCCGGTTACGCGCGCAACTTCCTGCTGCCTCGGGGTCTGGCGGCGCCTGCGACCGAGGGGCAGGTGCGGCGCATTGAGCACGAGCGGCAGGCGGCGCTGGCGCGGGCGGCGCGGCTCCGTGCCGAGGCCGAGGCCGCGGTGCGCGCGCTCGAAGGTATCGTCGTTCGGGTCGTGCGACCGGCCGGCGAGGAGGGCAAGCTGTTCGGCGCGGTGACCGCGGCCGACGTGGCGCGCGCACTCGCCGAGCTGGGACACGCCGTCGACCGCAAGCGGCTGGAGCTTCCGGCCCAGGGGATTCGCTCGGTCGGAGAGCACGAGGTGCTCGCTCGACTCGGCGGCGGGATGAGCGCGCGCTTCCGCGTGCACGTCGAAGCACAGGCCTAACCGCGGCGAGGGGGCGTGCAGTCCGTCTCGGCGTTGTCGGGACCGCTTCCGCACTCGCTTGAGGCGGAGCGTGCGGTGCTCGGAGGCATCCTGCTCGACAACCGGGCGATGAACATCGTCTCGGCGATCCTCGAGCGCGACGACTTCTATCGCGAGTCGCACGCGCTCGTCTACGACGCCCTCGCCGAGCTGTTCAAGTCCGGCAAGCCGATGGACACGGTGACCGTGCGCGAGTACCTCGTGGCCCGGGGTAAGCTCCAGCAGGCCGGAGGCGACGAGGGACTGCTCGAGCTGACGCACGCGATTCCCACGGTCGCGCACATCGAGGCGCACGCGCGCATCGTCAAGGACCGCGCGCTCGTCCGGCGCATGATCCTCACCTGTTGCCACATCATCTCGCGCGGTCACGGCGATTACGGCGATGCGACGGAATTCCTCGACGCCGCCGAGCGCGAGGTGTTTCTCGTCGCCAAGAGCGCGCAGCGCACACGCTACGAGCCCATCCGCGACGTCGTGCTGCGGACGTTCGAGGCCATCCGCGCGGCGGCCGACCGGGGCGAGCGGATCACGGGGCTTCCGACGGGCTTCCACGATCTGGACGCGATGACCGCCGGGATGCATCCGGGCGAGCTCATCGTCGTCGCCGGTCGCCCCGGGATGGGCAAGACGGCCTTCGCGCTCAACGTCGCCGTCAACGCGTGCCGGTTGCGCGGCATCGGCGTCGGCATCTTCTCGCTCGAGATGCCCAAGGAGCAGCTCGTCCAGCGCATGCTGTGCGCCGAGGCGGGCGTCGACGGCCAGCGCTTGCGGACCGGACAGCTGATGCACGACGACTGGAAGAAGCTCGCCCGTGCGGCCGGAACGCTCACGCAGTTGCCGATCTTCCTCGACGACACGGCGAGCCTCACCATCATGGAGCTGCGCGCCAAAACCCGACGGCTCCATGCCGAGTCGGGGCTCGGGCTGGTCGTCGTCGACTACCTGCAGCTGATGCGTGCCGGGGGCCGACACGACAGCCGCGAGCAGGAGATCAGCGAGATCAGCCGGTCGCTCAAGAGCCTCGCCAAGGAGCTCGGCATTCCCGTGGTCGCGCTCAGCCAGCTCAATCGCAACGTCGAGCAGCGCCCGGAGAAGAATCGGCGTCCGATGATCGCCGACCTGCGCGAATCGGGAGCGATCGAACAGGACGCGGACACGATCTTGTTCGTATTCCGCGAGGAGCTCTACCAGCGGGACAATCCCGAGTTGCGCAACCGCGCCGAGATCATCGTCGGCAAGCAGCGCAACGGTCCGACCGGCACGGTGCACGTCGCGTTCTTCAGCGAGCTGACGCGATTCGACAACCTCGCGCGCGACGAGTGGGCGCCGGCGGCCTGACGGCGGGATTGCGGTCGCGGACTCGGGCTCGGCCATGGCCTCGGCCTCGGTCCCCGTCCCGATCCCGGACGCAACATCGGACGCCGAGATGCCGCATGCCACATCCACGTCCATCGATTCGGCGCGCTCGGGCGTGGGAGTCGGGGCCCGCGGGTGCTACAAAATCCAGGTGCACGCTCGGTCGTGGGGCGCCGCGCTTCTCGCGTCGTCGATCGCGTTCGCTTCGGGAGGCTCGCGCACGGCCGCGCAGGCGGTTCGCTACGGTGCGGTCGACGCGGCCACAGTCGAAGTGTTCGCGTACCGGACCATCGGCGTCCGAGAGGTTCCGAGCGCCGCAGGCAGGCCACGCGTCGTGGCCACGCTGGAGCGTGGGCGCGGCAGTGGTGTGCTGGTCGGCGAGCACGGCGTCGTGCTGACCGCGCGCGGCGTCGTGGCCGGAGCCCGTCGCGTGCTGGTCGTCGCGGGTGAGCTCGATCCGGTGCCGGCCACCGTGATCTACGAGGACGGCTCGCTCGATCTCGCTCTGCTGGCGCTCGGTCGCGTCGTCGAAGGGGGCTTGCCCTGGCCGCAGCAGCCACCGGCACTGCCCGCGGTTCGACAGGAGCTGTTCGCGGTCGGCTTCGGGGCCGACGCACGCGCGACGCGCCCCGACTCGACGCGCGTCGCGGTCGCCGGCGAGACGTCGAGCGGGCTGTTGCGCCTCGACGTCGCATTGGCCCCCGCCACGTTGGGCGGCCCCGTGCTCGGTCCTGGGGAGGCCTGGATCGGCATCGCCGTCGGGCCGGACGACGCCAGTGGTCGAGCGCGCGTCCTTCCCCTCGGGCGCATCGAACCGGCGTTGCGCGCCGTGGTCCTCGACGGGCAGGGACACGTGCAGGCGCGTGCGCTGATGCAGTCGAGCGCCGCGACCGACGAGGCGCTAGGTCGACTCGTCGTGGCCGTCGGTCGGCTCGAGGGCGCCAGCACCGCGGCGGACGTTGCCGAGCGCGTCGATGCGATGGATCCGGAGCGGATGCGTGCGCTGGTGCGCGAGCACGCGCGTCGGAACGCGCCGCCCGACGTGCTGCTGCTCGGCGCCGCCGTTTCGTGGAACCACGCCATCGCCCTGCTCGAGCGAGCCGGCGTCGCGAGTCCCGATGCCCTCGCTGATGCGTCGCTGCGCGAACGCGTGCAGCGACTGATGCGGGGGGCACGAGGTCGCGTCCAGGCCGCGTTCGCCGCGGACGATTCGGTCGTCGGGCGTTCCCGCTTCGCGGCTCGATTGCTCGACGTCGACCCGACGCGAGCCATGCGCGCGGAAGACGACGACGGCGACGGCAGCGAGCGACGCCGCGGTGCGCGGCGCTCGTCGCGCTCCGATCCACTTCCGACGACCCTCGAGACCTTTGCGCTCGGACGCTTCGCGTTCGGAGACGCCTTCGACTGGCAGGGGTTGAGCATCGGCGGAAGCGGCGACTGGCGCGTCGTGCAGTGGTCGCTCGGCGACGTCGTGATCTCTCCCCTCATCGGACTTTCGAGCGCGATGCTTGTTTCGAGCGTCGGCATCGGCTACCAGCTCTGCGTCGACATCGGCATCGAATGGCGGCTGAGCGTTCCGGTCGTGACGCTGCTGTGGACGCCCGGGCTCTATCCCTCGGAGGACAATCCGCTCTCGGGCCTGGCCGGCGCGGTGCGCGTGGGGCTCGCGTTCGAGCGCGTCGCGTTCGGCGTGCAGGCCACGGCGGCCTCGTTGTCCGAAGACTTCTTCCTATGGACGGCGTGGGTGTCGATCCCACGCGGTTGACGAAGCCCCGGCGCCGGTCGGCGCGATCACGATGACCGGCTCGGGCTCGGGTTCGGTCTTGGACTCCGACTCGGTCTCGGTCTCCGACTCAGGCTCCGTCTCGGACTCCGGCTCGGCTTCGGCCTCGGACGCCGACTCGGACTCGGTCTCGGACTCGGACACGGACTCGGGCTCCGATGCGGTCTCGGTCCCGGGCTCGGACCCCGGCTGGGGGAGCACCCGACCGCTCGTTTCTCGGCTTCACTTGTGACGTCTGGAACCGCGAAGGTTGGGCCGCTTGGCTTGCGAATGCACGGATAAGTGCCCGAAACTGCGTTGGAATCGCGATATGTACTGACACGTCAGTCTAATTCGTGTACAAGGCCGTCCCTCGCGAGGGTCGTTCGATGCAGTGCGCGGCATTTTTCCGAGTGGAAGGCGTGCTCGTTCCCCGGGTCGCGATGAGCGGAGCGCCGGTCTATCTCGCGCTCAACGCCCAACGCATCGCGGAACGGGTTCTGCGGCTCGGCAACGTGATGGCCGCGGTGCCGTGGCTCGCGCAAGGACCGCTGCACGACACGACGACGGCCACGCGCATCGTGTTCATGGGGCTGCGCGGCATGAGCGAGGATCGGCTCGTCGAGCTGGGCCGACAGTATGCCGAAACACAGCTCGTGCCGCGCTTGCGTCCGGGCTGCGTCGAGTTGTTGCGTGAGGCCGCGCGCCACGGCCGCCGTCCGGTGCTGCTCTCCGACGGGATCGACGTCGTCGTCGGCCCGCTCGCCGATCACCTGGGTGTCGGCGACGTGCTGTGCAACGCGCTCGAGATGCAGGATGGGCTCGCCACGGGACGGCTGCGCGAGCCGGTGGTTTCCGCGGCGCTGGCCGTCGAGCGCGTACGTCAGTGGGCCGACCGCCACGGCGTCGAGCTGTCCGCGAGCGCCGCCTACGTCGCGCGACTGGACGATCAGTTGCTCGCGGCGGCCGTGGGCGAGCCCTGTGTCGTCTGCCCCGATCGTGCGCTGCGACGGCTGGCGCGCGATCTCGACTGGCCGGTGCTGGAGGCTTGACGTGGACGAGCGCACCAGACGGGCGAGCCGGCCGTTGCCGGTCGCCGAGACGTTCGATGGGGCGCACGTCCTGATCACCGGCGTCACGGGCTTCCTCGGCAAGGTCTGGCTCGCGTTCGCGCTCGAACGGCTGCCGCGGATCGGACGCATCAGCGTGCTCGTGCGCGGGCAGCGGGGCCGGAGCGCCGTGCGACGGCTCGTGGAGGTGCTCGGCCGCTCGCCCGCGCTGCGTCCGTGCCGTGCGCGATGGGGGTCGCGTCTGCTCGACGAGGTCGGCCGGCGGTTGCACGTGCTCGACGGAGACGTGGGCCAGCCGCTGTGCGGGCTCGACCGGTTCGCGGCGCGCGCGGCCATGCGCGACGTCGATCTCGTCCTGCACTTCGCGGGGCTGACCGATTTCGAGCCGGATCCGCGGCTCGGCCTCGAGACGAACGTGCTCGGAGCGCTGCACGTCGCGGATCTGGCGTCGCTCGCGCGTCGACCACGCCTGTTGCACGTCTCGACGGCGTTCGTCGCGGGGTGCGCCGACGGGCGCGTGCCCGAGCGGCTCGAGGTGGGGCGCGCGCCGTCCGGAGCGCAATTCGACCCTCGCTCGGAGCTCGAAGCGCTGCGCGCGTTGTGCCGCCAGATCGAGGGCGTGCGCGATCGCATCGCGGCCGCCAACGCGCGCGCGGCGGCCCTCGGTTGGCCGAACCTGTACACGTACACCAAGGGGCTCGCCGAGCACCTGCTCGCGACGAGCGGGAGCATTCCGCTCGCCATCGTGCGCCCCGCCGTGGTCGAGAGCGCGTGGCGCTTCCCGTTCACCGGCTGGAACGAGGGGATCAACACGAGCGGCCCGCTCGTCTGGCTGCTCTCGACGTGGTTCCGCGGTCTGCCATCGGTGCCGGCGCACCGGTTCGACGTGGTCCCGGTCGACGCCGTCGCCGCGGCGTGCACGCTCGTCGCCGCGGCGCTGCTCCGCGACGAGCCCGAGGCAACGGGGGTCTTCCACGTCGGGACGAGCGATCGGAACCCGCTCACGTTCGGACGCGCCATCGACCTGACGGCGCTGGCCGTCCGTCGCATGCACGGGCGCGCCGACGCCGATCCGATCGACCGCTGGCTTGTGCGGTTCCTCGATGCGGTGCCCCGGCCGGCCGACCGCGAACCGCCGCTGTCGCTCGCGGCGATGCGGCGGCTCGCGCGGGCGGTGCGCGACGCGACGCGTCCGTCGGGGTTGCGTCGCTGGCTGCCCCCGGCCCTGGACGGGCGCCTGGGCACGACGATCGAGGCGCACGCCCGACGCCTCTCGAACCGGGCGCGTGCCATCGATCGGACGCTGGGGCGCGTCGAGGAACTGCTCCGTCTGTACCGACCGTTCATCCACGACCACGACTGGGTCTTCGAGACCGACCGCTGGCGTGCGCTCGAGGCGCGTCTGGACGGCGAGGAACGCCCCACGTTCGGCTCGGACCTCGAGCGACTCGACTGGCGGCGCTACTGGCTCGAGGTGCACGTGCCGGGGCTCGAGCGCTGGTGCCTGCCGCTGTTGCGCGGCGAGCGCATCCCGCAGGACGAGCCGCCCTGGACGGCCGAGACCGAACGGGCCGTCGTCGAGCGGCTGGACGCGCCCCGCGCGCGCGCGGCCGAGGGGAACGCGCGGGGCGAGTCGTCCCGGATCGAGGTGGAGGAGGCGTCGGCATGATCTTCGTGACGGGGGCGACGGGGTACCTCGGGAGCTACGCGATCGCGAGCCTGCTGCGCGAGAGCGACGCGCGCCTTGCGCTGCTCGTGCGCGCGCGCACAGCGGCGGAGGCCGAGGCCAAGCTGTGGCGCGCGATGCAGCTGCACCTCGATCCGAGCGGGTTTCGACGCTTGCTCGGGCGGGTGCAGTGGGTTCACGGGGACCTCACGCTGCCTGGGCTCGGGCTCGATCCGGAACGGCGGCGTGCGCTCGCCGGCGAGGTCGAGTCGGTGCTTCACGTCGCCGCTTCCCTCAACCGGCGCTCGGAACGGGCGTGCCTGAACGTGAACCTGCGCGGCACGCTTTCGGTCGTGCGGTTCGCGATGGAGGTCGCCGAGCGGGGGCGGCTGCGGCGGTTCACGCACGTTTCGACGGTGGCCGTCGCGGGCCGGCGCGACCGCGAGCACGTGCGCGAGGACGAGGCCGTCGACTGGGAACGGGGCGACTACGATCCGTACGCGCGGACCAAGAAGTTCGCCGAGCACATGGCGCGCGAGCTGCTTCCGCCCGGCACCACGCTCGTGCTTCGCCCGTCCATCGTGATGGGCGATTCGCGTCGTCCCGAGACCACGCAGTTCGACATGGTACGCGCCTTTTGCGTGCTCGCAGACCTGCCCGTGCTCCCGATGCGCTCCGACGCCCGGCTCGACATCGTTCCCGCAGACTTCGTGGGTGAGGCCATCGCGCGCCTGCATCTGGCGACGCGGCCGGCGCACGGCATCTATCACCTGTCCGCGGGGGCTGACGCCGAGTCGGCCGGCGCGATCGCCGGGGCCATGGCGCAGGGGCTGGGCCGCCGTCCGCCGCGGTTCGTACCCGGGCTCGGCCCCGCGTTCGACCGGCTGGTGCGCGCGGCGGCCGTCTGGCCTCGACGCGACGCGGTGCAGCGTCTGGGCGCGCTGCTTTCGGTGTTCTGGCCGTACATCACGTTCGACACGGTCTTCGACAACGCCCGCGTCCGCGCCGAGACGGGCCTGCGACCGGCACCGTTCACGTCGTACTGCGTGCCGCTGTACCGCTGGGCGACGACGCACCGCTTCCGTTATCCGTACGCGGAGCTGCCGCCGGCCGTGGCGACGGCAGCCGTGCAGGTCCACGCATGAGTGAAGCGGGCACGTGGCTCGAGCACGCACGACGGCTCGTGCGCACCGCGCGCGGCGAGCTCGACGCGGACCGGGCGCTAATGCGCGCGATGGAGGGGTTCGTGCAGCTCGCGGCCAGTCGCTACGCGCTCGATGCGGGCGCGCGCTGGAAGCCGGGCGAACCGCTGCGGCTGCTGTTCGCGGGCTATTCGGGCAGTCGGAACACCGGAGCCGACGTACGCGTCGAGGAGATGCTGCGGCAGTTCCGACATCTGCTCGGTGACGAACTGGCCGAGCTGTCGATCTTGACCATCGAGCCTGCGCGCACGCGCGGCTACTTCCGCACGGTGCGGCAGATCCGACTGCCGCGGGTCTTCCCGAAGTTCCTGTACGACACCGTGCACGCGCACCACGGCGTGGTCGCGTGCGAGGGGTCGATGTTCAAGTCCAAGTTCGCCAATGCGCTCTCGACGATGATGGTCGGCGCGCTCGGCCTGGCGCTTGCCGAACGCAAGCCCGCGATCGGCTACGGGGGCGAGGCCGGCGCGATGGATCCGGCGCTCGAGGCGCTGGTGCGGCGCTGCTGCCGCGGCGCGCTCGTGCTCGCCCGCAACGAGGCTTCGCGCGCGCTGCTCGAGCGGCTCGGCATCGAGGCGCACGCCGGCACGGACACCGCCTGGACGTTCGAGCCGGCGCCCGCGTCGGTCGGCCGCGCGTTGCTGCGGCGGGCCGGGTGGGACGAGACGAGCCCCGTGCTCGTCGTCGCGCCGATCGATCCGTTCTGCTGG
>JANWZI010000128.1 GCA_025054695.1 Myxococcota bacterium | reverse complement strand
TGGACCGCGTCGCGGCGATGACGTGGGGCTTGCTGCGGCGGTGAGGCGGACTCGGTCTCGGTCTCGGTCTCGGTCTCGGGCTCTGGCTCGGTCTCGGACACTGGCTCGGACTCGGTCTCCGGCTCGGGTTCGGGCTCGGTCTCGGTCTCGGACTCGGGCTCGGACTCGAGTGGCGCCCGGGCTTGCTCGCATGGGGGCAGCTTTGGCAGTGTCACCCGCGTGCGTCTGCGGCATGCGCGCGCCTGGATCGTGCTGCTCGCCAGCTGTGGCACGGTCGATCCGGGCGACAATTTCATCCCCCCCGACATTGTGCTCGACGAGGATGTCTTCCACTGCATTGTTCAGCCCATGGTGATCTCGCCCCAGCGCTGCGCGTCCGGCGGCAGCGGCGAGGCGGGCATGTGTCACGCCGCGCGCTCGGCTCTGATCCTACGCGCGGCCGCCGAGACCGACCCCCCGCCGGATTGCTCGTCAGGCCGTCCCGCCTCGGTGCCGACGAGCTACGCGGACAACTTCCGCGCCGTTCAGATCTCGGTGCAGGCCGACGCGCTCTCGAGCCCGCTGTACCGGCGACCGACGGGCTTGTCGAGCCACCCGCGGGTGATCTTCCCGACCTCGAGTCGCGAGGCCTGTCTCATCGCGGCGTGGATCGACCGCACCCCGCTCGAGGATTGCCCGTGACGCGCCGAGCCGTCGCGTCGCTGATGTTGGCGGGCGGCGCGGTGATGGGCGCGGTGGTCGCTCGCGCCGACCAGGTCGAGCCGTACGCACGCGTCGTCGTCGAATCCACCTCCGTGCATGCGGGACCCGGCACGAGTTACCGGCGGGTGGGAGTGGTGCGGCGCGGCGAGGTGCATCGCGTCGTGGGACGCTCGACGCGCGGGTACTGGATCCGCGTCGAGATGCCGGACGGAACGAGCGGGTTCGTTCGAGGCGAAACCGTGTACGTGCTCGAGGTCGGCGAGTCCGAGGCCGACGCGGGGCGATGGTTGCCCGCTCTGTTCGCGCCCCCGCCGCTGCGCGAGGCCGACGGCGAGATCGCGGTCGGCGGCGGAATTCTGGGAAGGCGTTTCGGCGTGCGGGGCGCCGGTGGCCTCGTCGCGGCGCGGCCGGCCTGGTTCCTCTCGCCCCATCTCGGTCTCGAGCTCGGCGCGGTGGCGAGCGTCTCGCAGGGCGGACGGCTGTTCGTCGGAACGGCGGGGGGCGTGGTCAACCTCACCCCGGAATGGCCTTTTGTACCGTTCGTCGTCGGCGGCGCCGGGGCGGTCCGCAGCGATCCGAACGCGGACACGTTCCTGCTGGAGCGGGGCACCGCCTGGGTGCTGTACGGCGGGGGCGGCATGCGCCTGGCGTTCCGGCATCGGATCACCCTGCGGCTCGAGGTGCGCGCGTACGCGTTCCACGAGCCGGATCGGTTCGTGGCGCGGGAGGAGGTTTCCGGTGGGCTGTCGGCGTTTTTCTGAAGCGGCGGTACGCGCCGGCGCGGTCGTGTGCGCGCTGCTGGCGTGCCTCGGAGCCGGCTGCGCGACGGTGCGACCCGAGGATCGCGAGCACCTTGCACGACCGGCGATGACCTTCGGTTCCGAGGGCGCGAGCGCGGAGCACGAGGATCACGTGCTCTCCAATCGCGAGGGGGCCTTCGGCGGCGGTGGCGTCGGCGGCGGAGGGTGCGGGTGCAACTGACGGCACCGGTCATGTCGCTCGGTCCGGACTCGGCCTCGGACCCGGGCTCGAGCTCGGTTTCCGGCTCGGGCTCAGACTCCGACTCCGACTCCGCGTCGCAACATCGGGGTGCCACGCCAACCAGCCCGATCGCCGGCGTGACACCGGGGCGGGAACGGTTCGAGCACCGACCGCGACTCGGTAGCGGACTCCGTCCCGGGCTCGGTGTCGGACGCAGGCACGGACACGGACCTGGACTCGAGATCGAGTCCCCTTCCTTGCCGTCGAGGCACGTGACGGGCGCGGCTCTTTCGCGTGCTGCCCTGCTCGTCCTGGGAATTGGGTGGGTGCTGGCGCATCCCGAGAGCGCCAGCGCCCAGGTGCGCCTGCGCACGACGGGGACCGTGTTTCACGAAGCGGGTGGGCCACTCGAAATGACGGTGCTCGTGCCCGCCGCCGACCTCGAGGCCGAGATCGCCGAGGTCGTGGTGCTTCGCGCCGGATGGCAGGCGGACGTCGTTTCGGGAGCCAGCGTGGCGGTGGTCGATGCGCCGGCCACCTCCGTCGACGCGATCGCGAGCGCGACGCGTCTGGACGACGTGCGACACACCGTGGGCGGGGGACTCGAGCTGCGTTCGGAGTATGCGTCCGTCGGCGCTGGATACTCGTGGGGCCGGGAGTCCGACTATCGCTCGCACGGCCTGACCGTGACCGGACGCGCCGAACTGTTCGACCGCAACACGGGCCTCGAGATCGCGATCGGGCGGGGTTTCGACCGCGCGTGCAACCTCCACCAGCCGCGCGCGCGCGAGCCCGTCGAGCGGCAGCGCATGCCCTCCTCCGACGGTTGCTTCGCGTCGGCCGAGCGCGAGTCGCTGCCGCTCGATCTGATGACCGTCCAGGGCGGTTGGACCCAGGCGTGGTCGCCCGTACTGGCCACCCAGCTCGTCGTGGGCGGCCAGCTTCTGCACGGCTACCAGGGCAACCCGTACCGCGCGGTCTGGCTCGGGCGCAGCGCCGCGCAGGAGTACCACCCGCTCGACCGCGCGCGCCGCTACGTCGCACTGGGCACGCGGTTCTGGGTCGCCCCCGTCGAGGGGGCCGTGCAACTGTGGGCGCGCGGCTACGACGACAGCTGGGGGGTGCGAGCGCTCAGCGCCGAGATCGCGTGGGATCAGAGCCTCGGCGAGGCGCTGCGGCTGCGGTTGCGCGGTCGGTACCACGCGCAGACGGGCGCACTTTTCTATTCCGACGATTACGCCCGTCAGCAGCGGGGACGGTACTTCACGGGCGACCGCGAGCTGTCGCCGATGAGCTCGCTGCTGGTGGGAGCGCGACTCGTCTGGAGCCCGTCGCCCGACGACGAAGGCCGCGTGCTCGGGCTGCTCGACCGTTTCGCAGTCGTCCTCAAGGGCGACTGGGTGAGCCATCGTTTCGACGAGTTTCGATACGGGCGCGCGGCGGTGCCCAACGGCGACGCGCTCGTCGCGACCGTCGGGCTCGAGGTGGAGCCTTGAGCCGGCGCCTCGCGATCGCGCTGCTGCTGCCCTCGCTCGCGCTCGGCTGTCGGCGTCCGGCGGCCGCGGGCGAGCCCGGCGCTCCGACCGGTGCGGCAGGCCTCGCTCCGGCGCAGGGCGGTCCGACCGCATCCACGGTGATGCCGTCTGGAGCGGGTTGCACGGGACGCGCGGACTGTCCGGCCGATCAGCTCTGCGTGGCGGCCCGATGCCGGCACCGTGCGACGAGCGTCTCGGGCGAGGTGCTCGCGGCCACGGCGCGCGCCCAGGCCGAGGCCGGCGACCTGCGCGGCGCGGCCTCGACGTTCGAGCGAGCGGTCGAGGCGTTCACCGCCGCCTCCGTACCCGTCCCGGCGGATATCCTGTGCGAAGCGGCGCTCGCGGCCCTGCGCACCGCCGTCGACCCGGTCGCACGGGAAGCGGCGGTCCGGCGTGCGGACGGCTGCTTTCGGGGCTCGCTTCCGGGTGATCCCGTGCGCGCGCAGGTGGCCGCGGCGGTCGGGCGCTGGCGCTACGACGGGTTGGACGTGTCGGCGTTCGACCGGCCCGAGCCGCCCGAGCGCTACTTCACCCTCGAGCCGTCCCGCCCGACTGCGGATGCCATCGAGGTCGCGATCGATCTGCCCGACCGGGACGGCCCCGGCTGGAACGACGTCGGCACGGCACTGCGCGGAGAGCGGGCGCGTGCCGCCATCGCCGACTGTTTCGTGCAGGATTGGGAGATCCATCACCAGCGATCCGCGCGCGCAGCCCTTCTCGTCGTGTTCGAAACACGCCTGCGGGACATGGGCACGTACGACGTCTACGACCCGGTGGTCGAAGTGCGCGCGACCGGCCTCGCGCAGGAGGGATTCGAGCCGTGTCTGGCGTCTGCCCTCACGGATGTCGTGCGTGGCGCGGTGCGTTCGGGACGGGGCGTGACCGCGTGGCAGGTTCCCTTCACGGTAGCGGCCCAGTTGCGCTGAGCGTGGGTCCGGACCGATTCGGAGCCCGAGACCGAGACAGAGCCCGAGTCCGAGTCCGATAGCGAGTCCGAGACAGAGCCCGAGACCGAGCCCGAGACACCGAGCGCGATCCCGAGCCCGAGCCCGAGCCTGAGCCCGAGTCGGAGTCCGAGGCTGGGACCCCGTCATTTCTGATCGTTCGCGTCCGACGTCCTCGCCTCGGGGCCCGCGGCGGGCAACCAGACTTCGAAGCACGCGCCCGAGCCGGGTACATTGCGTGCCGAGATGCGACCGCCGTGACGTTCCACGATCGTGTGGCAGACCGCGAGGCCCAGGCCGGTTCCCTCGCCGGGCGGTTTGGTGGTCACGAACGGCTCGAACAGCGAACCCATGACCTCGGGTGCGATGCCCGGGCCGCTGTCGGTGACGGCGAGGCGGATCCAGTCTCCTCGCTCATCCGGCTCGACCTCCACGAGGATGTGACCTCGGCCCCGCACGGCGTCGGCCGCGTTCAGCAGCAGATTGAGCACGAGCTGCGCGAGCGCGTCCGGATCGCCGCGGACGTGCGCGTGCTCGGCGAGGCGACGCTCGAGGGTCACTCCGCGCAGATCCTTCTGCGGCGCCAGGAGCCGGGCCGCTTCCTCGACGATTCGCGACAGATCGCTGGTGGACCGTGGCGTGGCCGCGCTGGAGCCCTGCCCCCGTCTCGCGAAATCGAGCAGTCCCCGAATCGTCTTCTGGATGCGCTCGGTCTCGCGCTGAATGCGGCCGAGGAACTCGGCTCGCTCGGCCTCGCTCAGGCCGCCCTCGCGGACCAGCTCGACCAGACCCAGGATCGCCGCGAGCGGATTGCCGATCTCGTGCGCGACCCCCGCGGCGAGCCGGCCGACCGAGGCCAGGCGCTCGCTGCGCAGGACCTGCTCGCGCGCCGCACGCAGCTCCGCGGTCGTACGCTCCAGCTCGGCAACTCGCGCCTCGAGGGCCTGGCGATCTGCGCGGAGCTGCTCCGCCATCGCGTTGAACGCGCGCGACAGGGCGACCGTCTCGCGCGCGCCCCGTTCGGGCAGCGGCTCGTGGCGGCGTCCGCTGGCGAGCCGGTCGGCGGCGCGGGTCGCCCGCTCGATCGGTCGAACGACGAGCACCGTGAGCGCGACGAAGCCGAGCACGATCACGGCGCTGCCGGTCACCGCGAAGTAGAGCAGCAAGAGGTCGGCGAGCGGTCGGGTGACCTCGGCGCCCGGCGGCTCGGTCCAGCCGTGCAGCGACCCTCCCGTGCGCAGGGGTACGCGCACCACGGCTCCCATGCCGATGCGCCCGTGCGTGTGCGCCTCGACACCGGGCCAGCGCAGCTCGATGCCTCGAAGCGCGCCGGAGCTCGTGGCCTCGCGCAGCAGCACATCGGCGCTCGCGCCCTCGTCGATCGCGGTGGCGAGGACGGAGAGGGTGGCCGACGCGGAGCGCCGGCGCTCTCGTTCGAGCATCCGGTCGGTCAGGCGAACGGCGACCGTCGCCAGCAAGGCGTGCGAGGCGACGAACGCGATCGACAGCGCGAGGACGATCCGTCCCCGCAGGCCCAGCCACGAGGCGTGCACGGCGCGAGCGTACCGTCGGGGTCGCGTGAGCGGGTTGGGTCGGGGCTTGGGTTTGAGCGCGGCCTCGGGCTCGGTTACGATTGGAGTCTCGGGCTCCGACTCGGTCTCGGACTCGGGCTCGGTCTCGGACGCGAACTCGGGCTCTGCTCGGCCTCGGGCTCGGCCTCGGTCTCGGACTCGGACTTGGGATCCGCCTCGGGCTCGGGCTCTGACTCGGTCTCGACGTCGGCCTCGCACCACCTCACGTCAGCAAAGCCCGACGTAACCGCCGCCGCGACCCCGTGGCGCCGTCCGTCCCCACCTGGCGGCTTCTGCGGTTGCCACGTCGGGTCGCGTCTCGACGGCGCTTTCGAGGCGTCGTGACGGGCACGAGACTCGCTTCACGAAGAAGCCATGATGATGCTGCGAGCGGCTGCGAGCAGTCACGCCGGGCGGCGCTCGAACAACGAAGACGCGGCGATCGCTGACGCGGCGTTGGGGCTGTATGCCGTCGCCGACGGGGTCGGCGGCGTCGAGGGCGGCGAGATCGCGAGCGCCATCGTGGTCGACACCCTGCGTCGATTCTTCCGGCGGGCCGGTGCCGACGCGGGCACGGACGGCGGCGACGCCAGCCGACTCGAGACGGCGATCCGCATGGCGGATCGCGAGATCGCGCGGCGACGCGTCGGCGATCTGGACCGAATGGCGTCGACCGTCGCGGCGGTGCGCGTGCGGGGGATGGCTGCGACCGTGGCGTGGGTCGGCGATTCGCGCGTGTATCTGTGGCGCGACGGGTCCCTGATCCAGCTGACCGCCGATCACACCGTCGCGGCGGAGATGAGCGCGCGTGGGCTGCCGATGGACGCGGCCGGTCGGGCGTCGTGGGGCCACGTGCTGTCACGCGCGGTCGGCACGGGCGCGACGTCTCGGCCGGAGCTGCTGAGCTTGCGGCTGCGCACGGGCGACGTGCTGATGTTGTGCACCGATGGACTGACCGACGTGCTCGACGACGAAGCGCTCGCGCGCTTGCTGCCCGCAGCGATTCGCGACGCGAATCCCGCGGACCGACTCGTGGCAGCGGCGCTCGAAGCGGACGCCGACGACAACGTCACGGTCGTCCTCGTGCGCGTGGACGACGACGGCGCCCTGTTCAGCTCGGAGCGCACGGTTCCCGTGCGTCTCCCCTCGCGCGGTTAGGGCGGGTCCTTCTCGCTCTTGCGCTCGGTTTCGGACTCGGAATCGGATTTGGACTCCGGCTCCGTCTCGGACTCTGCCTCGGACTCGGAATCGGGTTCGGACTCGGACTCGGGCTCGATTTTCGGTCTCGGTCTCGGGCTCCGGCTCGGGCTCCGAATCGGGCCCGGTCCCGGACTCGGTCTTCGAGTCGGTTCGCATCCTGCTTTGGCCGCCGACCCCTCACCCAGGGCGACTTCCCGCGACCCGGCGCGGCGCGCTGCTCCGCCCGCGGAGCGGGTGATCGGTGCGCTCGGCCGACGGCGCGGGGCGGAAGTATGCTCGCCCCGTCGCCATGGCCCAGGCAGGAACCATCGAGAGCGTGTACCGCGAGCAGCGTCTGTTTCCACCGCCGCCCCAGTTTGCGGAGCGCGCGCGCATCGGGTCTCGCGAACACTACGAGGCGATGTACCGACGAAGCGTCGAGGATCCCGAGGGCTTCTGGCGCGAGCAGGCTTCGGAGCTGTTCTGGTTCGAACCGCCCGCACGCGTGCTGTCCTGGGATCCGCCCGTGGCGCGCTGGTTCGACGGGGGCCGGACCAATCTCGCGTACAACTGCCTCGACCGGCACGTGACGGGGCCGAGCGGCGGCCACAAGGCCGCGCTCGTGTTCGAGGGCGAGCCTGGCGACGTGCGAACGCTGACCTATCGGCAGTTGCTCGCCGAGACCTCGCGCCTGGCCAACGCGCTCGAGGCGCTGGGAGTGCGCGCCGGCGACCGCGTGGGCATCTACATGGGCATGATCCCCGAAGCCATCGTGGCGATGCTCGCCTGCGCGCGCATCGGCGCGGTGCACACGGTGATCTTCGGCGGGTTTGCGGCCGAGGCCGTTCGAGACCGGCTACTGGACGCCGGAGCCCGTCTGGTCATCACGCAGGACGCGGCGTGGCGCCGGGGTCGTGCCGTGCCGCTCAAGGCGCAGGTCGATCGCGCGCTTCAGGCGGTACCGTCGGTCGAGCGCGTGCTCGTCGTGCGGCGTGCTGGCGTCGACTGCGCGATGCAGCCGGGCCGCGACGTCGCCTGGGACGAGATGGTCGCGACGATGCCCGCGCGTCATACGGCTCCGGCGCTCGAAGCCGAACACCCATTGTTCATCCTGTACACGTCCGGAACCACGGGAAAGCCCAAGGGCGTGCTGCACACCACCGGCGGCTACATGGTGGGCACGTGGCTGACGGCGCGGACCGTCTTCGATCTGCGCGACGACGACCTGTACTGGTGCACGGCCGACGTTGGCTGGATCACGGGACACAGTTACGTCGTCTACGGGCCGCTTGCGGCGGGGGCGACCGTGCTCGTCTACGAGGGTGCGCCCGACTATCCCGCTCCGGACCGGTTCTGGAGCCTCGTCGAGCGGCACGGCGTGAGCATCTTCTACACGGCGCCGACGGCCATCCGGGCGTTCATGCGGTGGGGCGAGGAGCACCCCCGCCGGCACGACCTGTCGAGCCTTCGTCTGCTCGGATCGGTCGGCGAGCCCATCAATCCCGAAGCGTGGATGTGGTATCGCCGCGTCATCGGCGGCGACCGGTGCCCCATCGTCGACACGTGGTGGCAGACCGAAACGGGGAGCATTCTCATCGCGCCGCTGCCCGGCGCCACTGCGACCAAGCCCGGTTCGTGCACGCTGCCGCTGTTCGGCGTCCGGCCGCGCGTGCTGCGTGAAGACGGCACTGAGGCCGGTCCGGACGAGGGGGGCTACCTCGTGATCGACGGTCCGTGGCCTTCGATGGCACGCACGCTCTGGGGCGATCCGGAGCGCTTCCGGCAGCAGTACTTCTCGCGCTTTCCCGGGCTCTACTTCACGGGAGACGGAGCGCGGCGCGACGCCGATGGCTACTTCTGGGTCGTCGGGCGCATCGACGACGTGGTCAACGTCTCCGGTCACCGCATCGGCACGGCGGAGATCGAGAGCGCGATCGTCTCGCATCCCGCCGTCGCCGAGGCGGCCGTCGTGGACCGCCCCGATCCGCTCAAGGGGCAGGCGCTCGTCGCCTTCGTGACGTTGCGCGCCGGCCAGACGCCGTCGCCGCAGTTGCGCGAGGCGATCGCCGCGCACGTCGCCGAGCAGATCGGCAAGTTCGCGCGGCCGGACGTCGTGCGCTTTGCCGATGCGCTGCCCAAGACGCGCAGCGGCAAGATCATGCGACGGCTGCTACGCGAGCTGGCGGCAGGGAGCGAGCCGCGCGGGGACGTGACGACGCTCGAGGACGTTTCGGTGCTCGCCGCGCTGCGGCAGGACGAGGAGTGAGCGCGGCGGCCAGTCTGGTTGATCGCGGCTCGCGAGCAGGCTCGGTTTCGGGCTCGGGCTCGGCCTCGGTCTCGGCCTCGGGCTCGGTCTCGGACTCGGACTCGGACTCGGGCTCGGAGTCGGTCTCCGACTCAGGCTCGGGATCGGGATCGGGATCCGAGTCGGGCTCGGAGTCGGGATCGGGATCGGTGACCGCGCGCGCTCGCGTATCGCCGCGCCTCGTCGCCTCGGGGGGTGTGCAGC
>JANWZI010000127.1 GCA_025054695.1 Myxococcota bacterium | reverse complement strand
GCGACGCCGCAGCGCGCGCTCGCTTCCGCCCGTCGCGCGAGCAGGACGCGCGACGCCCACGTCATCGCGGGACGTCCCTTCGGTCGGCGCCGCAAGGAGCGCGTCGACGCCGCCGCTCCCGGCCGTTCGCACGACGCCTGGCAACGAGCCGGCACGCAGCGCCCCCGTCACGATGCACGCCCCCGCGAGCTTGGATGCGGAAACGCCGTCCACGCGTGCCGCTCTCCCTCGGCGCGTACTCGGCTACGCCGCCGCTGCCCTCGTGCTGCTCGTCCTCGCCGTGGTCGCGGTGCGCGTCGCCATCGACCCGGACGAGCAACCCGACGATCCGGTCGCGCCCGCATCGACGTCGCCCCAGGGCATCTCCCCGTCGGCGGCCCCGACGTCGGTTCGCATCGACGTCGTCGGGCTCCCCCGAGAAGGCGTCATCCTGCTCGACGGTCTTCCTGCCACGAGTCCCATGCGGCTGCGCCGCGGTAGTGCCCACCTCCTCGAGATCCGCGCACCGGGCTACTTGCCCCGTACGATCCGGATCGTCGCCGATACGGACCGGCGCATCCCCGCCGACCTGGTTCCCGAAGTGCGATATTGACACCTCGTGGGCCGTCGTGCCGGAGCGGCGGAGCGATTCGAGCGGGCCGGGTCGAGGCCATCGAACGCCATCGACCGTCCGCAGTCCGGTTTCCGAGTCGGGCTCGGGCACGACTCGAGCTCGGGCCTGGTTACGGACTCGGCTCGAAACACCCCGGGGTACTCCCGAACGAGGTCGGTGGCGCCGCGC
Organism: Myxococcota bacterium; assembly: GCA_025054695.1. Taxonomy (GTDB): domain Bacteria; phylum Myxococcota_A; class Polyangia; order Polyangiales; family JANWZI01; genus JANWZI01. Next base: position 8,960 of record JANWZI010000127.1, on the reverse strand, counting down.
CGTCAACCGGTCAACCGACGTCTCGGCCGCGACGGTCCCCGCGGATGGGTCGAGTCACAACCACCTGCGAGACGGAGCTCGCGTCGAGCGCCTCGCGTCCGAACCCGCCCCAGTGCGCGAGGACGCGAAAACCGTTGTAGTGAAGAAGCGCCTCGAGCTCCCGTGGAAAGAACTGTCGATGCGACAGGACGTGCTCGACGATGCGGCCGGGCCGGGCGACGTCCTGGAAGGCGATCGTCACGAACTGGACCTGCCGTGCGTGGTCGTAGGCGAACCGCTCGGCGTATCGATACGTTCGGCCGTCGGACGGATGACGAAAGGGACGACCCCGATACACGCGGTCGGGATGTCGCGCCAGCTCACCCGGGTCGGGCAACAACACGTCGAAGGCGAATAGACCGCGCGCCGTCAGGTGCTCGCGCACGACCCGCAGCGCGCGCTCGACGTCCCGCCGGGAGTACAGGTGCATGAACACGTTGAAGGGCGCAATGACCAGCGGGAAGCGTCGGCCGAGCCGGAGTCGGCGCAGGTCGGCCCGGACCCACGTGACGCGGTCGCGCACCCGACGGGGCTCGCGCGCGAGCCGCTCCCGTCCGCGCCGGATCATCGAGGCCATCCGATCCACCGCCACGACCTCGATCCCGCGGCGCGCCAGCGCGAGGGCGACGCGACCGGTGCCGGCTCCCAGCTCGAGCACGGGGCCCCGGTGGCGCAAGGCGAGATCGACGTACCAACGGACGTCGTGCGCCCGGCACCGATAGGTCTGATCGTAGTAGCGGGCGTCCCGGTAGTGCGCGCGAGCTCCCTCTTCGATTGACCGCGCCCGATCGCGCGCCGCGTCGGTCGCGTACCCGGCGGGCGCCGTCACGGGCTCGTCCCCTCGCGCGGATCGAAGTGCGACGGGTCCTGCTCCGAATCGCGAAGAGGCGTATCGATGGACGGGGGGGGCGCTCCGAGGATTTCGCCGAGACGCATGTGCTCGACGCGCCAGCGCACTCCGTCGCGTCGCACATCGAATGCGATCCGTCGCGCGTAGGGGCGCCCCAGGAACCGTCCCTCGGCTACCGTGAACAGGCGAACGCGTTGCCCGTCCAGCACTTCGCTGCCCTCGACCCGAAGCGCGAGTCGTTCGGCCGCCAGGGGATCCCACGCGCGCCGTTTCAGTTCGGCCCCCTCTTGCCCGAATTGCAGCTCCGCATCACGGCGTGAAACGACGGCGTCCCGCGCCGCGCCCGTGCTCAGCCCCAGCGCGACCGCGTGCTCGCGCCGCCGCCAGGCGTCCAGGAACGACTCGGCGGCCGCCTCGGGCGTGGAATCGTCCACGACAAGGCCCTGGCGAGGTCTCGGTACGCCTCCCCTCGGCGCCTCGCCCGACTCGACGCCACGCGGAACCATGGCGGCGACGAGCCCCACGGCCAGCATGCCGCCACCCACGGCGAGCACGAGCGGCGTCGGCACGCGCGCCCCGGCGGGTGAGCCGGGCGACCCCTTCATCGGTCCACGCGTGCCACGACGCACTTGAGGTAGCGGCCCTCGGGGAACGAGGCGAGCACGGGGTGATCGGGGGCCTGCTGCCCGACCCACAGGACCGCGACGTGGCAACCCGCGTCGCGCGCGGCCAGCCCGATGGTGCGCTGGAGATCGTCCTGGCGCATCGCGGCCGAGCACGAGCAGGAGACCAGCAGCCCTCCATCCCGGACGAGTCGCAAGCCCGCCGCGTTGAGCCGACGATAGGCCTTGCGACCCGCCTCGAGGTCCTTGACCGTCGGGGCGAGCTTGGGCGGGTCGAGCACGACGACGTCGAAGCGCTCGCCTGCGGCGGCCATGTCCGCCAGCGCCCGACGCACGTCCGCGCGCACGAACTCGATGCGATCGGCGTATCCGGCGCTTGCCGCGAGCGCCGCACCGGTCGCGATCGCCGCGGGCGACGAGTCGATCGCGACGATTCGTCGGGCGCCCCCACGCGCCGCGAACAGCGCGAAGGCCCCCACGTACGAGAACGCGTCGAGCACCGTGCGATCGCGCGCGAGGTCCTCGATCCGGGCGCGGTTGTCGCGCTGGTCGAAGTAGTAGCCGGTCTTCTGGGCGACCTCGAGCGGAATGGACAGCGCGAGGCCGCGCTCGCGGAACTCCAGGGATGCGACGTCCGGACCGCGCAGCACACCCGTGTGCGGCTCGAAGCCCTCGAGCCGTGCGACGCGCTCGCTCGACGTCTCGACGACCGCCCGGCATCCGGTCACGCGAACCAGGTGACCGACGATCTCTTCTTGCCGGCGCTTGGCACCAATCGTCGTGAACTGCACGCTGAGCGTCTCGCCGTACACGTCGGCGACGACGCCGGGCAGCCCGTCACCCTCCCCATGCACGATCCGGTACCCGGTCGTCTCGTCCGACGGCAACCCGAGCCATGCGCGCCGCCAGGCTGCCGCCGCCTCGACGCGACGCCCCACCGAGGCGGCGTCGAGCGGATCGCCCGGATCCCGCGTGACGATGCGCACCGGAATCGCGCTGCTCGGCGACCAGTAGCCGCGCCCGAGAAAGTTGCCCCGCGGATCGACGACCGTCACGACGTCGCCCGGCGCCGGCGCTCCGTCGACCGACTCGATGGCCTGCGCGAACACCCAGGGATGGCCCGCCCAGACGGGCTGGACGTGGCCTGCACGCAGTCGAACGGTGCTCATCCCGACTTCCAGCTCATGCCGTAGACGTCGGCGACGTCGCCCAGGGCCTGCGACGCCGTGACATACACCTCGGCCTCGGTCGCCCCGACCACGCGCAGCGCGCCGCGCATCACGCCGGCCACCAGGCCCGCGAGCTCGAGCGACGGTTCGCTGAGATCCTGCACGGCGTAGCGCGCGCTGCCCACGGCGCGATCGAGGAGTACCACCTGGCCCTGGGGGCTGATCGCGCGCCACATCAGCTCGAACGACGAGACGAGCGTCTCCGGCGCACAGGGGTGCGGAAGATCCGGTAGCAGTCGGCGCAGTCCACGCTGCGCGACCGCCTCGCCGAGCTCCGGCAGCAACGCGAAATCGCCGCGCCCTCCGATCTCGTCGGCCGCGGCGAGCACCCGTGAGACCAGCTCGACGGGCACGCCTCGCTGCCGATTCGTCTCGGTGTGCCCGGCGCCGGGCAACAGGCTCTCCACCTCGGGCACGCGCTCCACGAGCCGGTTCCAGGCCTCGGCCCCAAGCCGGCGATAGATCGCCTCGATGACGAGGAGCACGACGATCAGATCGACGCGACCCTCGACGTGGGGGTGCGGCCGCAGCCCGTGGCGCGTCGTGCGGCGCAGCCTGAGGTAGTGCAGATCGGCAGCGAGCGGATCGGACGGCGTGGGCATCGCCTCGCGAGGCGGTCGGTCGGCCGTCGGCGTCAGCAGCGCGACCGCTCCGAGCATCGATTCGGCGTCCTGGAACCGCTCTTCGATGCGCGCTGCGGTGGCGCGTTCGATCGCGCGGCGCGCCGTGTCGCTCAGGGGGCGGCCCGGCGACGGATCGCCCGTGAGCAGCGCGCGCAGGAGCACGCCGGCGGCGTACACGTCCATCGTCGGGGCCGGCCGTGCCCCGCGCCGCAGCTCCGGTGCCATGTAGACGGGCGCAATCGCACGGTTGCAGGGTTCGGCTTCGGCTGCCGCCGCGTCCTCGAGCGGAACGGCATCGTCGAACGCGCCGATCTTGACGAGCTCGCCGCCGCCTCGAACCTGCATGACGTGGACGGCGTCGGGCGACAGCCCCCGATGCACCACGCCACCCTGATGCACGGCCACGAGCCCCTCGAGCAACTGCGTGACCAGTCGCGCCGCGCGCATCTCCTCGAGGCCCCCTGGCTGGGAGAGCATCAGCGTCTCGAAGGTCTGCTCGCCGAGGGCCTCGTAGACGACGTAGGGGCGGCCATCGACGTCCGTGCCCGAATCGACGACCGACTGCACGTTGCGATGCGCGACGAGACCCACCGCCCGGGCCTCGCGGACGAGACGGCGGGAAGCCGGGCCATCCGGGGGCAGCGACTCGACCGGCGTCTTGAGCCAGACGTACCGTTGGATCGCGACGTGCTCGGCACGCCAGACGACGAGGCCCCGGGCCGCCCAGAGCACCGACTCGAGTCGGTACTTGCCGTCGACGAATCGACCCGGCGCCGCGCCCTGCGCCTCCACCGCACTCACCATATCAGACGGCACCCGCGACGCGCAGCGCGACGAGGCGTGTCGAAACCGCCCCGAACCGCGGGCCGGCACCGCCGCTCAGCGCAGCTGATCCTCCGCCCAGTCGAGCACGGCCGTCACCTCTCCGACCGCCGGGTCGGGCATGCACAGCGTCGCCACGTCCTCGACGACGTCCTCACCGAGCGCTCCCTTCAGGAGCGCGCGCACGCGCGCGACGAGCGGATCGACCGCCTCGCGGCGCATCCGCGGCAGGACGAGCGCGATGCGCCGGCGGTAGACGAACACCATGTCGGTGCGCCGCAGCCGCTCGACGGCGGCGTCGATGGCGCTCTCGAGGTAGGCCGCCTCGTGCTCCGCACGCAGCCGGAAGACCACGACCGCGAATGGATCCCCATAGCGCTCGGACAGCGCCGCCTGCTCGCGCAGCCGCTTGCGGAAGAAGCGCCCCTCGAGGATTCGGACACCGTCGTCGCGTGGCCCGCGACAGGCCACGTCGAAGACGTCTCGCAGATCCTCGAGCCCCCACTCGCGACCCGGCGAGATCTCGCGGGCTGCCGCGACCAGTCGCCGCGCGAAGCGCTGGGCGAGCACGGGATCCGCGCACATTCGCTCCACGTCGCCGTTGCGGATGGCTTCCTCGTCGTCGCCGCCGACGAGCCGCTTGGCCGCTTCGGTGACCGTCGTCATGCGCGCCGCAGCACCTGGAAATCTAGCACGTCCGCCGCCACCGCGCGAAGCGGTGCGCCCCCATCCGCGCCCCCTTCGATCACGCCGTGCGTGCGACCCGACGCGCGCCGCAACCGGACCGCTCATTCCTCCAGGCGGCGCGTGGCGACACAGCGTCCGGCATCGCACCAGGCCCCCCACCACATCTCGGTGCCGGCGCATGGCCTGCAAGCGACATCGCCATCGCACAGGAAGGCGTGCAGGGAACCGCGGGACGGGTTGTACGCGAGCACGTTGTTCGAGTGCTCGTTAGGGCAACCGCAGCAACGGTTCGTCGCCACCACGCACTCGTCGTGGCGCGAACAGCTCGTGATCGGCTCATCGCGGAGGTCGAGCGCGACGCAGCGACCCTCGCGACAGGTCGCGATGAGGTACGGATCGGGTGTTCCGGCGCACTCCGGGCAAGCCACGCCATCGCAGACCTCCCGCTGGTACGCGTCGGCCTGCGAACGGTGCAGCGCGATCATGTCCCCAGGGGTCGGAAGGCCGCACCGGCCGCAGCACGTCCGGGGCAACAGGACGCACTCGGACGGGCCGCTACAAGCCAGTCCCCCCGCTCCATCGGCGCCAGGAACCGCATCTGTTGCGGCGTCCGCGGCCGCGTCGGTGCTTCCGGGCGGGCCGTGATGGCTCGCACAGCCGAGCTGCAGCCACGCGAACATGAGGACGAGCGGCGCGAATGTCGTCCGTTCGACGGATCGAACATCGAGGCGCCGAACCGCTGTGTCAGAGTGCGTCACAGTCGACCTCCGCCTCGGGGGTTAGCAAGCCTCGTACCGGTCGTGCGCGCCGATGACAAGGGGAGGGCTACGAGCCGCAACGGACCCGATCCGCTAGCGAGCGCGAGCCCGAATCCGAACCGCGAACCAGCGACCCGATCGCGGCTTCGAGTCCGCGGGCGAGTCGGACGGCGACGGGCGGTCCGAGATCGCGTCGATGGGCCCTCTCCCGTCGGTCATCCCGGGCTCTCGGCCTGCAGGTAGGTCTTGCCCTTGTAGAAATAGGCCATCACGGCGAAGAGGACGGCGGCGCCGGCCATCAAGGCCGTGAACACCCAGAAGAACTCCGACAGCTCGAGGATGGTCTCCATGGGCGCCAGGAAGGCGACGAGGATGTTCCCCGCCATCACGCACAGCAGCCAGAATCCCATGATCGTGCTCTTCATCGCGCGCGGAGCCTGCGTGTAGGCGAACTCGAGGCCCGTGACGCTCACGAGCACCTCGGCGGTCGTCATGACGAGGTACTGCACCACCTGCCAGAGCACGTGAACCTTTTCGCCGCTCGCGTGCAGCGCCTCGATCCGGGACTGGAGAATCGCGGCGGCCGCGAAGGCCACGGCCGCGAGGAACATCCCCGCGGTCATCTTCTGCAGGGGCCGGACGACGATGCCGCGGCGCTCCAGAGGCCGAAACAGCCCCGCGTTGAGCGCCGGAATGATCATCATCACCATGAGGGGGTTGAGCGCACTGATCTGCTCGGGGCGCAGCCGGTGCTCGACGCGGACGCCCTGCACGGCGTCGGCGATTGCGGCCGCGACGGCCCCCGCGACGAACAGCCCGATGGCCGCCCACGTGACGCGCGCCGGCACACGGACGTTCGACACCCACAAGAACAACCAGATGCCGCCGTAGATCGACAGCGCCACCGTGCCCCAGATCCAGTACGAAAAGCTCGTCTGCGGGACGCGGATGACGAGGTCCATGCGCGAGGCCTGCGTGATCCACGTCGAGGCGTGCTGGTCGAACAGCGCCCAGAACACGCTGACCATCGAGAAGACGAGCACGATGCGCAGCACGGCGGGCGGGCCCTCGGCCACCTCGTCGCCGAAGCGCGCGCGCACGACGTCGAACAGACGCTCGCCGGGCCGGCGCTCGCGTCGATGGGCCAGGGCGTACACCAGCATCGCGAGGAAGCCCGTGTCCTGCGCCCGCTTCTGCCGTGCGAGGAACAGCAGCCATCCGACGACGAGCAGGACGGCGCTCGCCGCGAACCAGTGCCACGAGTGCACCGCGAGATAGCCGAGGTAGGTGCGCAGATATTCGCCGTAGAAGGCGGCGGCGCCGTGCTGTTCGAGCAGCGCGCGCGGGGGTGGCTGGTAGCCGTCGCTGACCACGAACACGGCGATGATGGTCGCGACGATGGGGCTGAAGAAGCACGTCGAGGAAAGCACGTCGAGCAGCCCGAGCGTGCCGCCGGGGCGGGGCGGAACGCGCAGGAAGCGCTTGCGGCCGAGCCAGAAGACGAGGGTCGCGATGCCCATCGCGATGCCGGGGACACCGAAGGCGAGGTGCGGGCCGACCGAGTCCTTCAGGATGGGAATCACAATCGTCGCAAAAAACGAGCCGAAGTTGATGATGAAGTAGAAGATTTGGAAAACGATGCTGACGAGTCCCGCGTTCTTCGCGGTGAACTGATCGCCGACGTTCGCCGAGACGCACGGTTTGATGCCGCCCGATCCGATCGCGATCAGGGCGAGGCCCACGTAGAAGCCCCATTCGGTCAGGCCGTACCAGCTCAGTGGGTCGCTCGAACCGTCCCCGATGGAATCGAAGGCACCGGCGACGGCGAGGGTGCCGTGCCCGGCGCAATAGACGAGCGAGAGCCAGAAAATGACCGGGAACTTGCCGAGTAGGCGATCGGCGAGCAGCGCGCCGATCATCGGGAAGGCGTACACGCCGGCCATGAAGAGGTGCGTGACGGCCGTCGCCTTGCTGCTCGCGGCCTTTTGCGCGGCCTCGAGCGCCTCGCCCGTCAGCCCCGGCTCGGCCGTCAGCGTCATCTTCAGGTACAGCGAGGCGAGGTACGTCTTGAGGATCGCCCGCATCCCGTAGTAGCTGAACCGCTCGGCCCCCTCGTTGCCGACGATGTACGGAATGCCCGGCGGAAAGCGTCGCGCCTCGTCGTTCGCCGCGTTCGCCGTCGAGTCCGTGCCCACCGTTGCCTCCCGTCGTGCGAGGCGCGCACGCTAGCATGCCGCTCGCATCCCGTGTCACCGTCTCTGCGATGGGCGGGCCGTGATCGAAGGCGCAAGCGCTCCGCCGCCGCGCGTCGTCTCGCTGCTGCCGGCCGCGACCGAGATCGTCTGCGCGCTCGGCCTCGAATCGCACCTCGTCGGCCGTTCGCACGAATGCGACTTCCCGCCCTCCGTCACGCGTCTGCCGGTGTGCACGTCGGCCCGGATCGCGGCGGACGCCTCGAGCGCCGAGATCGACCGGCAGGTGCGCCGACTGGTGCGCGATGCGTTGTCCATCTACGAAGTGGATGGCGAGCGTCTGCGCGGGCTGCGGCCCGACGTCGTCGTCACGCAGACCCAGTGCGAGGTGTGCGCCGTGGGACCGGCCGACGTCGAGCGCGCGCTCGGCGCGTGGGTCGGTGGCTCACCGCGACTGGTCTCGCTCGCACCCGCCCGCTTGCAGGACGTGTGGGAGGACATGCGGACCGTGGCGCGCGAGCTGGGTCGGCCCGAGCGTGGAGAACGGCTCGCCTCGGCGCTGCGCGACCGGGTCGCACGCATCGCGTCGGTGAGCGCATCGCTCGCCGCGCGGCCGTCGGTGGCGCTCGTCGAGTGGATCGAACCGCTCATGACGGCCGGACACTGGGGCCCGGAGCTGGTTCGACTCGCTGGCGGCCGCTCCGTCTGGGGCCACGACGGTGGCCCTTCCGAGCGCGTCGAGCCGCACGTGCTCGTCGAGCTCGACCCGGACGTCGTCGTCGTCGCGGCGTGCGGGTTCGACCTGCCTCGCACGCGGGCCGAGATGGTGGCGACTTTGCACCGTCCGCCCTGGAATGCGCTCCGCGCGGTACGCACGGGCCGTCTGTTCGTCGCGGACGGTAACCACTACTTCAATCGGCCTGGCCCGCGCCTCGTCGAATCGCTCGAGATTCTCGCCGAAATCCTGCATCCGCGACGATTCCGGTTCGGGCACGAGGGCAGCGGCTGGCAGAGGATCTGACGGCGTCGATCACGTTGGTTGCCGTTCCCGACGAGCGTTTCGGCCTCGCGCCCCAGTCCGAGTCGGAGCCCGAGTCCGAGTCCGAGTCCGAGTCCGAGACAGAGACCGAGCCCGAG
>JANWZI010000126.1 GCA_025054695.1 Myxococcota bacterium | reverse complement strand
GTCGACGACGAGCACCGACGGCCTCGACGCGAGGCTTCTGGAGTGCGCCGTCATGAGATCGAGATCGAGGCTCCCGGCCACGCGCCCGAAGGCCGCCTTGCGTGGCCCGCGTGCGTCGAGGTAGGGCGACGATAGCAGGTCAGCGCTTCGTTCGGCAACGATCCGCGAGGCGCCACAGGCCGACGCGACTGATCGCGATGCCGCTTTGCGCTAGTCTGCGCCCGATGCAGCGGCGAAGCCGGGTTCCGTTCGGGGCCGCGCTGGCCTCGCTGGCCGTGGCCGTCGGAGGCTGCGCGTCGTCCGACTCGCACCCGGCGCCCGCGCTCGCCGTGCGCTGGCCGGTCGAGGTGCCTGCCGGCGAGCTGCCCGACGGTCTGGCCGCCCTGCGCGTGCTGCTCTTCGTCGATGGTCGCGAGGGCTTCCAGGACACGACGGTGAGCGTGTCTCGGCTCGCCATGCGCGACGGACGCCGCGTGCTCGAGCATCCCCTGCTGCGCGACTTGCCTCGGGGGCCGGCGGTGCGGGTCACCATCGAAGGATTGCGGGAGGACGGCTCGCTCGGATGGATCGGACACGCCGGTCCGTTCGTGCTGCGTACGGGCGAGCGGCGGTACGCGGACGTGCAGATGTACACGCTCGGCGCGCCTCAGCTCGTCGACGGAGGGCGAATGCCGCCGCGATTCCTGCACGCTGCGGCGCCCTTGCCGGACGGACGCGTGTTGCTGTGCGGAGGCTTCACCAGTGCGGAGACGACGTCGTGTCCCGCGGACGCTCCGCCCGACGCGCGATGTTTCATGCTGACCGCCTCGCGCGATGCGTGGCTCTTCGATCCGGGCTCGGGTCGCTTCCATCCCGTCGCCGGGGGCATGCTCGAGGCACGCGCGGGCCACAGCGCGACGAGTCTGCCGGACGGCCGGGTGCTCGTCGTGGGCGGCGCCGCGCGCGCGCTGTTCGTCCTGACCGCCATCACCGAGTCCGGCGGATCGGGGGCGATCACCGGCTACGTGCCTGCGTTTCGGTCCGTAGGCGGGGTGGAGGCCCATGCGAGCTTCGAGCTGTTCGAGCCCGACGCGGGCGCCGAGGCTCAGGACGAGGGGCGCGACGGCGATCCGGGGCGCGGTGCCTTCGTCGGAGGCGCGGTCGACCCGGCGCGTCCGGGCCGCACCAACCATGCGCGCTTCCTCCATGCTGCCGTGCAGGTTCCGGACATGCCCGAGCGCGTGCTCGTCGTGGGGGGGCTCGCGGCTCCCGATCGCTACGAGGTCTTCGACGCGCTCAAGCCGGGTGGGTACGGATTCTACGCGGCCACGGGCAACATGCTGGGCACGCCGCGGGTCGTTCCTTCGGCGGTCGGCCTTGCGGCCTCGGGGCGGGTCTGGATCTTCGGTGGCGTCGTCCAGCCGCGGGCCGACGAAGAGCTGGCCGAGATCTGGGAGGCCGCGCCGGGCCGTCCGGAAGGTTCGGTCCGGCCGGCGACGGAGACCGCGTTCCCGCACGCGGCGGAGATGGGGTCGATGGGTCCGCCGCGACCCGAGCTCGGTCTGTGGCGCCCTGCCGTCGCCCCGGTCGGCGGTGGAACGCACGCGCTCGTGGTCGGATGGTACGGGCCGCTTTGTGCTCCGGGCTCGACGACGCCGCGGTACTTCGAGACGGGATCGGCGGATCTGCCGCGCCCGTGTCCGGCTCCGACGATGGGCATGCCCACGCGCAGCTTCACCGTGGACGGCGAGAGCGGGGCGACGGTGCCCACGCGGGTACACGCGCCGCACGGGTTTGCCGAGGTCGCGGTGCTCGACGACGGCAAGGTGGTGGTCAGCGGCGGAATCGCCAACACCGTTTGGAGTCGGCAGGCAGCCATCGACGTGTATTCCGGGCAGGTGTCCGCGGGAGCCGCGGTGCTCACGGACCAGCGACTGTCCGCGATCACGCCGCGGCTGTGGCACACCGCGACGCCGCTTCCGGATGCAGGGGTGCTCATGGTGGGCGGCCTCGCGCTGTCGGCCGACGTCCGCACGGCGACCGTGCTCGGGGGGGGCGAGGTTCTGTACCTCGCACGGCCCCCGCGCGTGCCCTGACGAAGTGGAGATGCGCGCGGGCCGCCCACGCGCCGTGCCGGGTGCAGGCCGTGGCGGTGGCGGACCCTCGGGCACGCCGGCGTGAGCCGGCGTGAGGCTTCGCACGGCGAGGGATTGAGGGGGCGCCGGATAGTTGATATTGACTTTCAACACCAGTATCGAATAGGAGGTCCCATGTACGGAAGGCGTTTCGACATGTCCAACGAGCACCGTGGGCCGCAGCGTCATCGGTTCCGCCTGGCGGCCCTGGTCACGGCGGCGATCGTGCTCGGGGCCTGCGGGGGCGACGACGGGACGGGCGGGCGGACGGATGCGGCGGCCGATGCACCGAGGCCGCTGGACGCCGATCCGGCGCGCGACGCGCCGGCACCGGACGTCGCGGTGGCCGACGTCACCGTGCCGGACGCCGACGATCGTGACGCTCCAACGGTCCGCTGCGATGCATTGACCGAGTACCCGCGCGAGGGTTTCGAAGAGCGTGCCTCGGTCGAGCTCGACGTGCTGATGCGCTTCGGGGCTTGGATGGGGCGGATGCGCGAGGCGGAGATGTCGCTCGACGTACGGCCGACGGCGATGGAGCTTCGCGCGAGCTTCGACGGTGGCACCCCGTCGCTGCGCTCGCTGACCTCGCCGTACTACGCCGCGCTCATCGACGGTTGGATCGACGCGTTCGCAGCCGCCGCCGGTCGCTCGTTCACGCCCGCCGATCCGCCACCCGAACAGGGCGGGCTGTGGGTGAGCTGGATCTTCGACCGGCGGGGCACCGATCTGCGGCAGGCCATCGAGAAGGGCTCGTTCGGCGCCATGCACTTGCGGACGGCCGCCGCGCTGCTGTCGACGGACGGCTCGCCGCAGGCCGTCGACCGCGCCCTGGCGCTTTTCGGCGCGCGCCCGAGCTTCCCGCGCGACGATTCGGCCAGCAACCCCGAGCGTGACCGCTACGCGGCGCAGTACGCCAAGCGCCGCGACGACCCGAGCGACGGCACGCCGGGTTTGTATCGACGGATGCGCGAGCGATTTCTGGTGCTGCGCGGAGCCGCCATGGGAGGCGAGCCGTGCCGCGAGGCCCATCGCGCCGCGGTGCGCGCGCTGCTGCAGGAGTGGGAGCGCGTGTTGCTCGCCACCGTCGTCTACTACGTACAGGACGCGGCCACGAAGATCGGCGGAGCCGCGCCGACCGAGATGCAGCTCGCCTCGGCGTTGCACGGCATCGGTGAGGCGGTCGGCTTCGTCCATGGCCTGCGGCGGCTCGATCATCCCGACCGCATCCTCACCGACGCTCAGATCGACGAGTTGCTCGGGCTGCTGCGCTCGCCACCCGGCGCGAGCGCGGAAGTCTATCGCTTCGTCACCGACCCGGCGGGCGAGCTGAGCCGGCTCACGATGGTCGCGCGTCGAATCGGGGAAATCTATGGCTTCAGCCCTGCGGAGATGGAAGGGTTCCGCACCAACTACTGAAAAGGGACGGATCGATGATCGCACGGCGCACGATCGGGCGACGAGGGATGAGCGCGCCTGGCCGGGGCGGGGCCCTGCTCGCCCTCGCGCTCACGGCCTGTGGGAGCTCTCCGCGTCCAGCCAGCCGACCGGCCGAGCAGACGCGACGGGCGCTCGTCGAGCAGACCGCGTCCTGCATCGGCGCGCGAATCGCGCGCGCGCACGAAGCGATCGAGGCCCTGGCACGGACGGCGCAAGCCGCGGTCGACGACGGTGGCGTGGACGCGCTCCAGTCCGCGCGTCGGGCGTGGCGGGACGCGATCGATGCGTGGCAACTGCTCGAGCTGCATCAGGTGGGGCCGCTGGCGCGCGCGGATCGTCCCGGTGGGCGGGATCTGCGCGACGAGATCTACTCGTGGCCGCTGTCGAGCCGGTGTCTGGTCGATCAGACGATCGTCAGCGGCGCGTTCGACGGCGACGGACTCGCCGCTGCCCTCGTCAGCGCGAGGGGTCTGGACGCCGTCGAGTATCTGCTCTTCCACGAGGGGTCGGACAACGGCTGCCCCCCGACCAACGTCATCAACTCGAGTGGGAGCTGGGCCGCCCTCGGCGAGGAGGAGCGCTCGATACGGCGGCGACGGTACGCGGCGAGCGCCGCGCGCCTGGTGGCGATGCAATCGGCGCGGCTCGTGGAGGCGTGGGGCGACGGCGCGCGCGGCCACCATGCTGCGCTCGTGACGGCCGGTGCGGAGGGATCGCCGTACGCGAGCGTCGCGGCCGCCGTCAACGACCTGAGCGACGCACTCTTCTACGTGGAGACGGTGCTCCGCGATGCCAAGGTCGGCCGGCCGCTCGGCATCTGGGAGTGCACGCTGCCGGACTGCACGGTGCTCGCGGAAGCTCCGTACGCGCGCGCGGGCCTGCGGATGATCCGGGCGAACCTCCGCGCGCTCGGTCTCGCCATCACGGGATGCGCGGAGCGGCCCGATGCCGTTGGGTTCGAGGACCTGCTGCGGGACGTGGGTGCGGGGGGCCTGGCGGACCGGCTCGTCGCGGCGCATGCGGCGGCCATGGCCGCGGCCGATGCCATCACGGGCGAGGATCTGGCCGAGGCGATCCGCGGCGACCGCGCGGCGGTGCTCGCGCTGCACGAGCGGCTGAAGGCCATCACGGATCTGCTCAAGCTCGAGGTGGTGGTCGTGCTCGGACTGGAGCTGCCACCGACGGTCGCGGGAGACAACGACTGATGGGCGCGGGAGTCGGGCTCTCGAGAACGGATTCAGGCGCCAGGGGCCGGCGGCGCGACGGCGCGCGGATGCATTCGTCGCCTCGCTCCGCGTCGGTGCGTGCGAAGGGGGCTGGTCCGTGACCGGGACGCTCGAAGCGCTCCTCGACGCGCTCGTCGACCCCCTGCGCGCGCTCGGCTCGTTCGACGAGCGGATCGGCTGGCCGTACCTCGTCGGCGCGGCGGCCCTCGCGTCCGTCGTGTGGTTCGTCCGTCATCGCGGGCGCGTCTCGTTGGAGCGTTACCTGTTCGCACCCTCGCTGTGGCGACACCGCTCGGCGTGGTTCGACGTTCGTCTGCTGCTCGTGCGCGCGCCGCTCGAGGCGTTGCTCTTCGCCCCGTTTCTCGTCTCGTCGGTCGGGCTCGCCGCGGGCACGCTCGCGATCCTGACGGCCTCGATGGGCGCGGGACCGTGGCCTGGCGCGCCTGCGTGGCTCGCGGCCGCGAGCGCCACCGTCTCGAGCTTCGTCGCCGAGGACTTCTCCCGCTACGTCGTGCATTGGGCGGCGCACCGCTGGGCGCCGCTGTGGGCGTTGCACAAGGTGCATCACGGCGCCGAGGTGCTCACACCGCTGACCGTGCTGCGGACACACCCGCTCGAGGCGTTGCTCGTGCGCACGGTGAGCGCGCTCGCCGTCGGCGTTTCGGTCGGACTGTGCCTGTGGCTGTTCCGGCGCGGTGTTTCCGTCTGGCAGATCGGCGGCGTGCATGCGCTCGCGTTCGTCTGGAACGTGGCTGGGGCGAACCTGCGTCACTCACACGTGTGGCTCTCGTACGGTCGTCGGCTCGAGCACGTCTTCATCAGCCCGGCGCAGCATCAGTTGCATCACAGCCGCGATCCGGCGCACCGGGATCGCAACTTCGGGGCCGTCTTCGCGTTGTGGGACTGGATGTTCGGAACGCTCCTCGTGGCGCCGCCGCGTCGTCCGCCTCTGCGGTTCGGATTGCAGTCGCCCGAGGAAGGCCACGATCATCGGGTGCGTACCGCACTCGTTCGACCGCTGCGCGAGATGGGGGCCGCGCTGCTCGGATCGATCGCGACGGCGTTCGGCGGGCGTCGCTCCGCGAAGCGGGCACTCCGAGCGCGGTCCCGAGCCCGATACCGCGTCCGAGCCCGAGTCGGAGTCCGAGAGCGAGAGCGAGACCGAGTCCGAGTCCGAGTCCGAGACCCAGCCCGAGTCGGAGTCCGAGTCGGACATCGAGTCCGAGTCCGGGCCTGAATCCCGCACGGCGTCGGGTCGCCGGTAGCGATGGGCGGGCGTCCCCGGCACAATGCCGGTCGATGTCCATCGGTCGACGTTGGCTCGGGTTCGTGCTCGTTTCCCTCGTCGGCGCGTGCGGAGGCGACGATCCTCCCGCTCGGGACGGCGGGACGCTCCCCGATGCGGGGACGCAGGATGCGGGACCGCCGCAAGTCGCCTCGACCGACCACTGCCAGTACGAGCCGCCGCCGGCCGTCGCGCGTGCGGGCGAGACCGTGCGGTCGGGACGGCTGCGGGCAGGCGTGGCCGAGGCGCCCATCGATCTTCCGATCGGCTCGGCGCTCGGCGCCTACACCGCGCGGGCCGAGTTTTTGGGCACGACGTTTCGCGTCGACGAGCGGCACGTCGAGATCTCGGGTGCCTTCAATCCTTCCGTAGGAATCGAGACGATTCCGATGGCGCGCGCGCTCGCTCTGGAGGCGGGGGGCGAAACGGTCGTCATCGTCAAGGCGGACCTCGGAATCGCCGACGAGGCCGTCACGTTCGAGGTGGGGCGCCGGCTGGGGCCCGAGATGGTCGGCAAGGTGCTCTACACGGTCAGTCACTCGCACAGCGCATGGGGCCACTGGTCCGTGGATGCCGCCATGCAGGTGGGATTCGGGGCGCGTCGGCGGTTCCAGTTCGAGGCGCTGGTCACGCAACTGGTGGCGCTCGCGCGCGCGGCGCTCGACGCGAGGACCGAGGCGCGCATTGGGATCGGCTACAGCGCGAATTTCGACCCAGAAAACCGGGTTAGTCGCGATCGGCGCGGCGAGAACGACGCCCTGGCGGGCGGCTCCTTCAAGGACCACCACCTGTTCGTCGTGCGCGTGGACCGCGCGGACGGAACGCCGATGGCCATGCTCCCTGTCTTCGGGATCCACGGCATCGTGCTCGACGCCGACAACCCGCTCGCCTCGACCGATGCGCCGGGGGCCATTGAACGCGCGCTCGAGGAGGCGTTCGATCACCGCGTGCTCGTCATGCACGTGCAGGGGTCGGGCGGCGACGTCTCCCCGGCGGGCTCCGGGGGAATCTCGTGCGAGCCATTCGACATCACGCGCGACAACGAGCCGTGTTACCAGTTCGGCCGCGCCGAGATGGTCGGCCGCAACGCACGCGCGGAGATCCTCGCGGCGTGGGAGGCGGCCGGGCGGTCCATGCGCGACGACATCGATCTCGAGATGGTCACGCGCATCGTGCCGCTCGGCCCCGACTGGGAGACGTTCACCATCCGCGGCGGCGCGCTGCGCTACGCGCCGTTCGACCGCAGGCGCATGCCCGACCGGCGCATCTTCGACGAGGCGAGCGGCATGGTGCTCTCGCCCATCGACGAGTTCAGCTCGCCGGTCGGCGCCGCGTTGTGTGGATCCGACCACGACGCGCTGTTTCCCGCCGCGCAGATGCGCGGCACGCGCGGCCTCGCCCCGTATCGATCGTGCATGGCCCTGGACGCGGCCGCCGAGGTGCTCGGCGAGCTCATCTCCTTGCAATTCGACGGCGTGCTCGACCCCGAAGGGACGCCCCGCGTACCGGTTTGCGCGGGAACGCGGGCCACGCTGGCCGTGCTGCGGCTGGGCGAGCACTTGTTCGTCGCGATGCCCGGCGAGGTCGTCACGCTTCTCGGCGACCGGCTCCGCGCGCTCTCACCCGTCGGACCGGAACGCACCGTCGTCGTGGGCTACGCGCAGGATCACGGTGGCTATTTGATGACCGTCGAGGACTGGCTCCAGGCGGGCTACGAGCCCAGCATCAACTTCTGGGGGCCGCTCGAGGGCGAGTACCTTGCCGAGCGCGCCGACGAGCTGATGGACCTCGCGATGTCGCCCACCCGAGACGACGGCTACGCCGGCGGCTCAACACGCTACGTTCCCGATCTCGCAGGCGACGACATTCCGCCCGCCGATCCGTCGCCGCGCGCGGGGACCGTGCCCGACATCGTACCGGAGGTCCTGTACGTGCGCGGCGGACTGCGTCCGTCGCGCGCGCAGCCACCGGCGACGATTCGCAGGCTCCAGAGCGCGCACTTCGTCTGGATCGGCGAGGACCCGCGCGCGGGCACGCCCCGCGTGCGGCTGGAGCGCGAGCAGCCCGCGGGCTCGGGGCGATTCGTGCCGGTCGCCCGTCGCAGTGGACGGTTCGTCGAGGACCAGGACCTGCTGCTCACGCACACGCCGGTGCCTCTGCGCCGGGAAGGCAGCGCGCCGCGCACGCACTACTACGCCGTCGAATGGCAGGCGGTGACGCCGTGGGGAACGCCCGATCTGGACGACGTGGCGGACCGACCTGGCGTGCCGCTCGGTCGGTACCGCTTCCACGTGCGCGGCACCGGATATGAGCTGCACAGCGAGCCGTTCGAGGTCGTCGCGGGCGAGCTGCGCGTCGAGGCGAGCCGCGAGGGTGACGTCGTCTTGCTCGCCCTCGGATACGAGGCCCGTACGGGCTGGCGGCTGCTGCACCCCCAGCTGCCGAGCAACCGTCGGGTCCCGTTGTTGCGCGGGCCCGTCGACGTCGAAATCGAGCTCGAGGACGGTGGGCGGCGCGCCGTCGAGGACGTCGCCGTGGATCGGGACGGTCGGGCGCGGCTCGAGCTGGGCGCCGACGCATCGCGAGCACGGCGCGTCCGCGTGACCGACCGGTTCGGCAACGCGGGCGAGGCGACGCTCTGAACGCAGCGCTTGGATTGCTCCAGCGCGGCTCGGACTCGGGGTCCGACTCGGGCTCGGGCTCGGTCTCGGACTCGGAATCGGGCTCGAGCTCGGACTCGGATTCGGACTCGGACTCGGATCCGGTTTAGACTTCGGTCTTGGCCTCGGATTTCGCCTCGGGACGCCATCGCTGGCATCGAGTAACGTGCGGGCTGCCTTGAACGGATCGCTACGGAACCGAAAGCAGCAGCCGCTCGTGGGCATGCGTGGCCGAGGGCTCGTTCGTGCCCCGGAGCAGGACGAGGACCTCGAAGCGGTGGCGAGGCGCCTCGGCGAGCTGGCCGTGCCGGGCCTCGAGGCGCACGTCGCGTATGTGTATGCGCCGCTGCGCTACGCGTGGCTGCCCCACGCCGAGTACCTTCGCCGCTGGGGTCGAGGGCGGCGCGAGGTGCTGCTGGTGGGGATGAACCCGGGTCCATTCGGCATGGTGCAAACGGGGGTCCCGTTCGGAGACCCGACGCTCGTGCGCGATTGGCTCCGCATCGACGGTCCGGTCGGCCGGCCCGACCTCGAGCATCCACGCCGCCCCGTGCTGGGCTTTCGATCGATGCGACCCGAGGTGAGCGGACGGCGGCTGTGGGGCTGGGCCCGCTCGCGCTGGCGCAACCCCGAGCGGTTCTTCGACCGGTTCTTCGTCTGGAATTACTGCCCCCTCGCATTCCTCGATGCGCAAGGACGCAACGTCACACCGGACCGATTGCCCAGGCGCGTGCGAGGGATGCTCGAGGCCGCATGCGACGAGGCTCTCGCGCGAGTCGTGGAGATTCTCGGTCCGCGCTGGGTGATCGGAATCGGCGGCTATCCGACGCGCCGGGCTCGCCATGTCCTGCGCCGCCGTCGTGGCGTCCACATCGGAACGATCCTGCATCCGAGCCCCGCCAGCCCGCGCGCCAATCGCGGTTGGGAGGGCATCGTCGAGTCGCAGTTGCGCGCCCTCGGCATCGAGGTGCCCTGAGGCGTCCATCGTTTTGCCGCGTCGCGATTGCGGCCCAGCCCACCCCGAGCTCCGAGTCGCAGCCCGAGCCCGAGCCCGAGCCCGAGCCCGAGCCCGAGTCGGAGCCCGAGCCCGAGCCTAAGTCCGAG
>JANWZI010000125.1 GCA_025054695.1 Myxococcota bacterium | reverse complement strand
GAACGTGTACGGATCGAGCGGCTCGCCCATGGCGCGGCAGTGTACAGCGAGCCGCGCGGCGTTCCCCGCGCGCAAGGACACGCCGTCGCGTGCTTGGACCGACCGCGAGCAAGACGCGCGCCCGGACCGAACGCCACCCATGGCCTGGGAAGTATCGGCGCGCGACAGGACAGACGCGGTGCGCGGTGATGGGCGCCAGGGGACGGTTTCGGTCTCGGACTCGGATTCGGGCTCGAATTCGGGCTCGAGCGCCGATCGGCTCTCGGTCTCGCGGGCTCGGTCAGCCGCGGAGCCGCTCGACTCCGTCGGAGGTCTCGGTGCGTAGCACGCGACCGACAGGCAGCGGTTCGCGGTCGTCGCGGGAGCCCGTGGGCGCGGCGTGAGAGAGGCGGGCCGCGCGGCTCGACGCGGCGAGCCCCCAGCGTGCGAGCGCATCCTCGAGCTGCCGCGCGGCGGCCGCGTCGCGCAGCGAGTCCGCATCGAGCTCGACGAACGCCTCGTCGACGAGCGCCTGGGCATCTTCGGCGCTCGCGGGTACGACCTCGCACGCCTCGGGGGTCTGCCAGCCCCGCGCGACGCGTTCGATGTGCGCCGCGACCTCGTCCGCGCTCAGTCGCCGTGGGGCGACGAGCACCGTGGGCGGCTCGTCGCCGGCGGAGAGGGGGCTCACGGCAGTCGCCGATGCGTAGGGGGGTCGGATGGCCGTCATGCCCCTTCATCGTGCGGACCGTCGTGCACGTTGCGCGGCGCACGGCATTCCCGCCGGCTCACCACAGGCAGCGCACGCGCCCGGCGAGCCACTCGCGCGCGACGAGCATGACGTGCACCTCGTCGGGGCCGTCGACGATGCGGGCCGGTCGCATCGCGCGGTACCAGTCGCCGAACGGCGCGTCCCGGCTGATGCCCAGGCCCCCGTGCATCTGGATGGCGTCGTCGAGAAGCCGCAGGACGGCGCGCGCGACGTGCGTCTTGGTCATCGACGAATAGACGCGCGCCTCCCGCTCGAGCCCACGCTCCAGCATCCACGCGCAGTGCAGCGTCATCAGATTGCCCGCGTGCAGGTCCGCGACCGCGCGCGCGATCATCACCTGAATCTGCTGGTGCTCGGCGAGAGGCCGTCCGAAGCTCGTGCGTCGCTGGACGTAGTCGCGGCACGCTTCGAGCGCGCGATCGCCGAGCCCCAGCCACCGCATGCAGTGCGTCAGCCGCGCCGGCACCAGGCGCCGCTGGGCGAGCGCGAACCCTTGGCCGACCTCGCCGAGCACCGCATCGGGTCCGAGCCGGACGCCGTGAAAACGGATCTCCGCCTCGCGGTGCGCGAGGAGCGGTTCGGACATCGTCTCGATGTCGCGCACGTGCTCGACGCCCGGCGCGTCGCGGTCGACGAGGAACAGCGTCGCCCCCGTGCGCGGCTCGTCGCTCGTGCGCGCCATCACGATGAGGAAGGCCGCGCGTCCGCCGCCCGTCGTGTACCACTTGTGCCCGTCGAGCACCCAGCCATCGCCGTCGCGTCGGGCGCGCGTGCGCAAGTTGCTCGGGTCGGCGCCGGCCCCCGGCGCCGGTTCGGTCATGGAGAAGCCGCTCGTGACGCGGCCGTCGACGAGCGGTTCGAGATAGCGGGCGCGCTGGGCGGGCGTCGCCACCGCGCAAAGCAGGTCCATGTTGCCCTGATCGGGTGCGTCGCAGTTGAAGACGCGCGGCCCGACGAGCGAGCGGCCCATCTCGCGGAACGCGACGGCCATGCCCATGGGGCCCAGTCCTTGGCCGCCCAGCTCCGGCGGAAGATGCGGTACCCAGAGTCCCTCCTCGCGCGCGCGATCTTGCAACGCCCGCAGCGTCGTATCGTCCCCTGCGCGGTCTTCCTCGATGATTCGCGCCTCGGCCGGTAGCACGTGCGTCTCGACGAACGCGCGCACCCGTTCTCGAAGCCGCTCGAGGGGCTCGTTCAGCGCGAAGTCCATGGCCCGACGGTAGCGCGCTGCGGCTCAGTCGTCTTCGAAGCGCTCGGCGAGATCGAAGCGCGGATTGCGCAGCCGCAGCCGGCGTGCGAGCGGCTCGCGCAGCGCGGCGAGCAGTGCGTCGAACGCGGCGGCGTCGTAGGGTGCCGTCCGGATCCGTCGCGCGAGCTCCACCGTCGGATCGCGATGCGCCTGGTCCGAGTCGGGCGCGGTGCCCGGGGGCAGCTCGGCGCGAAGTTGGCGGAGCATGCCTTCGGCCTCGAGGCGCGTGCGCGACGACTCGTCCGGCTCGCTGCGCCACTGGGCCGCGAGCGAGCCGCACAGATGGGCGGCGATGCGCAACCGATAGGCGAGGTCGGGCCGTTCGACGGCCGTGCGCAAATCCTCCGCGAGAAAGCGCGCGAGCGCCTCGAGCAGCGCGGCCGGATCGGGGCGTTCAAGCACGGGCGAAGCCTCCCGCGCGGCCGATGAGCCGCAGCGCTTCCCATTCCATCTCGCAGGCACGCCGGGCGATGGCGAGCAATTCGATGTCGGCGCTGCGGCCCGACAGATAGCGTTCGCCTTGTTCCACGCACCCGGCCGCCCAGGCGACGTTGCTGGCGACTTCCCACCAGCGAACCTCGTCGGGATCGACGCGGCGGCCCGTGGCGCGTGCGTACGCCGCGTACCAGTCGGCCCGACGCGCGATGCCGGCGCACGCGCGGTCGAGCCGACCGAAACGCCAGTCGCGCATGCAAATCCAGGCGAGGTCCTCGGCCGGCGCGCCCCAGTGGGCGAACTCCCAATCGAGGACGGCGACGAGTCCCTGCTCCCCGACGACGAAGTTGCCCATGCGGAAATCCCCATGGCACAGCACCGTCTCGGAGTCGGTCGGCGCACGGGCCTCGAGCCAGCGCAAGGCGAGCTCGAGTGCGGGCCGTGGCTGCGGCAAGGCGTCGAGGCGCTGGCGCAATCGTTCCAGGGCGGCCCTGGGCGGGTCGTGATTCGAGTCGGACACGCCGGGCTCCGGCAACAGGCCCTCGCGTGGCGCGACCGAATGAATGCGCCCGAGTTGCTCGGCGAGCGGCTCGAGCAAGCGCGCACGCGCCGCTTCGAAGCGCGGCTCGTGCACGATGCGGCGACCGAGCGTCTCGCCCTCGAGCCGCGGCATGAAGTAGGCCCACGCGCCGGGTCGCACCAGATCGCGCGCGAGCCAGAGCGCCGGCGGCGTCTGTACGCCCGCCGCGCGCGCCACCTCGATGAGCCGCGCCTCGACGTCGCGGCCGATGCTGCCCCACAGCGCGCTCGGTGCGTCCGAGCGCAGGACGAGGGCCGCGGGCTCGTGGGTGTCGCGTTCGAGCCGGGCGCTCACCGCGAAGAGCTCCTGGCATGCGCCGCCCCCGAGCGGCGCGACCGAGTCGACGGCTACCCACGGGCCGACGGCCTCGCGCAGATGGGCCTCGATGCGCGCACGAAGCTCGGTCAAGCTCACCGCGGCCGCCACGGTCCCCCCGTCGAGGAGCACGAACGATGAGCGTGCGCGTCGAACGTCGAGAGCACGTCGTGACCATCGTCATCGACCGACCCGCGCGGCGCAATGCCGTCGACCGCGCGACCGCGTCGGCGTTGGCGGACGCCTTTCGGGCCTTCGACGCGGATCCCTCGGCGCGCGTCGCCGTACTGACCGGGGCGGGCGGAACGTTCTGCGCCGGCGCCGACCTGCACGCGCTCGCGGCGGGCGAGGGAAACCGCGTGCAGTGCGATGGCGACGGCCCGATGGGTCCGACGCGCATGCGGCTCGACAAGCCCGTCGTCGCCGCCATCGAGGGCCATGCCGTCGCGGGCGGCCTCGAGCTCGCGTTGTGGTGCGACCTGCGGGTGGCCGCGGCGGACGCGATCCTCGGCGTGTTTTGCCGTCGCTGGGGCGTGCCGCTCGTCGACGGTGGCACGGTGCGGCTGCCGCGTCTGATCGGCCTGGGTCGCGCGCTCGATCTCGTGCTGACCGGGCGGCCCGTGGGCGCGCCGGAAGCGCTCGCGATGGGCCTCGTCGACCGGGTCGTCGAACCGGGCACCGCGCGGGCCTCGGCCGAGGCGCTCGCCGCGACGATCGCCCGCTTCCCGCAGGATTGTCTGCGCGCCGACCGTCGCAGCCTGCTCGAACAGCAAGACCTCGACGAGCCGGCCGCGCTCGCCAACGAGCTGCGTCACGGGATGCGCGCGCTCGCCTCTCCGGAGCTGCGCGAGGGCCTGTCGCGCTTCGTCGCGGGGGCGGGGCGCCACGGCCGCTTCGACGACGTCTGACGCTTCGCGGCGAGGGCGAGACCGAGTCCGGGCCCGGGACCGAGACCGAGCCCGAGTCCGAGACAGAGTCCGCGTCGGAGTCCGAGTCGGAGTCCGAGCCCGAATCCGAGCCCGAGTCCGAGACAGAGTCCGAGTCGGAGTCCGAGTCCGAATCCGAGTCCGAATCCGGGTCCGAATCCGGGTCCGAGGAGAACGCGCGATCAACCAAACTGGCCGCCGCCGTGAGACCGACTCCGAGGCCGACCCCGAGCCCGCCGTCGATAGGCGGAGCGAGAACGCACGAGGCCGGTCATTGCACTGTTGTCTTGTCACTTTCGGACAGCGCCGCGTTTCCTCTAGGCTCCATAAGCGTGCGGTCGCGTTCGAGGGCCGTCGTGCTTGGTTTTCTTTCGAGCTGGACCTCGATCGCCTCGGCGCGCGCCGACGTCGTCTTCTCGCTCGACCTCGATCTGTCCGACGCGGCCGCGGTGGACGCCGCCATCGCGCGCCACGGAGGTCGGCGTTCCGGAGGACGTCACGGCCCGCAGGGCTGGACCACCACTTCGCGCGGCGACTTCATCGAGATTCCGCTTCCGATGGGTCTCGACACCTCGCGCGGACGGCTCGTCGTCACGGTTCGCGACTTCGAGATGGACCCGCCGTTCCACACGACGTATTGGGGCTTCGAGCTCGTCTCGCTCGGCGCGTTCGGAGCGGGCGAGTCGCGGCTGCCGTCCGCGGGGCGCGCGCACCTGTCGGCGGGCTATCGGGGCTACTGGGACGAAGGACCGAGCTTCGTCGCGCAGGCCTTTTGGAACCTGTTCGACGCGACGTGCACGGAATGGATGCGCTGTACGACGGAGACGGCCACGCGCGGGGGCTTCATCGAGGGGCCCGGCGCGGTGACGTGGACGTTCCGCTGGGACGGCCCCGTCGCCGAGGTCTGGTTCGAGCGCGAGGGCGAGACCGACCACGCGCGATTGGACCTGTCGGCCACCTCGCCGGGCGGCCGACTCGCCGAGGAGCGCATGCGGCTGACCCTCAACAACTGCGGGGGCGCGACGCAGATCGTGTGCGGCTCGTGGTTCGAGGAGCACCAGCGGGGTGGCCCCGTCGGCGTCACGTACGTTCGCGTCTCGCTCTCGATCGAGGACGATCCGCGCATGGACGCAGGCGCTCCCCCGGGCGATGCGGGTGGCGAGATGCCACCCGATGCCGCGGTCGCGACCGACGGAGGCGATCGACCCGACGGGACGGGCGCCATGGACGCAGCCTCGCGGGCCGACGTCGAAGGGGGCCCGCGCACCGACGCGCCGTCACCACGGACGACTCGCGTCGCGCGCGGCGGCTGTGCGTGTTCGGCCGCCCCGCGAGCGGGTACGCAGGCATGGGCGACGGCCCTGCTCGCAAGCGTGCTCGCTGCCTCCTGGCGTGCACGCCGCCGGGCACGCCGCGTCGTGTCCCGCCCGCGGGGCCGCAACGTCGGCTCCCTTCAGTAGTCGCCCTCGCGCACGTACGGGTGGCTCCAGAGCGCGACCTGCAAGACGACGGCCTTGAGCCACGCGGCCTGCATCTTCTCGACGTCGGCGGCCGGGCGCCCGCTCTTCTCGAGGAACGGCCGCACCGTCAGCGCGATCGGCGCGATGAGCGCGACCAGGTGGCGGAACGGCACGTTCGCGGCGGCCTGCACGCCGTCGGTGCGGTTCTTGCCGCTGCGGTGGTGCCGGCGGCCGATCTCGAACTGGTAGTCGAGCCAGTGCTGGTCGAAGCGCGCCTCGCACGTGTCGCGGACCCACTGACCGAAGCGCTTGCGGACCGCGCCGAGGTAGCCCTCGTCGGGCTTGCCGTCGGACGTGCGCGCGAACGCCGAGACCAGGTGCGGGTTGGACCCGACGAACCCGTACCAGACGTCGAGCAGCTCCTCGACGCGGGGCACGAGCACCTCGCCGGCCATGCGCAGGTAGTGGGCGTCCTCGTCCGTCAGCAACGCCGACTTCTTCAGCTCCTCGAGCTCCGTGAGCGAGATGGGCGCGCGCGGAACGCTGGGCTGACCCTTGGTGTATCCGGGGATCGAGCTCATCGGTGCATTCCTCCTCGTTGGTCGGTGACGATCGCGGACATGGTCACGCCGTACCGACGTGCCACGCCGTGAACCTCGTGGGGCATGCGCGGCGAAGGGGCGCGGTGCATTCGGCGCACCGTCCCGGCTCTCTGCAGGAGCGAGTCACGGCGCCCCCTGTTGCAAAACGGGAAGACGGCGGACGAGTCCATCTCGATCGAGGGGGCGATGGTCGGGGCAGTCCAGGCGCAACGCGGCATCGGCGAGCGGCGCATCGAGCAGCGCGCAGTGGTGGGGAGCGGGCCATCCGCGGTGGGCGAAGGGTCGAAAGTAGTCGCAAGTGGTGCACATGCGTGCTTCGTACACGACGCCGCGTGCGACCAGCTCCGCCACGATCGTCAGTAGAACGCGCAGAAGCGCTTCACGGTCGGCGCGCGACAGCCGCGAGACGGCGCCCGCCAAAAGGTCTGGCCACAGGGCGAGCTCGGCGGCGAGCCGGCGACCGCGCACGGTGAGACGCACGACGACGCGGCGTGCGTCCTCGTCGTCGGTGGTACGCCGGAGCAAACCGCGCCGCTCGAGCGCGTCGAGCGAGTCGCTGACCGTCGGGGGGCGCACCGCCAGGGTGGCGGCCAGGTCGCCCACGCCAGCGGGTCCCTGCCGTGCGAGCCGCTCGAGGATGAGGGCCTGCATGGGTGACAGCTGCACGGTCGATGCCGAGCGCTGCAGCAGGTGGCGCGCGGCGAGCGAGATGCGCGCGAGGGCCGCCCCGATGCGTGCGTCGAGGTCGTCGCCGTCCGGAGGGGCCATTGGTTAGGACTCCTAATAATCGGCCGGGCGTGACGCGTCAAGCCCCTCGTTCGGTTCACTCCCGATGCGCGTCGTCTCGTGCGTTCGGGAGCGACGCGACGCCTCGCGGCGAACAGGTCCCGCGCGCCCGGCGAACGTGCTAGGCGTCGCGCCGACGTGCACTGGAATGGAATGCGCGCCGACGCGCGAGGGCCGAGCGAACCGCGCGCGACGTGGGCGCCGTCGGCCCGTGGGGAAGCGAGGGCGTGGCGGTACGGCGCGACGTCGGTGCTGCTGCTCGGGCTCGTCGCAGCTCGGCCGTCGACGGCGCAGCCACTGGACGGTGAGCCCGCGCCGGCCTCCGCTGCGCGGGCGCGATTGCAGTTTGCCTCGGGGCTCTGCGTGACGCGTGCGGCGCTCGTGGAGGGCGTCGAGGCGATGCTCGGGCGGACCGTGTTCGACGACGATCCGGAGGCGCGCGCGGCCGAGCTCGCCGTCGAAGGAGAGGAGCGCGCGGAGGGCGCGCGGCGCGTCGTGCGCTTCGTGCTCCGGCGCGCGGACGGATCGCTCGTGGGCGAGCGCGTGCTGCGTGCGCCGTAGACCGGGTGCGGGCTGCTGCTCGAGCAGTCGGTCGTGGTGCTCGCGCTGCTGCTGGACGTGGGCCGCGATCGCGTCGGGCTGCGGGCGCTCCCCGCGCCCGAGATTCCGAGGCGCGGCGAGGTCGCGGACACGCACGGGGGCCGAGGTGGGTTCGTGGCCCATGCGACGAGCCGGGCTGCGTGGTGGCGCGGGGAGCTGGAAGCAGGCGTCGCGGCGAGCGTGGGGCTGTTGCCCGAGCCCAGCGGCGGTTTCGTGGTCGGGGGCGGTGTGAGCGTGGGACAACGATTCACCCTGCGCGCGAGGGGATGGTGGCTCGCGTCTCGCCGCGTGCTTCACGAAGACGGTCGGGGTGCCGAGACGAGTGCGCTCGGGCTCACGTTCGAGCTGTGCACAAGGCTCGGTGGGATTGAGCGCTTCGACGCGGAGGGTTGCGCGGGAGCCGCGGCCGGGTGGCTGCGGGTCGACGCCGTGGGCCTGAGCGACGGGGTGCAGGGGGAGAGCCTGCCGACGGCGGCGATGCGCACGGCGCTGCGCGTGCGCTGGAGATTCGGAGCCGCGTGGCTCGCGCTCGCACTCGGAGCCGAGGCTGCGGTGGGTCAGGCGCGGCTCGTTCGGGACCAGGGGCGTGCGACGGAGCGTGAGATCCACCGCGTCGGCGAGGTCTTGGGCCGCGGCGAACTGCTCGTCGGTACGGGGTTTCCCTCGGAGCCGTGAGTCGAATGGGAAACGAGGCCCGTCGCGGCCATTCACCGGACGTGCTCGTGGCCGCGAGCGACGCCGAACCTTCCGCCGAGCCGGTGGCCGTGGCGCAGCGCGTCCCTCTGGCATCGACGGGCGATCTCGTTCGGCAACACGGTGGGTTCGTCTGGCGCGTGTTGCGGCAGCTCGGCGTCTCGGAAGCGGACTGCGACGATGCGACGCAGGAGGTCTTCCTCGTCGTTCATCGGCGGCGGGATTCGTTCGACGGTTCGAGCAGCGTGCGGACGTGGTTGTACGGCATCGCGCTTCGCATTGCGCGCACGGCGCGCCGGACGGGGGCGCGCCGGCGCGAGCAGTTGCAGCCTCCCGAAGCGTTCGTCGAGTCGCAGGCGACGGACGATCCGGAGCGGTGGGCCGAGCGGGCAGGCGAGCGCCGTCTGCTGCACCGGGTGCTCGCCGAGCTCGACGAGGCCCATCGCATGACGTTCGTGTTGCACGACGTCGAGCAAATGCCTGCCGTGGAGGTGGCCCGAGCCCTGGGCTGTCCCGTCAAGACCGTCTATTCGCGGTTGTACGCGGCGCGCGCGCGTCTCGCGGCGGCCGTGCGCGCCGCCGTGGGAGAGGCGACCGATGACTAGCCGGCGAGACGATGTCATGCCCAAGAGCGAAGGCGGCGCCATCGATCCGGCGCTCGTCCGCCTGGTCGATGCGCTTCGCGCGGAAGGACCGGCGCCCGACGCAATCGAGCAGTGGGCCCGGCGCTTCGACGCGATGCCGGCGCCGCCGCCCGGCCGTCTGCGGCTCGTCAGGGGCCGATGGATCGCGCTCGGCGTCGTCGCGGCTACGCTCGGTCTCGGTCTGCCCTTTGCTGCGCGCTTGCTGCGCGCTCCGACGCCGACGCAGGAGCCACGACGTGTCATGACCCCGCCCTCCGCGGCGCCCATGAGCGATGCGCCCGTTCACCGAAACGACGTTGTGGATCGTCGTGCCGGGGAACGCGGCTCGGGAGCGTCGAGCGCCGACTCGCCTTCGCATAGCGGAGAGCAATTTCCCGCCGAGCCCGTCTCGCGGCGCAGTCCTCGGATTCGCGACGCTTCGTTGCGGTCAACGGGCGAGAGGACGATTGCACCGGGTGCCTTGCCGATGGCCGCGCAGACCCCGTCTGCGCCGTCACCGCCGGCGCCCGGGCCGGACGCCGTGCCGAGCGAGGTCGAGTTGATCCGCGCAGCCCGTGCGGCGATGGCGCGGGATCTGCACGAGGCGGCGCGGCTGCTGACGAAGCATCGCGAGCTGTACCCACACGGCACACTGCGGGAAGAGCGCGAGGCACTGGGCGTCGAGCTGAGCTTGCGCCGCGAAGGCACGCAGGTTGCGCGGCGAAGGCTCGACGTGTTCGAGCGCGAGTTCCCGGGTTCGGCACACCGCTTGCGGTTGCGACGGATGCTCGGGATACCGATATAGGCCCACGGCGCCGCCG
>JANWZI010000124.1 GCA_025054695.1 Myxococcota bacterium | reverse complement strand
GTCGCATCGGGCGCCGAGGCGCGCTCCTCGCCGTCCCCGCCCGAGGCGAGGAGCAACGCGCCGGCACCGAATGCTCCGACGGCGAGGCCGAGCCAGACGAACTGCAGCACTTCCTGGGTCGAGGCGGAGTCGCACACGTCGCGGGCCCGCGTGATCTCGACGGGCGTGGCGCCGCGCTCGGCCGCGACGTCGATGAGGCCACACGAATCCTCCTGGGGCGAGAATCGACGCCGATACGCGAGAAACGCCGGGTCGTCCTCCATCGATTCGATTTGAGCCCAGGTCGCCACGGTCAGGCCCCCGAAGGCGACACCTGCGCCGAGCAGCGCGATTCCGATCCAGTTCGGCCCGCGGCCCCTTCGCGCGGGCGCTCGGCCCGGACGATCGAGCGCTCCGCTGCCCTCGGGCGCGAGCGTCGCGTCCAGCTCGAGCCGTGCGCCCGAGATCACGTCGACCGTGGTCTCGAACGGATCGTATCCGTCGCGGCGGACCTCGATCCGGTGACGGCCGGGCGCGACGTCGACGTCGAGCTGTCCGCGCGCGTCGGTCACACCCACCGACGAGCCGTCCACGAGGACGCTGGCGCCCGCGACGTTGGATTGCACGCGCAGCCCCGTCGGACGCGTCGCTCCGGCGAGCGTGCTCACGTACTGGCGCGCGCGCGGCCGCAGGTCGTCGATGTCGGCCCGCGCACGGGGGATCGTGTCCGTGAGCGAGCCGACGATCTGCCCCGACGAGGCGTCGAACAGGAAGAGCGAGGCGACGAAGCCCCCTGCCGCCGAGCCACTCGCGCGTCGCAGCGTGCCATAGAGCAATCGCTGCGTTTGCAGCGTCGCGGCGATGCGTTGCAGGCACGAAACCTCCGATTCGTCGCAGTCGTGCGCGAGCGCCATTTGCACCAGCGAGACCTCGCGCTCGCTCACGTTCCAGCCCTCCACCCGACTGGCTGCCTGTCGGAGCGCCGCCGTCAGCGAGGCGGCGACGTCGTCGTCTCCCTCGATGGATCGCAGTTCCAGCACAGTTACGTGCACCTGTGCTTCCGCGACCGCCGGGAGCGCGAGCCCCCCCAGCGCCGTCCAGACGGCGACCGCGACGTACCTTCGTGACGTCCGCATGCCGGCAGTTTCCTCCAGTCGCCTCGCTTCCGTCCAGTGCCGCCGCCGCGCAATGCCAGCCGCCGGCGGGACCGCGCCGTCGCCCCGGCGCCGCTGTAGGATCGCGGCGTGTCCGCGCGTTGGGACGCCGTCGTGGTCGGGTCCGGCTTCGGGGGCAGCGTCGCGGCCCTGCGCCTGGCCGAGAAGGGACACCGGGTCCTCGTCTTGGAGCGAGGGCGACGCTGGCGGGCGCAGGACTTCCCCCGGACCAACTGGGAGCTTCGACGCTGGCTGTGGGCTCCGCGCCTGGGCTGCCACGGCTTCTTCCGGATGACCTTCCTGCGCCACGTCACGATCTTCTCCGGCGTCGGCGTCGGGGGTGGCTCGCTCACCTACGCGGCGACGCTGCCGGAACCGAAGGCAGGTTTCTTCGCGCACGGCTCGTGGCACGGGTTGCGGGACTGGCGCGCCGAGCTCGAGCCGCACTACGCGACCGCCCGGCGGATGCTGGGCGCCGCGGTCAACCCCGTTCTCGAGCACGGTGACCGCGTGCTCGCCGAGATCGCCCGCGATATGGGGCGTGTCGACCAGTTCGCGCCGTCCACGGTGGGCATTTTCTTCGGGCCCTCCGGCGAACGCGTTGCCGACCCGTACTTCGGCGGCCAGGGGCCGGAGCGCGTGGGCTGCACCTTCTGCGGCGCGTGCATGACGGGTTGCCGCGTGGGCGCCAAGAACACGCTCGACCTCAACTACCTGCACCTCGCCGAGCGGCACGGCGCAACCATCCGTGCGGAGACGGAGGTGACTGCCGTCCGTGCTCTGGAGGGGGGCGACTACCTCGTCGAGACCGCCGGCGGCGAGCGGCATCGGGCGGGTCGCGTCGTGCTGGCCGGCGGGGTGCTCGGCACCGTCGAGCTGTTGCTGCGGATGCAGCGCGATCCGAACGGGCTGCCGCGGCTGTCGCCGCGCGTGGGCGACGGCGTCCGTACGAACAACGAGAGTCTGCTCGCCGTCGTGACTCGGCGTCGCGATCTGGACCTGAGCCGGGGCGTGGCCATCGGGTCGATCCTGCACACGAGCGAGCACGCGCACCTGGAGCCGGTGCGCTACGGCGCGGGGTCGGGCTTCTTCCGTCTGCTCATCGCCCCGCACGCGCCGGGCCCGAGCCTGGCCACGCGACTCGGACGCACCGCGGCGCGCCTCGTACGCGAGCCACTCAGGCTGCTTTCCGCGGCCACCGTCGACGACCTGGCGCGCCGCTCTCAGATCCTGCTGTACATGCGCGCCTCGGAGGCGACGCTGCGTCTTCGCCTCGGTCGGGGGCTTCGCAACGGCTTGCGCGAGGGGCTCGTCTCCGAGCTCGAGGCCGGGCCCTCGCCGGAGGCGTTCATCGAGGAAGCGACGGATCTGGCGCGCCGATTCGCGGAGAAGGTGGACGGCGTCGAGGTCGGTCTGTTCACCGAGACGCTGCTCGGCGTGCCCTCCACCGCCCACATCCTCGGCGGCGCGTGCATCGGTCCGGACCCCGAGCGCGGCGTCATCGGCCCCGATCACCAAGTCTACGGCTACCCGGGCCTGTACGTGGTCGACGGGGCGGCGATCAGCGCCAATCCGGGCGTCAATCCATCGCTCACGATCACCGCGATGGCGGAGCGCGCGATGAGCCTGATTCCTGCCCTCGATCGCGCCCGAGGCGAACCGTGACGCGGCCCGCACACGCGGTTCCGCCGATGGTGGCGCTCGCCACGATCGTTCTGGCCGTGCCTCGCGGCGCGACGGCTCAAGAGCTCAACTATCACACGTTCGTCGTGGGCGAGCGGGCGCTCGGGATGGGCGGGGCGTTCACCGCGGTCGCCGACGACCCTTCGGCCGCATATTACAACCCCGCAGGAATCGCCCACCTTCGCTCCGGCGCGCTGTCGGGCTCGCTCTCGGTCAACGCGTTCGACCGTTACGTCGTACGGGGGGCCTATGCCACGCCGCTCGGTTCGGACGACCTGACGCACGATGCCTCGCCCACGGTGCCGCTGTTCGTGGGCATCGTCCGCAAGTTCGGACGACGCGACGGCGAGGGGGTCCGGCGCTGGGCCGTGGCGCTGTCCACGTTCAACCCCATCGCTACGGTGCGTGCGTACGAGGCCCTCGTGCGCGGGAGCGTTCCCGGTGACCCGACGGGCGCCGTCGTCGAATCGATCCTTCGCATGCGATCCGAGGAGCGGTTGACGTGGTACGGGCCCAGCCTCGCCTGGCGCGCGCGTCCCGATCTCGCGTTCGGCGCCTCGACGTTCCTCGCCACGCGGACGGCGAGCCACGAGGAGCGCGAGACCATCGTGACGCTCGGGGCGCGCGGTCCGGACGGTTATTTCCGCAACGACACGCTCGACGTGCGCGACTCGCTGGTGGAGCTGCGCGCGACCTCCGTGCTGCTGCGCGCGGGGCTGATGTGGGAGCCCGCGCGTAGCTGGCGTCTCGGCCTCACGGTCCAGCCGCCGGCGATTGCCTGGTCCGCCGAGGGCCGCGTCTCCGAGCGCATCTCGCACGCCGACCTGCTCGCGACCCCGCCGATTGCGATCCATTACCGCTCCGATCAACGAGGGCTGCGTGCGCGGGCTCCGATTCCGTGGCAACTGCGGCTCGGCGGCGCATTCGCGCCGTCCGACGTGACGATCGTCGCCCTCGATCTCGCGCTGCACGGTCCCGTCGGCTCGCGCGACGAGCCGGTCGAGCGCCTGGCGTCCGCCGCGCCGGAGCCGGAAACGATGCGGGCTCCGTCTCCGGGACGCCTGTTCGCCTCGACGTGGTGGGCCGAGCCCGTGCTGGACGCCGCCGTCGGGCTGGACACCGTCCTGTTCGAGTGGGTGCCTCTCCGGCTCGGCGTCTTCACCAATCGGTCGGCCGCGCCCGACCTGGACGGTCCTTCCAACACGTATCGGCCGGCGCACGTCGACCAGATCGGTTTTTCGGGCGCCGTGGGGCTGCGGGCGGCGGGCTACGACGTCGCGGTCGGCGCGGCGGTGCTCGTCGGTAGGGGCAGGGCCGACGGCCTCAACGGCGATCCGTCGATTCCCTGGACGTACGTGCCCCGTCCCGTCGAGACGCGAACGGTGTACTTTTTTCTGAGCGGCGCGCAGAGGGCGGTGGGCCGTCTGGCCCGCGCCGCGTATCGGGAGGCGTTCGAGCCATGAGCCGCTTCGGTTCGACGGGGGAAGATCCCCGCCGCCGCGTTTGCGTCATCGATTCGGCGCCGTGCGGACGCTGCGGGCAGGGCCGGTCGGCCCCACGCGGGCAGACGCGTGAATCGAGCTCGCCGTGTGGCCGTCCACAGCCTCGCCGGAGGGTCTGAATGACGAGGGATTGGAGTCGCCTCACGCGCGGATGGGCACTTGCCATGGGCCTGCTCGTGCCGAGTGCCGCGCTCGCGGACGCGACCGTTCGCGTCCGCGTGACCGATGCGGCCGGTCGCCCCGTCGAGGCGAACGTGCGGGCGGTCTCGGGGTCCACGCAACGCAGCTGCATCACCGCAGCCGGCGGGTGTGCCCTCGATCTGTCGGCGGGAGCTTGGACGGTGTCGGTCGCTCCGGCGCGTGGGGTCGCGCCTGCGTCACGTGTGGTCGACGTCCCCGCCGCGGGCGCAATCTCCCTCGTGTTCGTCGTTCCAGCGGGCTCTTCGGGCGGCGTTGCCGGCGAGCGTCCCTCTGACCCGACTCCATCTGCGGCGAGCACGGTTCGCGTCGCGCCCGGCGTCGTGGCGGCGCACGCGTCGGGCGGCGGTGCGCCTTCGCCGGGAACCGGCGCACCCTCCCCGGGCACCGCTGCCACCGCGGGCGGCAGTGCGTCGTCGACGGCACCATCGAGCTCCGGGGTCCCGGCGTCACGTGTCGCGGTCGCCACGCGGAGCCAGACGACCGGCACGTCGGGCACGTCGCCGTCGACGAGCGCCGCGACCGGCTCCACGCGCAATCTCGGTGTGGGGCGCACGCCGGTCGCCAGCGGTCGGGTGGTCGACGCGGCCGGACGTCCCGTGGACGCCACGCTCTCCATCTTCGGCCCCGGTGGGCTGGTGGGCACCGCGACGACGACGGCCGGGCGCTTCGTCCTCTACGATTTGCCCGCGGCGACCTACTCGGTGACCATCCGCACGGCGCGGGGGGCCTCGGCAACCGGCACGATCGTCGTCGGGGAGGCGGCAGCGAGCGTCACGTTCCGCGTGCCCTGACGTCACGCGCGCACGTTCGCGGCGATCCGCCGCGCGCCCGCCGCTGGTATCCTCGGCGGCCCCATGACGACGAGCCCGCCCGACGAGGCGCTCGCGGCCGCGCTCGACGCGGTGCGCCGCGCTCCCGACAAGCACGCGCTGTGGGATCGCCTCGAAGATCTGGCCACCGCGGCCCAGCGGCCGGACGAGGTGGCGGAGCTGTATCGCGAGACGCTCAGCGCGGATCTTCCGAAGGACCTCGCCCTTGCCATTGGCCGTCGTGCGGCGCAGTGGCACGAGGAATGGCTCGGCGAGACGGCGCCCGAGCTGACGGAGGTGCTCGAGCGGGTCTTCGCGATCGACTCGAACGCCGAGTGGGCGTTTCAGCGTCTGACGGTGCTGTACGCGGCTCAAGCGCGCTGGGACCGGCTGCTGGCGCTGTACGATCGGGCGATCGAGTCCGTGGCCGGCGGGCCACGGCGCGCGGCGTTGCTCGACGAGGCGGCGCGCATTGCCAAGGACTTCGCCGGGGACACGGACCGCGCGATCCGCTACCTCGGTGCGCTGTCCGCGTTGCGCCCCGAGGACTCGGGTCTCGCCGCCAGCCTCGAGCGGTTGCTCGAAAAGCACGGGCGCTGGACGGAGCTCATTGCCTTGTGGCGTGGCCGGCTCGAACGGCTCGCTCGACCCGAGGCCTTCGCCGTGCGGCGTCGGATCGCGCTCTGTCTGCTCGAGGCGGTCGGCGATGCGCGGGCAGCGCTCGACGAGCTCGAACGGGCGCTCGGCGACGGGGACGGCTCCGAGCAGACCGTCGCGCTTCTGGAGCGGATCAGCCAGAGCCGCGACGCCCCCGCCGAGGTTCGTCGAGAGGCCCTGGCGCTTCTGCGCGCGCGCTACGAGGCCGACGGCCGGCAGACCGACGTCGTACGCGCGCTGGGCACCGCGATCGAGCTGGCCGACCGCAAGGAGAGCGTCAAGCTGCACCGCGAAGCCGGCGAGCGCCTGCTCGCGCAGGAACGCGTGCTCGAGGCGCACGAGCACTTCGCCGCGGTGCTCCGGCTCGATCCGGGCGCGCGCGACGCGCGCGAACGACTTCGCGAGATCGCCGCGCGCACCGGCGACGCCCTGCGGCACGTCGAGGCGCTCGAACGAGCGGCCGAGGTGGCGAGCGGACCGGAGCTTCGAACCTCGTTGTTGCTCGAGGCCGCCGAGATCCGCCGCGGTCCGCTCGGGGACCGCGACGGGGCGATCGGGCTGCTGCGACGCGTGCTGGCCGTCGACGGGGCCCATCCCATCGAGGCGCTCGTTCCGGCGTGCCGCCGACTCGCCGTGCTGTACGCAGAGACGGACCGGCACGAGGAGCGACTCGAAGTGCTCGAGCGTCTGGCCTCCATCGAGCCGGAGGAGCCCGACCGGCGCGCGGCTCTGAGCGCGGCGGCGCGTCTGGCAGCCTCGATCGGCCGAGTCGAGCGCGCCATCGCACTGTGGGAGAGCCGGCTCGAGCGCGATCGCGACGATCTCGAGGCGCACACGGCCCGCATCGAGCTGTGCGAACGACTCGGAGACGAGGGGCGGCTCGTCGACGCGCTGCTCGCCAGGGCGAGCGTGACGACGGTGCCCGCCGTCGTGGCACGGGCCGATCTGGCGCGAGCCGCGCGCGGGCTCGCGGAGCGACTGGGAGACGTACCGGGCGCGATTCGCGTGCGCATGGAGATGCGCGAGCGCTTCGGGCCCGACTCGGGCGAGGACGAGGCGCTCGCCGGGCTGCTCGAGCGCGCAGGACGAGACGAGGAGGCGGCAGCCCTGCTCGAATCGACCGCGTCGCGTGAGCGCGATCGTGTGGCCGAGCTGCACGCCCGGCTCGGAGGGCTGTATGCGCGGCAGCCATCGCGAACGGAGGAGGCGGTCGCGGCGTTCGTCGAGGCGCTCCGATTGGATCCGGATCGCACCGAGGCGCTCGAGGGACTCCAGTCCATCGCCGAGCAGCCTTCCGTTCGCGCGCGCGCGCTCGACGCCCTCGCCGAGGCGCACGAGCGCCGCGGGCGCTGGGATGCGTGGCGGGCGCTCGTCGATGCGCGGCTGGAGGTCCGCAGCGATCCAGCCGATCGCGTGGCCCTTTTGCGACGCGCGGCGCACGTCGAGCGCGAGCACGGCGCCGGTCCGGCCCAGGCGCTGCGACGGCTGGCGCAGGCCCTACCGCTTGCGCCCGCGGACGAGGTGCTCGAAGCGCAGCTGTGGAGCCTCGCCGAGGACGTCCCGGGCCGGCGCGTCGCGCTCGAGGCGGTCCGGCAGGCGGCCGCCGCGCTCGAAGCGAGCGGGACCGATCCGATCGCGTTGCGCCGTCTGTGGCGCCGCGACGCGGAAGAGTCGGCGCGCGACGGACTGGACCCAGCGGGAGCGGTGCGTGCCTGGCAACGATTGCACGGCCTCGATCCGGCGCGTCCGGACGTGGCCGAAGCGCTCGTCGCTGCCGCCCTCGACGCCGGAGAGCCTCACGTGGCGGCGCAGGCGCTGGTCGCGACGGCGGTCGCCGGCGCGCGGCTCGATTCGTCCCTCGTGGACGCGTTCGAGCGGCGGGCGGTGGCCCAAGGTCTCGCCGAGCCCGCCGTCGAGGCGCTCGAGGCGGCGCTCGCGTCCGTTTCCTCGTTTCCGCCCCGTCTCGGACGCGAGCTGTACGCCTGGGTGGCGCGTTGGTGGGAGGAGCGGGTCGGCGATCTGGAACGCGCGCGCGCCGCGCTGTGGCGTGCGGTCGGACATGAGCCCGACCACGCCCCGAGCTGGCGCGCTCTCGTCGAGATGTCCCGCGGCCGTCCGGAGCGGCGCCTCGTCGACGCCTGGGTTCGGATCGCCGATCTGTCGGACGATACACTACCGGCTTTGGCTGAGGCGGCCGCGCAGGCCAGGTCGGTCGGTGACGAGACGGCACGGGCCGAGGTCGAGCGCCGGCTGTGGCGAGAGGCCACGCGCGCGGCCCGGTCTGCAGCGGCATCCGGAGACTTCGGGGCAGCCCGGCAGGCCTGCCGTCACGCGTTGGAGGTTCTCGAGGCCGAGGTCGACCGACGCATGCACGCCGCCGACGCGAGCGGCGCGGTCGCATTGCTCGAGGAAGCCGCCGAGCTTCCCATCGAAGGCGAGCAGCGCGCGGCGTTGCTCGAGCGGGCGGCCACCCTCGCGCGGGAGCACGGAGACCTCGCGAGGGCCATCGCGCTGCACCGGGCGCTGCTGACGGGTGGGCCGCAGGACGTCGAGCGGCTGGAGCGCATCGCCGAGCTGTGCGAGCAGGCCGGTCGCGTCGAGGAGCTGGTGGACGTGCGGCGCCGTCAAGTCGAGCTCGCTCCGGACGGCCCCGCGCGCTTCCGGGCGCGACTCGCGCTCGCCCGCGCGGCGGGGGAACTGGAGCGGCGAGCGGGACGGGTGGAGGCGCTGCTCGACAACCTTGCCGAGTCGCCCGGTCACGAAGAGACGCTCGCGGCGTTGGAGCCGCTGCTGCGCGAACGAGGTCAGCTCCGGCGACTGCAGGACGTCCTCGTGGAGCAGGCGGAGCGGCTCGAGGCCATCGATCCGGCGCGTGCGGCGCAGATGCACGCCCGGCTCGCCGGGATGCGCGAGCGCGACCTGGGCGACGTGCTCGGCGCGATCGCGTCCTGGCGTCGCGTGCTGGCGCTCGGCGCGGACAGGTCCCTCGTCGTCGCCGCGCACGACGCGCTCGCGCGGTTGCACGGTTCGCGGGGCGAGCACGTCGAAGCGGCGGCCTCACTCGGGCGGTTGCTCGAGCTCGTTTCGGAGGCCGAGGCGACGGAGGTGCGGCTGCGGCTCGCAGAAGTGCACGTCGCGACCGGTGCGCTGCAGCAGGCCGCGGCCGTGCTCGAGGCTGCGTTTCGACAGGCGCCGGCCGACGCGAGGGTTCGGGAACGATTGGGGGCGCTGTACCGCGCGGCCGGACGTCACGACGCGCTCGTCGCGCTGTTCGCGGCGAGCGTCGCGCACCTCGACGCCGGGGCGCTGCTCGAGGCGGCGCGGGAGGCCGCGGCCTGGTGCGGGTCGCAGGGCACGTACGGCATCGCGCTGGAGCTGTTCGAGGCGGCGGCGCGGCTCGAGGCGTCCGATCGCTCTCTACAGCTCGCGTATGCCCGCGCCTTGTCGGAACATGGACGCTACGACGAAGCCGAATCGGTGCTGCGAGCGCTGCTCGAGCGGTTCGGCCGGCGCCGCAACCCGGAGCGCGCGGCGGTGCACGTCGAGATCGCGCGCTTGGCGCGCGCCCGCGGACGGCTCGACGAGGCGCTGGACGAGCTGGATGTGGCCATCGGGATGGACGTCGGCAACCCCGCGACCTTGTCGCTGCTGGGATCGCTCGCGCACCAGGCGGGTCAGCTCGATCGCGCCGAGCGCGCGTACCGCGCGCTGCTCGTCGTGCTCCGCAGGCAGGGCGAGACCGCGCGGGGCCAGGCGGCGGTCCTGTACGCGTTGCATCGCATCGCGGCGAGCCGGGGGCACGACGAGCAGGCCGCCGAGCTTCTCGCTTCCGCGCTTGAGGCGGCCGCGGGCGACGACGAGGAGACGCGCGCGCTCGTCGCCTCGGCCCTCCAGCTCGCGGACGCACCGCTGGCTCTTCGCGCGATCGAGGCGCGTCTGGCTCGTACGACCTCGGAGCAGGCGCGTGCGGCATGGCTCTGGGAGGCCGTGGCCGTGCTCGCCGATGCGATGGACCGACCCGACGAGGCGCTCGAGCGCGCGCTGCAGGCGCTCGCGTGCGACCTGGCCGACCCCCGAGCGCACGCGCGGTGCCGTGCTCTGGCGCGTCGCGCCGGTGGGACGCAGCGGTACGTCGCGGCGCTCGAAGAGGCCGTCAAGCGCGTCCGTCGAACCGACCTCGCGCTCGCCTCCGATCTGCTGTTGCGCGCGGCGACGGTGCTGCACGAGGACGAGGGTGCGACGGAAGCGGCCGC
>JANWZI010000123.1 GCA_025054695.1 Myxococcota bacterium | reverse complement strand
AGGCTGGTGAAATCGCACTCCGTTGGCTTCTTCGTTGCGTGACGGCCGTGGTCCGGCTCCTCGATCGAGGCTCCCGCTCCCGTTTCTGACAGCGGGGGTCGCGATGCTCGACGTGGCGGAGGGGTGATGCGAGCCCGAGCCCGACTCCGAGTCCGAACCCGGGTCCGAGCGCGAGTCCGAGACGGAGTAGAGGGCGCAATCGACCTGTCCGTCGCTGTGAGTCGGCCTCGGACTCGTGCGCCCCCGCGCCACGATCGACACGAGCGTACGGCGTCCCGGGTGGCCCGGTGCGGCGCACCACGACGTCGTCTCCGATTCCCGCATCTTGGCGTGCGCGCGCTCCGCGCTAGGGTCACGCGGCGTGGACTGGCAGGCTTGGACGACGCTCGCCGTGGTCGTCGCGATGGTGGTCGCGCTGGCCCGCAACGTGGCCTCGCCCGACGTCGTGCTGACGGCGGGGCTGACGTTGCTCGTGACGGCGGGTCTCGTTCCGCTCGAGCGCGCGTTCGCCGGTTTCGCCAACGAGGGCCTGCTGTCGGTCGGTGCCCTGTTCGTCGTTGCGGCCGGCGTGCGCGCGACCGGTGGGCTCGACTTGCTGCTGCGCCGAGTGCTCGGGCGGCCCCGCGGTTCGCGCGGCGCGCTGCTGCGCATGATGCTTCCCGTTTCCGCCGTCAGCGCGTTCGTCAACAACACGCCCCTGGTGGCGATGATGGTGCCCGTGGTTCTGGACTGGTCGCGGCGGTGCCGGATCGCGGCCTCTCACCTGCTGCTGCCGCTGAGCTACGCGTCGATCCTCGGCGGTACCTGCACGCTCGTCGGCACGAGCACGAACCTCGTCGTCTACGGACTGGCGCGGCGGCGCGAGCCGGAGTTGGACCTCGGGATGTTCGACATCGCCGTGCTGGGTCTGCCGACGCTGCTCGTCGGGATCGCGTACGTCGTCCTCGCCGCGCCGCGGCTCTTGCGCGACCGCGCGGGCCCGGAGGCGTCCGTGACGCGGCCACGCGAGTACACGGTGGCGATGCGGGTCGAGCCCGATGCCGCGGTCGTCGGTCAGAGCATCGAGGAAGCGGGGTTGCGTCACCTGCCGGGGCTGTACCTCGTCGAGATTGAACGCGACGGCGAGGTGCTCGCGGCTGTCGGGCCCGAGACGCGACTGCGCGGCGGCGACGTCCTTCTGTTCGTCGGCGTCGTCGATTCGGTCGTCGATCTGCGCCGCATCCGCGGATTGGTGCCCGCGACCGATCAAGTGGACAAGCTCGCGGTGCCGCGGCCGAGCCGCCGGCTCTTGGAAGCCGTTGTGGGGCAAGGTTCGGAGCTGACCGGTCGCAGCGTTCGGGATCTGCAATTCCGCACGCGCTATGGCGCCGCCATCATCGCCGTGCATCGCGACGGCGAGCGGGTCGGCGGCAAGGTCGGCGACATCGTGCTGCGCGCGGGCGATGTGCTGCTGCTCGAGGCTCCGCCCGGATTCCTGCCGCGCTGGCGCAACGATCGCGCGTTCGCGCTGATCACCGAGGTCGAAGGGGGCGCCCCGCCGCGGCACGAGCGCGGGTGGCTCGCGCTGGCGATTCTGGCCGCGATGGTCGCGCTCAGCGCGCTCGGGATCTTGCCGCTGCTGGTCGCCGCGCTGCTCGCCGTCGCGGCCATGTTGGCCACGGGGTGCCTCGGCCGGCAGGAGGCGTGGCGCGCCGTCGATCTGCCCATCCTGGTCACCATCGGCTCGGCGTTCGGCGTCGGAGCGGCCCTCGAGCACACGGGTGCTGCGGCGGCGCTCGGGCGCGCGCTCGTCGAGCTGGCGGCGCCCCTCGGTCCTGTCGCCACGCTGGCGGCGATCTACTTGGCGACCACGCTGCTCACGGAGCTCATCTCGAACAACGCGGCCGCCGCGCTCATGTTTCCGCTCGCGGCCGAGGCGGGACAAGCCGCCGGGATCGGGCTCGTGCCGGTTTCGCTCGTGATCATGATGGCCGCCTCGGCCAGCTTCTCGACGCCCATCGGATACCAGACCAACCTGATGGTGTACGGACCCGGGGGGTACCGCTTTTCGGATTTCCTGCGCGTCGGGATTCCGCTCCAACTTCTTCTGGCGGTCGTCGCAGTCGGGGTCGCCGCCGCCATTTGGCTCTGACGGCGGCGCTCGATCGGCGTGACCGCGCAATCGGACTCGGGCTCGGACTCTGGACTCACAGCGGCGGCCAAGTGGGTTGACGGTGGTTCGAGCTCAGGCTCGGTCGCGGTCTCGGGCTCCGACTCGGCCTCGGGCAACGACGGCTATCGAGCTCCGTCCCGACCGCGAGTCGGTCTGGGTTGCGGAGACCTGATGCGGGTCTGCGCTGCCCGCAGCCGTCCTCAGCCGAGCAGGGGGGCGACGTCGCCCGCGCCTTGGCGCACGATCACGGGCTCCGGGCCCGTCAAGTCGATGACCGTCGACGGAACGGTGCCGCCCGGCCCGCCGTCGAGCACCAGCTCGAGCCCGGGGAACGCGTCGTCGATCTCGCGCGCGTCCACGAACGGCTCGTCGCCCCGCGACGCACTCGTCGAGACGATGGGATGGCCCAGCTCGCGCACGAGCGCCTGGGCGACCGCATGATCGGGCACGCGGATGCCGACCGTGCGCTTGCGGACGTGCAGCAGGCGAGGCACCTCGGGGCTCGCCTCGAGGATGAAGCAGTACGGGCCGGGAAGCGCACGCCGCAGCAGCCGGTAGGCGCGATTGTCGACGACGGCCCAGCGCGCGATGCCGGACAGATCGGCGCAGACGAACGCGAGCGGGTGGTCGGGGCCGACGCCCTTGATGCGCTGCACGTTCTCGATCGCTCGCTTCTGGAGAATGTCGCAGCCCAGGCCGTAGACGGTGTCGGTGGGGTACGCGATCGCGTGACCGGCGCGCAGCGCCTCGACTGCACGGCGGATCTTGCGGGGCTCCGGGTGCTCGGGATGGATCTCGAGGACCACGGGCGCCGGCGCGTAGCGCCCACGCCCCGTGTGGTCAACGAGTCGGTGCGAGGCATCGGCTCGACAGGATCAGCGACCCGTATTAGGTTTCACCCACTGCATGAGTCGAGACGACCACATTCGCCTCGAAGGCGTCGTGACGGACGTGTACGCGGGCGGGCAGGTCAAGGTGAAGGTCGACATGGGCAACGAGGTGCGCGCGCAGCTGTGCGGACGCATGCGCAAGAACCGACTCCGCGTGATCCTCGGCGACCGCGTCACCGTCGCCCTCAGCCCGTACGATCTCACCCACGGCATGATCGTCTACCGCGCCAAGTGAGCGCAGCGCGGCGACCGGGGCCGCGTCGGTTCGAGCGGGGCGTGTCGGAATTTGGGTGTTTGCGCCGCGCGGTGCGCGCTAGCGGCCGTGCAGCATGCGCCGTCGCTCCCCGTCCTCGAAGGTGACGAGGATGGTGCCCCCGTCCGGGGCGACCTCGTCCACGTGACCGATGCCGAACCGATCGTGCCGGAGCCACTGGCCGGGCGCGTAGCGTCGCGTCCGGTCGTACGGCACGCTCGCCTCTCGCATGCGTTCGAAGGCGGCGGGGTCGAGGCGGCCGCGGACGTGACGGGCGCTCGTGTGGCCGGAGGCGCGTGGCGCAGCGCCGTGGCGTGCCGTGCGCGGGCCCTCAGAAATCGAGTCGGGCTCTTCGACCACGCGGCGCTGTGGAGCCGGGGCGGTCCGGGCAGTCGTGCCGAGGCGTCGGCGCGCCGCCGAGAGCACCTCGGACCGGGGCTCGCAGATCAGGACCTGTTCGATGACTTCGGCTCGTCCGGCCGCATAGCGGCGCTCGTCGAATACATGCGCCCGGTCGGCGATCAGCGCGAGCCGCTCGGCCGCATCGATGGCACCCGGTCCGTCGCCGAGGGCCGGGAAGGCGACGCGGACGACGTCCTTGTCGGCCACGAAGGCGAGCGCCGCGTCGATGCAGCGGATCAGTGCGTCGCGGTCCGGCGCCGGGGCCCGCGCGACCCCGGGCTCCGGTGGGCGGCTGACGACCCAGCAGAGGAAATCGCAGTGCAGCCGACCGTGGTGCACCCGCACGCACTGACCCGTCTCGAGGACCGCACGACCGGTCATCGCCAGCTCGGCGTCGAGTGCCTGCTGAAGTCCGTCTCCCCAGGCTTCGGTCAGTTCGCGATCGGGGCCCGGCCCCGGCCACAAGCGCAGATCGGCCGCGCCGTCGTGCACGATGGCGCCGACGCGCAGCTCGGAGGGAATCCTGAAGACGCTGGTGGGAACCAGAATCACGTCCATGGCCCGGTGTTTCGGTACCACGAACGAGGCACGCGCGGCGATCCGACGATGCGCGTTGAAGCGCGGCGCGGTTCGGAGCACATTGCGACGGCATGAGCGGAGCCGATCCGCGTCCCTTCCTCGTCGTCACCGCCCTGCTGGACGCCGGTGCCCGACCGGCCGC
Source organism: Myxococcota bacterium (assembly GCA_025054695.1). Taxonomy (GTDB): domain Bacteria; phylum Myxococcota_A; class Polyangia; order Polyangiales; family JANWZI01; genus JANWZI01. Next base: position 5,940 of record JANWZI010000123.1, on the reverse strand, counting down.
CGTCACGCGCAGCCACGCCGACGCGATGGAGCGCGCCGTGCGCGCGGCGGAGGGAGAGGCGATCGCGGGCATCGAGCTGGCCGAGATCCCCGTCGCGAGCGCCGCCTTCGCCGCGATGCGACGCGCGATGACGCTTCCGGCGACGGTCGTCGCGCTCTACGAGGTCTTTGCGTTGCCCGCGACGGTCACGCCAGAGGTGCGTCGGGCCGCGGGGCAGTTCCTGGCGGCGGAGCGTCTGTGGGCGCTCGAGGATGCCGAGGCGTTCGGCGGCATTGCACCGGGCGATCGCATCGAGCTTCCTCGCGGTTGGGGGCGCACGCCGCAAGAGGTTCGCGATCGGCTCGTCGAGGCGGGCGCGCTCGAGATCGGAGAGGCGGCGGCCGCGACGTACCGCGCGATCAAGGCGCGCTGGGACGCGAGTCAGCGGCTCGTGCGCTGAATCTCGAGGCCGCGATGGCAGGCGGGGGCTCCGACCGGTGTCGACGTCGAGTCCGAGCCCGAGCCCGAGCCTGAGTCCGAGCCCGAGACTGGCCACGAGCCCGACACCGAGCCCGAGTCCGAGTCGGAGCCCCATTCCGAGGCCGTCGTGTGCGCTCGCCTGGCGAGGTCAGTTCAGCGAGTGCGGCATCTCGAGCGAAAATTCCGCGATTTGCGCATCGAACTGCTGTCCGTGCTCGTCGACCATCTGATAGCTGCCCTGCATTGTTCCTCGGGTCGTACGCAGCACGCAGCCGCTCGTGTACTCGAACGACTCGCCGCGTCGTAGCACCGGCTGGTGACCGACGACGCCGGGCCCTCGGACTTCCTCGACGTGGCCGTCTGCGTGCGTGATGATCCAGTGACGCGTCAACAGCTGGACCGTCGCCTCGCCCTCGTTGGTGATGCGAATCGTATACGCGAACGCGTAGTGCCGCTGGGCTGGATTGCTGCGTGACGGGAGGTATTGACTGCGAACCGCGACGCGCACGCCGCGGGTGACGGCGACCGACGTGGTCCGCGGTGTCTGCGGCGACTGCATCGTTCAGGCCCGCGGTCGGAGCGCACGGCGGTGGGAGACCCACGCCGATCCGGCGTCGGCGAGGCGCCAGGGCGCCTCACGATGGATGGGAAGCGCGTAGTCAATGCCGATGCGCGCGCCCTCGAGCAGGCTCACGGGCGGCGGTCCATCGCGAACCTCGAGGCCTCCGGGTAGGAAGACCGGATGCCCCGACCAGCTCGGATCGAGGCCAAGGGCCGCCGCGACGCGGCCGGGACCGGTCAGCAGGTCGGTGCCCGACGCGTGCGGGCGGCGTCGCCGCAGCGCGGACAGACCCGAAACCGGCTCGCACGAACGGACGAGGACCGCCGCGCCCTCGCCGTCTCGGTTGGTGACGAGGTTGAGCATCGAGTGGATTCCATAGCACAGGTAGACGTAAGCCCGACCGGGTGGCCCCCACATCGGGGCGTTTCGTGCCGTCCGTCCCGAGCGACAATGGCTCGCGCTGTCGCCGGGTCGGTACGCCTCGACCTCGGTGATGCGGAGCACGATCGATCCGCGTACGAGGAGCTTGCCGACGAGGTCCGCGGCGACCTCGAGGGCGTCACGCTCGTAGAACGACTCGGGCAGCAGAGGCCATCGCGCCGGATCGAAGGGCGCATCCGATCGTAGCGGCAGCAAGCCGCATCGGCTCGCTGCCGGGTCGGCGCGCCGACGACGCGACGCGGGATCGTACGAGCCGATGCTTCGAGGCACGGCGGCGTGCGGCTCCCTGGCGACCCCAAGGGGATTCGAACCCCTGTTACCGGCGTGAGAGGCCGATGTCCTGACCACTAGACGATGGGGCCACGAGACTTCAAGGACCAGAGCTGGCTCGGGGACTAGGATTCGAACCTAGATAGCCAGATCCAGAGTCTGGCGTCCTGCCGTTGGACGATCCCCGAATCGGCTCCCCACGAAAGTGGGGAAAAACAGATACGGGTCGGCCGGGCGACTGTCAAGCGACGCAGCTCGAGGAGATCGTAGGGTGCCGACGACGGCTGCGAACGCGAGCCGCGAGCGACGGCGGCGATGCGCCCCGCGGGTCCGAGACCGAGGCCGGGACCGAGCCCGAGTCCGAGTCCGAGCCCGAGCCCGAGTCCCAGTCCGAGTGCGAGTCCGACTCCGCGCGCGAGGCCGAGTCCGATTCCGAGTCGCGCTCAACGCAGTTCGGCCACTTTCGCTCCGAACAGTCGTGCGATGCTCGCGAGCAGCTCGTCGCTCGCCTCGACGCGGACGGACGGTGAGACGCGCACTTTCCAACGGGCTTCGCTATGCAGCTCGATGGTCACGGGGCACGATCCCGGATGCCGCCGCAGTGCCTCGCGCAGCGCCTCGAGACGCCCCCGGTCAAGTCGTTCGATGGCGAGCTGGACACGGACCGCGCGTGCGCGCGTCGCGAATGCCTCGGCGAGCGGTTGCACCTCCTCGAGCACGAGGCGCAGCTCGACGTCGACGGGTGCTCCCTCTTCGTCGTTGCCGACGCGATCGCGCTGGACCGTGCCCCGCACGAGAACGGGATCTCCCCGACCGAGCAGCGCGCGCACCCCCGTGGCTTCCAGCTGGCGGGAACGAACGACGACCTCGACGCGACCGTGGCCGTCGTCCAGCACGAAGAAGGCGACTCGCCCGCCTCGTCGCGCGTTGCGCTCGCGGAAATCCTCGACGAGCCCTCCGACGGTCACCTCGGCGCCTTCCGGGAACGCGCCGAGGGTCGCCGTCGTCGCGGTGCAGAAGCGGCGCAGCTCGCTCGCCCATCGATCGAGAGGGTGCCCCGAGATGTAGAAGCCGAGCGTCGCCTTCTCGCGCGCAAGCGTCTCGCGGTGGTCCCACGGCTCGACGGCGGGGAAGTCCGTGCCGCCTCGCGACGCGGTCCGTCGCGAGGCCTCGGCACCCAGCAGGCCGAGCAGGCTGGTCTGCCCGGTATTGCGTTCGGCCACGATGCGCCGGCCCCGCTCCAGCGCCGCGTCGATCGCGGCGCACAGGCGTGCGCGACCGATGCCCGCGGGAGCGTGCACGGCGTCGAATGCGCCGCACTGCACGAGCGCCTCGAGCACGTGGCGGTTGACACGGCGCAGGTCGACGCGCGCCGCGAAGTCGAACAAGTCGGTGAAGGGCTGCCGGGTGCCGTCCTCGGCTTGACGCGCCTCGAAGATGGCCTCCAGGGCGGCCTGACCGAGCCCACGCACGCCTCCGAGCCCGAAGCGGATCGTCGGATTCATCGGATCGCGCAACCGGCCGCGCCAGCACACCGGCTCGTCCGGCGGGCACCGTACGGCGCGCTCGGCGCTCGGATCGTAGACGACCGTGAAATCCGCGCCCGATTCGTTGACGTCGGGCGGCAGCACGGTGATGCCCATCGCGCGGGCCTCGGCGATGGTGCGCACGACCTTGTCCGTGCGATCCCGGTCCGCCGACAGGGTGGCGCAGACGAACTCGACTGGATAGTGCGCCTTGAGGTACGCGGTCTGATACGTGAGCAGAGCGTAGGCCGCGGAGTGCGATTTGTTGAAGCCGTAGCCGGCGAACTTGTCGATGATGTCGAAGACGCGCTCGGCGTCGGCCTCGGCGTGGCCGCGCGCGCGGGCGCCCGCGATGAACACGGCCTTCTGGCGCGCCATCTCCTCGGGCTTCTTCTTGCCCATCGCGCGGCGCAAGAGGTCCGCGCCGCCCAGGCTGTAGCCCGCCATCACCTGGGCCGCCTGCATCACCTGCTCCTGATACACGATGACGCCGTACGTTTCGCGCAGCAGGGGCTCGAGGCACGGGTGGGGCACGTCGATGGGTCGGCGTCCGTGCTTGCGCTGGACGAACTCGTCCACCATGCCCGACTGCAACGGTCCGGGGCGGTACAGGGCGACCGCGGCGACGATGTCCTCGAAGCGGTCGGGGCGCAGCTGCTTGAACAGCTGCTGCATGCCCGCCGATTCGAGCTGGAAGACGTTCGTCGTCTCGCCCGAGGCGAGCAGGGCAAAGGTGGCCGGATCGTCGAGCGGGATGTCCTCGATCCGGAACGGTTCGGTGCGATCGGGCCTCGCCGAGACCAGGCGCGCGCACCGGTCGATCACCGTGAGCGTCTTAAGGCCGAGGAAATCGAACTTGACGAGCCCCGCGGCCTCGACGTCGTCCTTCGAGTACTGCGTGACGAGCGTGCCCGGCTCCGGGCAGAAGACGGGCACGTGATCCCACAGCGGGCCCTCGGAGATGACCACGCCGGCCGCATGCATGCCCGCGTGCCGCGTCAGATCCTCCAGGCCCATCGCCGTGTCGAGCAGTTCGCGCACGGCGGGCTCCTTCTCGTAGCGCTCGCGCAGCCGGGGCTCCTGCTCGAGCGCCTCACGGATGCTCTTCGTCTTGCCTTGCACGGGCTCGGGCACCAGCGCCGCGATCGCGCCGGCCTCCGCCGCGGTCATGCCAAGCACCCGACCGACGTCGCGCACGACGGATCGGGACTTGAGCAGGTGGAACGTCGCGATCTGGCCGACGCTCGTCTCCCCGTAGCGTTCGCGCACGTGCTGCAGGACCTCGTCGCGTCGGTCCATGCAGAAGTCGACGTCGAAGTCGGGCATCGAGACGCGCTCGGGATTGAGAAATCGCTCGAAGAGCAAACCGTAGCGGATCGGATCCAGATCGGTGATGCGCAGCGCCCAGGCGACGAGCGATCCGGCGCCCGAGCCGCGGCCAGGACCGACCGGAATGCCCCGATCGCGCGCCCACACGATGAATTCCTGCACGACGAGGAAGTAGCCGGCGAATCCCATCCGAACGATGCAATCGAGCTCGTGCTCCAGCCGTTGCCAGTACGCCCGTTCGTCGAAGGGCTCGTGGCGCCGCCGCTTTTGCTCGAGGCGATGCTGCAGTCCTCGCTCGGCCAGCTCGCGCAGCAGGTCGGGCTCGGTCCGCCCCTCGGGTACGGCGAAGCGCGGGAGCTTGGGCGCGGATCGGGGCTGCACGCGGCCGGCGCACATCTCGGCGATGCGCAGCGTGTTGGCGAGCGCTTCGGGCAGCGTCGAGAAGCGCGCGGCCATCTCGTCGGCCGACTTGAGGTACATCTCGTCGGCGCCGTGATGCAGCCGGCGCGCCTCGGCGAGCGTACGGCCCGTTCCGATGCACTGCAGCACGAGCTGGGTGCGCGCGTCCTCGCGGATCACGTAGTGGCAGTCGTTGGTGGCGACGAGCGGCAGCCCCAGATCGCGCGCGAGCTCGACGAGGATCTCGACGAGCGGCCCCTGCTCGGGCAGGCCGTGGTCCTGCAACTCGACGAAGAGGGAGCCCGGCTCGAACGTCTCGCGCAGCACGGCGAGCGTATTGCGGCCGGCCTCGGGGCCTCGCTGCAGGACCTGCTGGGCCAGCACGCCGCCCAGGCATCCCGTCAGGGCGACCAGCCCGGCCCGTCGTTCGCGCAGCAGCGCGAGATCGACGCGCGGCGTGCCGTGGGCCATCCCGCGTACCCATCCCTGCGAGACGACGTGGACGAGGTTGCGGTAGCCCTGGTCGCTCGCGGCGAGCACGACGAGGTGGTGCGCCTCTCGCGCCGCCGGTTCGTTCAGGTCGGCGAGCGTCACGTCGAGCTCGCAGCCGAGGATGGGCGCGACGCCGGCTTCCTCGCAGGCCTGATGGAAGGGAATCGCGCCGAACATGTTCGCGTGGTCGGTCAGCGCGAGCGCGGGCATGCCGAGATCGCGTGCGCGGCGCACGAGCGCGCTCAGGCGCGCGGCCCCGTCGAGCAGCGAGTACTGCGAGTGCACGTGGAGGTGGACGAACCCGGGCATCGCCGCCGCTCCGCGAGCATAGGCGGCGCGGCGCGCACGGGAAGTGGGGGATGGTCCGCGGAGGTGCACCGCGCGAGCGGCTCCGACCCGGACTCGGACTCGGACTCGGTCTCCGACTCGGACTCGGACTCGGACTCGGTCTCGGACTCGGAC
>JANWZI010000122.1 GCA_025054695.1 Myxococcota bacterium | reverse complement strand
GCGACGCGGCTCGTCGCGGAGGCGGACGCGAACGGCCCGGCACGCGTCGAGCGCCTCGGCGAACGCGCCACGACGCAACGCCAGGTCGAGCCGGGCTCGCTGCGCCTCGATGTCGTCCGGCACGCGGGCGACCACTTCGCGCAACCATCGTGCCGCTTCGGCGAGCTGGCCGCGTCGATCGAGCAGCGTGGCCATCAAGCGCATGAGGGGAACGTGTCCGGGGTTTCGCCCCAGGCCTGCTTCGACCGTCGTGCTGCGGCCCGCTCCGCACCACGCGCGAGCAGAGCCCTCGCCAGCCCTTCGTATGCCTCGGCGAGATCCGGCCGCACGTCGATCGCGTCACGGAAGAACGCGGTCGCACTGGCTACCTCTCCCGCGTCGAGCATCCTTCGGCCCATCTCCAGCAGCCGTGCCGCGTCCCGCTCGCGGTCCCTGCTCGGATCGGTCTGTGCCCAAGCGGGATCGACCCATGCGGACGCTCCGAGCACGAAGAGCACGAGATGTATCTTCGACGTCCGCGAGCCGCAGGCGCGGTACGGCACGACACGGGGAAAGGGCGCGTTCGATGGCCGAAAGATGCTCGCGCGCCGACGGGGTCCGCCTGCGCTCACGACGTCGCTTGAAGACGGCGAGGGGGCCCGTGCTTGCTCAAGAAACCGGGATCGTTGCCGAGACCCCTCGCGCGCACGACGCGCGTGCGGACCCGAGCGCCCCGCCAAGCTCCGCATCGGTCAACGGGCTCGCGAACCGCCCGAGCCGGATGAGGTGCCAGCTCGCGCCGTGGCGGCCCCGCTACGAAGGTCGATCAGCATCCGCAGTCGCGCGAGCACCTGGCTCGAAGCCGGCGACAGATGCCAGCGAGGCCGTACGCGACCGCCGTCGACTTGCTGCCACCGAAGAAACGCGACGAAGCGCTTCTGCAGCAGGCGCGACGCATTGCCATCGACGGTGGGATAACCCGGCTCTCCCTCGGCCACCCACAACGCTAGCTCGCTCCCCGGAGGCTCGCCGAGCAAGACCTGGACCGTGCGGGCGGCGACTCGAATTCGGCTCCGGCGCTCGACGTCGGTGTCGCTGTGGACGGCGAGCACGTCGACCAGCGCGATGACGTTCGCTTCGGAGACCCGTGCGCTCGTGTCCTGCTCCCAGTCGCGCAGCCAGCGGCCCTCGAGCGCATTCGGCGTCTCGATGAAGTCCACGGCATCGTCGAACAGCGCCTCGTGCTGTGCGGTGAACGGACCCGTCGGCCGAGGTCCCGAGCCCGAACCGCCCCCACATGCGCTGACGGCGGCGGCCATCGCCAGCCCTGCGATCGATCCCCCACACGTTGCGGCGCGAATCACGGCGGCAGGTGGTCTAGCAGACTTCCACCGCCCATGCTCTCCCAGAGTCGTCCGAGGTCCTCCGGTGGATCCGCGCGGAACTCGACCGGCTTGCCACGAGTCGGATGAACGAGCTCGAGTCGCCACGCATGCAACGCCTGTCGGTCGTGGCCCGCGCGGGCGGCGAGCGCGGGCGTCATGCCCGTCTCGACGTGCTCGACGAACAGGGCGGGACCGTCGGGCCCGTAGAGCTTGTCCCCCACGATGGGATGGCCGATGTGAGCCAGGTGCACGCGCAACTGGTGCTGCCGACCCGTCTCGGGCCATAGCGCGAGCAATGCGCACACGGGGGTGCACGCGAGCCGAAGCCAGCGGGTCCTGGCCGTGCTGGCGGGACCGTCGTCCCGCACTTCCATCATCACGTGCAGGCCGCTGCGCGCGGACGCGATCGGTGCGTCGATGACCCCCTGCGACTCGGTTGGACATCCGCGCACGATCGCCAGATACGTCTTGTGGACCTTCCGGTCGGCGAACGCCTGCTTCAGGCACCGTTCCGCGTCCGCAGTCCGTGCGCACACGACCAGGCCACTGGTTTCGCGGTCGATTCGGTGCGCGACGCGGGGCGGCGGCTCGCCCCAGCGCTCGCGCAGCAGGGCCGTGAGCGTGTGCCGGTGATACGTGGCCGTGGGGTGGATCGGCAGACCGGAGGGCTTGTCGAGGACGAGCAGGGCCTCGTCCTCGTAGACGACGCGGACGTCGAACGGCACCGGCGGCTCGGCGAATCGAGGCCGAACGAGGATGACCGTCTCTCCGGCCCGCACGCGTTCTCCGGGGCGCCGGCGACGGCCGTCGGGATGGTGTGCGCTCGCCTCGACGATGGCGCGCGCCCGCGTCCGAGACAGCCGCGGAATGCGCGACTGGACGTAGGCGTCGAGCCGGCGCCCTGCGTGCTCCGGCGCGACCGTGAAGGCGAGCACCACGCCCTGCGGATCGGTTCCGGGCGGTGGCGGGACGATCACACGGCGGCCGCGGATGCGCGTGCTGCGGCTCACGACGCCCAAGAAGTTACTTCGTCCTCAGCACGCGCGTGCCGAGCCCGAGTCCGAGCCCGAGGCCCGATCGAGCGCCATGACCGCCGTGGTCAGGCCGCCTTGACGACGCGGCCCGAGCGGATGCAGCGCGTGCATGCCCGCAGCCTGCGGACGCGGCCCCCGACGAGCACGCGTACCGTCTGCAGGTTCGGCATCTGCCACTTGCGGCTTTTTCGGTTCGAGTGGCTGACGTTGTGGGCCGCCTGTCGATCCTTGCCGCAGTAGTCGCACGCGTACGCCATGGTGCCCTCGGAGGCGGCCGCGCCTGTAGCACCCGTGCGGCGTTGCGGCAAGCTCGGTAGCATGGAATCCACGCCGGGAACGCCCTCGCGCCGGTGGCCGCGCATGGGGGTCGCCCTCGGCGGACTCGTCGCCCTAATCGGCGGCGCCGTTGGCTCAGCGACGTGGCTCGTCTCGTCGTGCGAGCCCACGATGCCGCGCCACGGGCTCAATGGGCGCCCCCAACGCCCCGACTCAGGGTCCGCACCCGACCCGCATCGAATCGCAGCGGGCGGCCCCGACGCCGGACACGACGACGGGGCGCGCGCCGACGTCGTCGCGGAGACGCGCGACGGCACCCTCGTCGCGCGGGTCGTCGACGAACACGAATCGCCGGTCGAGGGCGTTCGGGTGGTCATCGCAGGAAGCGGGCTGTGGCCGGCGCGCCAGATTTCGACGGGTCCCGACGGATCCGTCACAGTGAGCGTGCCCGCCGGCATCTACGAATTGCGTGCGCGCGGCGGCGGGCGCGTGGCCGGTCCGCTCTCGGGCATCGAGATCGAGCCCGGGCAGCGGATGGAACGACGCCTGGTCCTTCGGCCGGGTCGGTCTCTCGAAGGCGTCGTCTGGAGTGCCGACGAGGAGGTGGCCGTGGCCGGGGCGCGGGTCGTCGCCGTCGAGGACGGTCTCGCCCTCGAGCCACGGGCGACGAGCACGGACCAACGCGGCCGGTTCCACTTCCGAGAGCTCGGAGACGAAATGGTCTATCTCACGGTCGACGCGGACGGATTCGTTCCCCGATACGGCGTGCCGGCCCGGCTCGGCGGGTCCCCCCTTCGCGTCGAGCTGAGGCGCGCAGCCGTCGTCGAGGGAATCGTCGTCGATGCGCACGGAAGGCCGGTGGGTGGCGCCGCGCTCGAGATCGCGGGCCGCCCCGAGGGAATTGGCGGCCCCGGTGCGGAGCTGCGGTGGCTGCGCGAGATCGTGTTTCGCGAGGCCGCCGTCTCCGCCGCAACACCGGGCGTCGGATCGCTCGGCGTGACCGATTCGGTGCCTCCGATCTGGGTCGCCGGTCCCGACACGACGTCGGCGTCAAGCCACGGACCGAGCGCCGGCGCACGGAGCGACGCGCACGGCCGCTTTCGCCTCGCAGCCGTGCCTCCCGGCCGATGGCAACTGGTCGCGCGACACGCGGACCATCCGGTCACGCTCTCCGAGCCGTTGCTCGTACGCGGCGGAATCACCGTGAGCGACGTGCGGATCACGCTCGCCGAAGGCGGCATCGTACGCGGACGCGTCGTCGACGCGCGGGGAGCCCCGCTCGAACGCATCGCGATCGAGGCGCGCACGCAGCACGACGAAGCGCCGCTGTTCGCCGTGACCGACGCCTGGGGTCGGTTCGAGCTCGGGCCCGTGCGCGGGCGGCTCGTCGTGACGGCGTGGCGACCCGGAAGCCTCGCGCGCCGACGCGCCACGGTCGACGTCGTCCCACCCGAGCCGACCGAGGTGGTCCTCACGCTCGACGAGCAGAGCGGCCGGCTCGAGGGGCGGGTCGTGGGCCCGCGCGGCGAGGGAATCGAAGGAGCGCGCGTCTCCGTCGTCGGCCTGGCCGTGGACAGACCGTTCGAACGGACGGTCCAGACCGATGTCGATGGAGACTTCCGATTCGACGAGCTTCCGGCCCCACCGTGGCAAGTGCGCGCCGAGCACCCCGCCCATTTGCCTTCGGAGCCGATCGACCTGGAGCACCCGGTACGCCGCCTCGTCGTTCAGTTACGGCCCGGCGTGACCGTCCGCGGCCGCCTCCGTCGCGCGGACGACGGATCACCCATCGAGGGGGGGATCGTCGTGGCGCGCAGCGACGAGCGAGAGTTGCGGGCGCTCACCGACGACGAGGGTCGCTTCGAGCTGTCGGGGGTCGGGCGAGGAGCGCTGCGGCTCGAAGCGCGGGCCGAGGGCCACCAGCCCGCGCGTCGCGCGTTGCACGTGCGCGCGATCACCGGGCACCCGCAGGACATCGACCTCGGAGTCGTCGAGCTGGAGCCCGGCGCGACCGTCGAAGGACGCGTGCTCGACGCGCGCGGCGATCCGGTTCCCGATGCCGAGGTGACGGCCGGCAACCCACCCGACTGGAGCGCGGCCGCGCGGACCGATCCCCGCGGACGTTTTCGCATCGATGGGCTCGGCCGCGGGCAGTACGTTCTGCACGCACGCCACCCCGCTGCCGGCGCGATCCGCTCGACTCACCCCGTCGCGACCCGGCTGCGCGAAACGGTCGCAGCCCCCGACCTGCGCCTTCCACGGCGCCTGGACGACCCGGCCGAGCTCGGCCCCGGTCGGCTTTCGGGGATCGCGGTCGTGCTCGACGTCGACTCTCCACGCATCGTCGCGGTCGTCGGAGCGCAGGCCTCGCGTGCCGGCCTACGCGTCGGAGACGTCATCGAAGCGGTCGACGGAGTCGACGTCGAGACGGCAGCCCGTGCCGCAGAGCTGCTTCGCGGCCCCTCGGGGATCGAAGCCGTTCTCGTCGTACGTCGCGATGGAGCGCGGCGGACCATGCGGGTGGCGCGCGAGGTCTACTTCGAGCCATGACGGCAGCGCCCGGGTTGGTCGATCGCAGCTCAAGGTCCGATACGGACTCGGACTCTGTCTCGGACTCTGTCTCGGACTCGGACTCGGACTCCGGCTCGGTCTCGGACTCGGGCTCGGACTCGGACTCTGGCTCTGTCTCAGACTCGCTCTCGTACTCGGACTCGGACTCCGGCTCGGTCTCGGTCTCGGTCGCGGTCGCGGACTCGGACTCCGGCTCGGTCTTGGACTGACTCGTACTCGTACTCGGACTCGGGCTCGGACTCGGACTTGGTCTCCGGCTCGGACTCGCCGCACCCCGCGGCAGCGTCATCCAGCTCGGTCACCGCGATCGGAGGCGCGCGGCAGCCGCCAGCGCGCCAAGAAGGCGGCGATGAGCGCAAACAGGCTCCGCACGCGGGCCACCAGGCCCGATCGAGGTCTTCGCAGCACGTTCATCGCGCGCCCGATGCGCACCAGCGCCGGCGTGTACGGATGCCACCACAGCTCCCGGCGGGCACGGCGCGCGTCGACGACCAGCGCGCGCGGGCGACAGAGCACCTCGAGCGCGTGCACGCTGTTGGTGACGCCGAATCCGCTCTCCCCGACTCCGGTCCACGGCAGCGACGGGATGGCTCCCGTGAACCCGTGGTTGTTGACCACGACCACACCCGCGCGCAGGGCGCGCGCGACCCGCTCGCCGCGCTCCAGATTGCGCGTCCAAACGCTCGCCGTCAGGCCGTAGCGACTCGCATTGGCGAGCTCGATCGCCGCCGGCTCGTCGGGCACCCGGCGCAGCGCGAGGACCGGCCCGAAGGTCTCCTCTTGCCACAGCCCGCAGTCCACGGGCGTCTCGGTCACGAGCGCAGGACGCATCCACAGCCCAGGCCGCTCGAGAGCCTCGCCGCCCTCGACGCGGGCTCCCGCCTCCCGCGCCTGCTGCAGATGTCGCAGCACGAGATCACGCTGCGCGGCCGTCGTCAGCGGGCCATAGTCGCGGCCCGGCTCGAGGACCGACAGCAACTCGCGCAACCGTGCCTCGAGCTTCGGCGCGATCGACTCGACCACCACGACGCGCTCGATGGCCGCGCAATTCTGGCCACTGTTGGCGAGCGCGCCCCACAGCAGGCCCCGCGCCGTTCGCTCGACGTCCGCGTCCTCGAGCACCACCGCGGCGTCCTTGCCCCCGAGCTCGAGCGAGACGGGTACGAGCGCGCGCGCGCAGGCCTCCGCCACGCGGCGGCCCGTGGCGACCGAGCCCGTGAACACGATGGCGTCGAGGCCAGCCTCGACGACCGCCGCTCCGGCCTCGGGCCCGCCCTGCACGAGGACCACGAGATCGGGGCCATAGACCTCGACGATGGCGCGGTGGATGATCGCCGCGGTACGCGGCACGTGCTCGCTCGGCTTCCATACGACGCCGTTGCCGGCAAGCAGCGCGGGAAAGAGCGTTCGAAGCGGCAGCGCCGCCGGAAAGTTCCACGGCGTGATGAGGCCGATGACGCCTCGAGGCACGCGCTCGACGACGGCGCGCTTGCCCGGATAGGCGAACGCGTCGAGATCGACTTCGTGCACGGCCAACAGCGCAGGTCCCTCGCGGCACCAGTACGCTCCGAGATCGGCCGTCGGCACCACCTCGTGCAGCCACGCCTCCGCCTCCGGCTTTCCCGTCTCGGTCGTGATGGCGCGGACGAGCGCCTCGCCCCGCGCCATGACCGCGTTCTGCAACGCGCGTAGCCGTCGTATGCGCTCGTCGATGTCGCGCGCGGCGTGCTCTTGCGCCGCGCGTCGGACCCGCCGAACGAGCTCCCCCAGCGAGTCGAGCGGCGTGATCTCGACGGCCTCCAGAGACGCCCCGTCCGCGGGCGCACGACCGTGGATGTACCCACCGTCGATGAGCGGCTCGTCGCCCGGCGCGCCGACGGGATCGGTCACGGCCGATGTAGAACGCGGCGGGGGCCGCACGTCAAGCGCGGGGATGAGCGCCACCTCGGGTCACGACTCGGATCTCGGGCTCGGTCTCGGACTCGAACTCGGTCTCGGAGTCGGTCTCGGACTCGGACTTGGACTCGAACTCGGTCTCGGACTCGGGATCGGTCTCGGGCTCGGAACACCGTGGCAACGAATGCGACGGCCCTCACACACGCTCGTCACGTTCCCATCGATTCGCGCTACCGTGCCCCTCATGCGCGCATCGCCACAGTATTGCGCCCCTTGCGCCGCCTCGCCGTGGCTCGCCAGTTTGCTCGTCGCCACACCCTCGCTCGCGCAGAACCCGATGTGGCCGCCGCCGCCGGGCGTCACGCCCGCCGAGCTTCGATCCCCGACGCACTGGCCGGATGATCCGGACTGGGGATACGCCGTTGGCGGCGCCGAGCAGTGCCTGCCCGGCGGCGGACGCTGCTGGCGCAACGAGACGGGCGGAATGTGGAACTACTGGTCCTGGACGCCGCCGGAGACGCTGCCGCGCCTTCGAGCCGACGAGCACGACGACGGCGCGGGCGTCTGGACCGACATGGCCTGGCAGTTCGGCACGGGCGATCCGCGCGTGCTCATCGCGGTGCTCGACAGCGGCATTCGCTGGGACGAGCGCGATCTGATCGAGCAGTACTTCGTCAATCGCGGCGAGCTCGACGTCGAGGGGCTCGACCCGCGCTGCAGACCCCAGCCGCCCTCGGGCCACTCCGGCGACCGGTTCGACCTCGACGGCGACGGCACGCTGTCCATGCGGGACTGGTGGGCAGGGCGCGACCGAGACGCGCGCGAAGCCATCGCACGAGCCCTCGATGAAGGAGGCAATCGCAACGGCGTCGGCGAGCCCGGGGATCTCATCCGGTTGTGCAGCAACGGCCGCGACGACGACGGAAACGGCTACACCGACGACATCAGCGGGTGGGACTTCTTCATGGAGGACAACGACCCGTACGATGACACGCGATTCGGGCACGGCACGGGCGAGGCCCGCGATTCGGCGGCTGCGGGCAACAACGGCATCGGCGGCATCGGCCAGTGCCCCGGCTGCCGGCTGCTCATGGTCCGCGTCGCCGACAGCTTCGTCGCCGACGCGCAGGACTTCGCGCAAGGTGTCATCTTCGCAGTCGACTCGGGCGCCTCGGTCGTCCAGGAAGCGCTCGGCACCTACAACAACACGACGTACATGCGTCGCGCGCTCGACTACGCCTACGCGCGAGGCGCCCTCGTCGTCGCCTCGGCCGCGGACGAGAACAGCCGCCATCACAACATGCCGGGCACGGCGAACCACACGCTGTACGTGCACGCGGTCCGATTCGCGGGACCGAGCCCGCAATCGGCCCGCAGTTACCTGGCGTTCAACACGTGCACCAACTACGGCGCCCAGCTCGTGCTGTCGGCCCCGGGAACGGGCTGTTCGTCGGAAGCGACTGGCGTCACGTCCGGCGTCGCGGGGCTCGTCTACGCGCAGGGGCTATCGCGGACGCGTCCCGGCGGCCCGCTCGATCCACCGCTGTCGGCCGAGGAGGTCCGGCAGATCCTGCTGATGACCGCAACCGACATCCACGTGCCGGAAAGTCAACCTTCGCACCCCGCCCACGAGCGCATCTGGTACCCGAGCCGTCCCGGCTGGGATCAGCGCTTCGGCTACGGCCGCCTCAATGCCTACGCAGCCGTGCGGGCCGTGCGCGAAGGTCGCATCCCCCCCGAGGTCGACCTCATCAGCCCCGACTGGTTCCGCGTTCTTGACCCGACGCGTACGCCGACCGTCGTGCTGCGCGGACGCATCGCGGCGCGACGTGCCCCCTCGTTCGATTGGGTGATCGAGTGGGCCCCGGGCATCGAGCCCGACGACGAGGCCTTCCGCACGATCGCCTCGGGAACGGGCGCCACGGCGCCCCTCGAGGGCGAACTGGCGCGCTGGGATATCTCGTCGCTGCGGATCGACAACCCCGCCGAAGCCGAGAACCGCCACACGGTGACCGTGCGCGTGCGCGCGGTGGCGCGCTACGGCGGCGCCATCGGCGAGGTGCGCGGCGAGACGCGTCGCGCCTTCGCGATCGTGCAAGACCCCGATTTGCTTCCCGGCTTTCCGGTCGCCCTCGGCGTCCGTCACCCCTCGGACCCCTACCCCGCGGCCAGTGGCGAGGCGCCACCGCGCTTTTACGACGTCGACGGCGACGGTCGTGACGAGCTCTTCTACGCCGACACCGACGGTCTGCTGCACGCGTTCCGAGCCGACGGATCGCAACTGGCCGGTTATCCGGTGCGCCTGGGGCGGCTGCGCGGTCTGGACCCCGCCGACCCGCGCAACCACCTCCGCGCGCGCGCGTACGCCTCGGGCGCCGTCCCCGCCGACGACGTGGGACCGAGCGTCGTCGGCGCGACGCCCGCGATCGCGGACCTCGACCGCGACGGGACGCTCGAAGTCGTCGTGCCCACGATCGAAGGCGATCTGTACGTGCTGGGCGCCCGCGACGGGACCGTCCGCCCGGGCTTCCCCGTGGGGCTTCCCGAGGTGCGCTCCGAGGACACGAGCCGGGAGCACGTCGTCGAGCGAGGCATCTTCGCGCCCGCGGTGCTCGAGGACCTCGACCGGAACGGGGACCTGGAAATCATCGTCGCCGGATGGGACGGGCACGTGCACGTCTTCGACCACGACGGCTCGGTCCACCCCGGCTTCCCGGTGCGTCTGGTCGCCCCCGAGCTGTGGCGCGAAGGGCGCACGCCGATGCCCGGCCGCTCGATGACGGCGCCAGCCGTCGGAGACGCGGACGGGGACGGAATCCCCGACATCGCCGTCGGCACCTCGGAAGTCGGCGACGACCGGAACGCCGGACCGGTGTTCCTCGTGCACGGCGACGGCCACCGACACCCGGGCGGCCCCATCCACGCCAACTGGCCCCTGCGGATCACCTCGCTCGACGTGTTGCCCCTCGTCGGCATCGGTGTGACGAGCCCGATGGCGATGGCCAACGTCGACGACGACCCCGAGGTCGAAATCGCCGTCGCGGGAACCGCCGCGCCGCTGTTCCTCGTCGACGGGCGCCAACCCCCGCGTGCGCGCGGCGAGGACGTTCGCCCGCTGCTCGTGTTCGATTCGGGCTCGCGCGGCCCGCTCAGCGACATCACCGATCCGGTCGACCGACCGCTGCTCAACGCATTCGCCGCCGGCGGCTTCGGCGACGTCGACGGCGACGGGCGGCCCGAGTATCTGACCGGCGGAGCGGGATTGCGGCTGGCGGCCGTATTCGCAGGCGGCTGGGAAAACGCGCCGTTCAGCCATCAGGTCGGCGCGTGGCGAACCGACACCGGCAAGATGATCGC
>JANWZI010000121.1 GCA_025054695.1 Myxococcota bacterium | reverse complement strand
CCGCTACACGCGCACGACGCGGAAAGCAGGACGGGAAGCATCGTGAGCCCCAGCGCGACCATCCGGCACATGAACGGCACCTCGTCTCGACGACTGGACTCGGCGAATCTCGCACGCTCCCCGGCCTCGGGAAAGGTCTCGCGGGCGAGGGACAAGGTCACAGCAAGCTCGCGGACTCCGTCGCGTGGTTGGTTGGCGGACTCGGATTCGAATACGGGTGCGGGCTCGATGAATCCAGCGATACCATCCACCGAACCGACCGCCGCGGTCCGAGAAGCGTCAGGTGCTTGCCCGCGGCATCGCACGCGCCGGGTGGGTGAGCCGGTAGACGGCGAACGTGCCGAGCCAGTGCGTCAGCGCGTAGTCGTCGTGGCGAAAGGCGTCGAGCCCGGCGTCTTCATGCTTGCTCGCCATACGGCGTAGCGGTTCGATGCGTGGATCGTTCGCCGGCAGCGCGGCGGCGATGGCGTCGAGCATCCAGGCGCGGGACAGGTTCAGCCCCTCGAGGTGCGCCAGTCGTCCGTCGCTCGCGTCGGGACACCGCACCGGTTCGAGATGCACCGTGGGCAAGGCGCGCGCGAGCCAGGCTACGAACGCGTCGGTCGGCAGCACGCGGCGCATCAGATCGGCCACGCCGAGCGCCGGAGAGAGGAAGTCGTCCGCCGAGGGCTCCAGGCGCAACGGCAGGTCGCGATCGGCGCCGTGCCACTCGTGCGCGCGCTCGGCCACGTGCCGACGCGTGGAACCGTCACCGAGCGCGTCGCATGCGTCGAGCAGCAGCCCCATCGCGAAGGCGGTCTGCGAATGGACGCCGGAGCGGATGGGGTACGGAAGCCGCCCGAGCCAGTCGCGCAGGCGCGTGACGGCGAGCGCGGCGAGCGGCTCGAGCGCAGCCGCCCAGCGACGAGCCAGCACGTCGTTCCAGGTCGCGAGCTCCGCGTACAGCGTCGTCAGCCACGCCAGTCCGTAGGGCCGCTCGAATCCGGGGCGCGGCTCGAGGAAAGCGCGTTCGGCGCGCAGATTCGCCACCGTCAACGATCGGTCCAGCGCCTCGCGCGCTCGGGCGACCCACGGCGCCGCGGGCTCGTGGCGGAGGGCGCGGACGAGCGTCCAGTGCGCGTGGACGGCGGAATGCCAGTCGTAGCAGCCGTAGAAGGCGGGCGTCTGCTCGCGGGGCGGACGCAGATCGGTGTCGCCGCGCAGCGACCACGCGATTCCGCACGGGTACTCGCGCCGCAGCCCACCGAGCGCGAGCTCGACGAAGCATCCGAGCTCGCCTGCGTCGCGCGTCGCGTGCGTCTCGATGGGGCTCATCGGCCACCGGCTTCGTCGATGCGGTGGGCACACGGCGATTGAGGAGACGGGGCGCCGGGTCCGCCGCGCCGTGCTCGAAAGGCGGTCCGCACGACGACGCTCCGTTCGTCAGCCGTTTTTCTCGTCGCTGCTCCGCGGGGGCGTCCAGGCCGTCTGCGCGAGCTGCCCCTCCTGGAGGCCGAGCCAGATGCGCAGCTGCTGCAACATGAAATCCATGCCGGTGGGACTGCCCAGGTCGACGCGATAGGTGTTGATGATGCGCACGCTCTCGCGCAGCCACTGCTCCCAGGCCTGTTGCGAGAGGTTCTCGTAGATCCACTGACCGAGCTCGTTGGGAAACGGCGGCTTCTTCAGGCCCGGCAACTCGGCTCCGAGCTTGTGACAGCGCACCATGCGCGGCGCGTCGGACATGAGGCGACCATAGCACGCACGTCGCGTCGCGGGCTGCCGCCGGTTCGCGCGCGGGCTCGGAGTCAGCCCGCCACCGGAATGATCGCGCGTAGTGCCCGGAGGCGGTCGCGTGCGAGCGGCAATCGCGCGCCCGAGGGGTGATCGACGAGCAGCTCGTAGCCGCCGGTGCCGGTCGCGGCGATGGCGCGGATACGGTCGACGCGCACGAGAAACTGACGGTGGCACCGAAAGAAGACGCCCGGCGGCAGTTGCTGTTCGAGCGCGGTGAGCGTCGGGTCGAGCGCGAAACGGTCCTGGTCGGTCACGGCCCAGACGAGCTCGTCGCGCACTTCGAACCAGACGACATCGTCGATTTCGACGACCACCCACCGATCCTTGCGTCGCACGGCGAGGCGAACGAGCGGAGTCGGAGTGCGCTCCGGGGCGCGCGCTTCGCGCAGGCGCTCGACGGCGGTGCGCAACCGCTCCAGCCGCACGGGCTTGAGCAGATAGTCGACGACGCCCGCCTCGAACGCGCGCAGGGCCTCGTCGTGCGCGGAGACCACGACGATGCCGAGGCCGGGGTGGCGCCTGCGGAGCGCTTCGGCGAGCACGAGACCGTCGGGGCCGGGCATGCGCACGTCGACGAACGCGCCGTCCGGTGCGTGCTGCTCGGCGGCTCGAAGGGCGCTGCCCGCGTCACGCGCCTCGCCCACCACATCGACGCCTCCGATCTCTCCAAGCAGAAACGCGAGCTCCTGCCGTGCGAGCGGTTCGTCGTCCACCACGAGCACCCGCAACGGGGATTGCCCGTTCATGCGGCCTCCCGCGCTCGGCCTTCGGACCGTTCGAAGGGCAGCCGCACGCGTGCCACGGCGCCCTGCGCGTCGATTTCGAGCGAGACACTGGCCGCGGCGCCGTACTGGCGCACCAAGCGCTCTCGCAGCGTGCGGAGCGCGATTCCGCTGCCTTCGTCGGCAAGAGCGGCACGTGGCCGGCGTCCGCGGTCGATCACCTCGACGAGGAGGTTCTCGCCGTCGCGCCGCACCGCGATCCGGATTGCGCCTCCGTCACAGGCGGCGACGCCGTGACGGACGGCATTCTCGACGAGCGGCTGCAGCAGCAGCGACGGGACGCGCGCCTGCGCCACCTCGGGCTCGACGTGCGTATCGACTTGCAACTGCTCGTCGCCCAGCCGTGTGCGTTCGATGGCGAGGTAGGCCCGCGCGTGCGCGATTTCGTCGGCGACGGTGGCCTGCTCGGCGTGCGAGAGCAGATAGCGGTACAGATCCGCGAGGTCCGCGACGAGCTCACGCGCGCGCGCCGGGTCGGTCCGGATCGTGGCACGCAACGCGTTCAGGGCGTTGAACAGGAAGTGCGGCTCCATGCGCCGCCGAAGCGCTTCGAGCCGTGCGGCGTCGGCCGCGGCCTGCGCGCGAACCAGCGCGACGGCGCTCTCCTCGCGGGCGACGACGAGGCGCGCGACGGCGACGAACAACGTCACGCCGGCCGCGTTGACGAGGAGCTTGGCCAGGTGAGCGGGCCAGGCGGGCAGGTAGCGCGCGAAGGAGCCGACCGCGAGCAGACCGACGCCGAGCAGCACCAGGTGCACGAGCTGGATGAGCGTCGCCGCGACGAACGCGCGCGCTCCGACGAACGCGCGTGGCCAGCGCTCGGCGACCCAGCCCGCGAGCACGCCGTCGCTCACCGAGGCGATGAGCGTCCAGGGCGCCGTGTCCGGTTCGACGCGGCTCGCGAAGAACAGGCCGCCGCCCAGGCCCGCGACCGTGCCCGCGACCGGACCGCCGAGCACGCCCGCGATGAGGATTCCGATCGCGCGCACGTTGAGGTTCTCGCCGAGCACCTCGAAGCCGAGCATCGCTCCCCAGATCGACAGACCGAGGCCGAGCGCGGCCGCCGCCAACCGATCGCGCGGCCGCCCCACTCCGAGCAGTCGGTTGCGCAACGGCGGCAGCAGCACCGCGAGCAGCGCCGCCGCGGCGATGAGCGCCATCTTCTCGGCGAGCTCGACGGCCAAGGTACCGAGGGTCATGCGGAGCGCGACCGCGCGACGCGGTCACTCCGCCCTTCTACGACCGTGAGGGCTTGCCTTCAATGACGCCTTTCATGGGTTCGGGCCGTGCGTCCGAACCGGGGCGTGCAGGACATGGTGCGCACGGCGGATCCGTCGAGGCGCTGCGGGCGATGGCGAGCCGCGGTGGACGTATCGGATGAGCGGAAGACGTCGACGCAGCACGGACCGAGGCCGAAGATGCGCGCCGTGAGCTGCCCCGACCGTACCCAACGCATGGTTGCTCCTCCTCGCGCGTTGCCAAGGTCGCTGGCGGGATGCGTTCAAGAGCGACCTTCCCGGCCTCCACGGCAGACCGGATGAGACGCTGCTCCTTGGTGAGGTGCGAGCCTCGCGACTTAACGTCCACGAAGTCGATGGCCTCGATCTCGCCCGCTCGCGCAAGTCCGTTCGATGCGAGCCAACCCTGCGGCGGCTGTGCTCTCGGGCGTCCGCTGGGCATCGAAAGACGCGCTCGGCACGATCCGACGGCCCGACGGTCGCCCCGACGGCATCGTTGTTGTGCGCTTCTCGAAGCTCGGGGGGCATCGTACCGAAACGCTCGACGCACGGGGACGCGGCGAGTACAAGCACGGCGGTGAACCGACCTCGGCAGTGGGCGACGCCGCCCGAGGTGCACGTCGTGAGGCGGCCGGCACGCGAGCAGGCGCCGAGCGAGCCCAAACGCGTGGAGGCCGCTTGGCTGCGGCGACGAGGTGCGGCGCCGATGCTCGCCGATCCACGGGACCGCGGCGTGCTCGTGCCCGGCGTCGCGAATCGGGATGCCCGCGCCGTCGCGCAGGCGAGGCTCGAACGGCTGCGCCGCGCGCTGCAGGCGGGCGAGCCGATCGGCGAGATGCTCTACGAGGCGGTGCAGCTCGGCGTGTGGCGCGGGCACGCGGTCACCTCGTTCGACGTGTACGTCGACGCGCTCGTCGGGATCGACGCCGCGCGGGCGCACGCGCTCGTGGACGAAGAGACGGCTCGGCGCGGCGTGCCGCCCGGCCCGCTGCGCGACTACGACGTCGCGATCTGGTACCGCATCGAGTCGGCGATGCTCGCGGCCGGTGTCGAGGGGACCGTGCGCCACGACGGTACGCGGCTGTGGATCGGCCTCGAGGCCGGTGCGATGCCCGTGCTCGCGCGCCAGCTTCCGCTCGCGTTGCGTCAGATGTGGACGGATCGGCTGGTACAGCAGCGGCGCGAACGAGCCGCGCGGCGCCGACGGGTCTCGGATCAGAGCGGCTGAGGCGCGGCGGGCTCGTTCGGCCTCGGTCACGACGTGGGCCGCGGTCACGGACTCGGTCTCGGTCGCGGGCACGACGTATCCATCGCGCCCTTCACTGCGGGCCGTGACGTCGAGGCGCATCCCGCGTGCGCTCGCGCAGCTCGCGAAGCACCTGCGGCGCCCATACGCGCGCGACGGTGAGCGTGAGCACGCCATTGGTGGCGGCCATCACGGCCCACGTCGTTTCGGGCCAGCGCGCGGCGACGAAGAACCCGGCGGCGTACGCGAGCGCGGGCACGAGCAGCGCGGCGTGCAGGAAGACGGCCGCGAGGACCGCGGCGACGTGCCATTCGAGCAACCACAACCGCTGGGTGGTTTCCGGCGGCAGGCCGAGCGCGAGCCCCGCCGCCGTGAAGGCCGACTGGGCGAGCAACGCGGCGACGGCCGCCCAACCCGCGCGGCGATTGAACAGCGTGCGGGTCATCGATTCGCGCGCCCAGCGCCCGAGCGCGAGCAGCAGCGCCACAAGGACCAGCGGCACCGCGAACATCGAGGGGTAGTCGAGGTCGGGGTCGAGCAGCCCGAGCACCACCGGGAGCAGCGTCCAGATCGTGCCGACGAGCACGGCGAGCACGGTCCGCGTGCGCTGGCCGATGCGCGGGTCGTGCAGTCGGCCCAGGGCGGCCAGGCGTTCCTGTTCGCGTCGCGCGGTTTGCAGGGCTCGTTCGATGCGCTCGCGCAGCTCGGCCGGGGGTGCCTCGACTTCGTCGAGGTGACGACGCGCGGCCTCGGCGTCCCCGCGCGCGAGTGCGCCTTCGGCCATCCGAAGCGCCGCCTCGCGCAGCCCGCGCCGCGCCCGTTCGTTGTCGGGCCAGCTCTCGAGCGCGTGTCGAAAGCGATACCGCACCTCGTCGTAGCGCTCCGCGAGGTGCCGCAGCGCCTCCTCGTCTCGCGCCGCGGCGGCCTGGGCCTGCAACCCCTCCAGCAGTCGCTCGGCGCGATGCGTCAGCTCGACCGAGCCGCGGTGCCGGACGAAGCCGACGAGCGCGAGCCGCAGCTGCTCGGCGGACTGGAAGCGGCCGGCGGGGTCCGGATCCATCGCCCGCTCGACGATGCGCGCGAGCTCCTCGGGCACGTCGGGGCCGAGCGCCGGACGGGAGCGCACGATGCTCGCCACGATCTCGGCGAGCTCGCCGCCGAGGTGCGGCGGCTGGCCGGTCACGATCTCGTGCAGGACGGCCCCGAGCAGGTAGACGTCGGTGCGCTCGTCGATGCGGGCCGCCGGGCCGCCGAGCATCTCGGGCGCCATGTAACAGGGCGTGCCGGCCAGCTCGTGCGCGCCCCCGACTTCTTCGACGAGCATTGAAGAAGCCCGATCGGGTAGCACGAGCGCGATGCCCCAGTCGAGCAGGTAGACCTCTCCGAAGGGTCCGATCATCACGTTGTCGGGCTTGATGTCGCGGTGGACGATTCCGCGCGCGTGCGCGTGCGAGACCGCATGGCAGAGCTGCTGGAGCACCTGCAGGTGCCACTCGAGCGGGTCGGTCGCGTCGTGGCGTTCGCGCAGCAGCCGCGCGTCGGCGATCAGCGCGGACCAGGCGATGCCCTCGATGCGCTTCATGACGAGCACCGGGTGGCCGTCTGTCCCGAGGCCGAGGTCGTAGACCGGCACGACGTTGGGGTGCTCGAGCGCGCCGGTGATCCAGGCTTCGCGCAGGAGCTTGGCCGCCGCGCGCTCGTCCCGCACCGAATCGCGAAGCGTCTTGACGGCCACGCGCCGGCGTAGCGACCGCTGCACGCCGAGGCGCACGACGCCCATGCCTCCCTCGCCGAGCGTCTCGCCGAGCTCCACGTCGGGCATCCGCAGACCGAGCGCCGCCGCGGCCCGCGTCCACCGGACGGGATCCTCGGGACGATCGGTGCCGGCCGGGACGATCGTCGCGCGCGGATCGTGCTCGATGGTATCCGCCCAGCCGGCGAGCGTGGGGAAGCGCTCGAGGGTTTCGGCGCGCGTCGAGGGCACCGGAGGCGACCCGGAGCGTGCGGCGTCAGGCCTCCGCATGGGCGAGGAACAGGATGCCGCCGGCCGCGCGAATCCGGACGAGTCGATCGGGGTCGACGAGCGCCGCGCGCGCGGTCTCGGCGCGGCGGGCCTCGCGCGTGAGGGCTCCGGCGGCCTGACGGCGCCGCGCGACGTCCTCGTCCCGCAGCAGCCGTGCGAGGGCTCGGATCGAGGCGCGGCGGCCGGCCGCGGCGAGCAACGCGTGGGCGCGCACGGACGGGGGGCCGCCCGCCTCGGCGATCGCGCGCAGGGCCTCGCGCGCTTCGCGTCGCGCCTCGCGACGTGCGGAGCGTAGCAGCGTCGCGGCGATTTGCAGGCGGACGGTCGTCTCCGTCTCGCGGGAGAGCGCGTCGAGAAGGCGAGTTTCGACGGCGGCCCGGTCGGGCAGCGTCGAGAGCGCGACGGCGGCCTGGGCCCGCACCGTCGGCTCGGCCGCGTGCAAGGCGCCGAGCAGATACGCGCGGGCGGCCGTCGCTTCGCGCCCGTGACGTGCGAGCCGGCGGGCCGCCTCGACGCCCGCGTGGCTCGGTCCTGCTTCGAGCAAATCGGCGACGACCGCCGCCGCGCGCACCCCGCCCGATTCGAACAGCGCGCCGACGACCGCGAGACGCACGCTGGGGTGCGGATCGGTGAGCCGGTCCCGCAGCGATTCGAACGCCGTCTCGCCGAACGCGCCGAGCGCACGCACCGCGGCGGCCCGCACGGCGGGCTCGGGATCGACCCGGCTCGCCTCGGTCAGGGCCAGACGCGCTTCGGTCGAGGGCGCCGCCCCGCGCAACTGCTCCGCGGCGCGCAGGCGCACGTCCATCGATCGGTGCAGCAGCAGCTCGCGCAGCCGGCCCTCGTCGTCGACCGGATCGAGCGAGAGGACGGCCGCGGCGAATCGTTCCGGATCGTCGGAGCGCAGGTGCGCCCGCAGCCGCTCGCGTGCGTCGTCGTGACCCGGCGAGAACACCCTGCGAAGCGCGCGTCCGATGGACCGCGCGGTCGGCGCGGCGATGGACAACCGCTGCTCGTAGCGCACGAGCAGCTCGAGCGCGCGCGCCTGGGCGACCGGGCGATCGTCTCGCTCCGCGATGCGCTGCACCGACTCGATGCCGAGACGGCCCGCCATGGCGAGCTCGGCGAACGCGGCGTCACGGCCCTCGCGGTCGTCTCCGAGCGCCTCACGCTCGAGCACGTGCGCAGCGATTTGCCCGAGCAGCCACGGGTCCGGCTCGCCCTCCGTGCGTCGGATGCGGTCGTATTGCTCCAGCGCGCCGCGAACGTCTCCGGCCTCCAGTCGCGCATGCAGCACGGCGCGGGGCCCGCTCGCGCAGCCGGCGAGCAGGACCGCCACCAGGAGCTGCGGACCGAGGCGCCAGCCGAACACGTCGGCGCATCGTAGCCGGACCGCGTGGGCGGTGCTCACGCGGCTCGCGCGGCGAGCAGGGCGAGCGCGACGCCGACGACGGCGGCCGTCTGCACGCGCAGCACCGTGGGGCCCAGCGAGACAGGTATGTAATCCATCTTACATATTGAGCCGAGCTCGTCGGGATCCCATCCCCCTTCGGGGCCGACGACGAGCCAAATGGGAGGGCGGAGTGGCTCGCTCCCCAGCCGGGTCGCATCGCGCGCGGCGGGATGCGCGACGAGGCGCGTCGCCTCGCCGGGGGCACGCGCGGCCACCTCGACGAGCGGAGCTGGCGGAAGCAGCGCGGGGACGACGGATCGGCCGGACTGTCGCGCAGCGTCGCGCGCGATGCGTTCGAGCCGGTCGAGGCGTCCGAGCGCACGCGCCGCGTCCGGCCGTGCCGTGCCGCGGCGTGTGAGCGCGAAGTGGATGGCTCCCACCCCGGCTTCCGTGCATCCACGCACCAGCGCCTCGAGTCGTTCACCGCGCGGCAGCGCCTGCACGAGGACGATCTCGGGCAGCTCGCTCGGCCGCGCGCGCGCGGGGCCCGCCTCGCACAGCAGCCCATCGCGATCGAGGCCAAGCAGACGCGCGTGGGCCTCGTGCCCGCGTCCATCGAACAGGATGATCGGGTCCCCTGGGCGCAGGCGCAGCACACGGGCATGCCGAGCCGCGGCGGCGTCCAGGCGCACGGTGCCGCCGCCTAGGGGTAGCTCCGGCGCGGGCATGCGGCGGGCCATGCGTCAACGCGCGAGCACGAGCGCCACCCAGTCTCCGTCGACGGGGGTCGCCACGTGCCGTAGGGCCCCGAACGATGCGCGGATCTCGTGCTGCTGGCCGCGCAGCAAGCCGGACAGGACGAGCGCGCCGCCGGGCGCGAGCCGTTCGGTGAGCGCTGCGGCCAGCTCGAGCAGCACGCGCGCTTCGATGTTGGCGACGATGGTGTCGTAGCGTCCGCGCAGTCGGTCGAGCGGTGTCGCGCAGACGCGCAAGCGCGAGGCGACGCGATTGCGGCGGGCATTTTCTCGGCAGGCCGCGAGCGCCTCGGGATCGACGTCGATCGCGGTCGCCCCTCGAGCGCCCAGGCGCAGCGCGGCGATGGCGAGGATGCCGCTGCCGCAGCCGACGTCGAGCACGCGTTCCCCGCCGCCGATCCGGCGGTCCAGCTCGCGCAGCACGAGCCGCGTCGATTCGTGCGTGCCCGTGCCGAACGCCTGGGCGGGATCGATGCACACGGGCACGTCGTCGTCCGCAGCCGTCCAGGGCGCCCATGGCGGATGGACGACGAGCCGCGCGCCGATGCGCGTGGGGCGGAAGTGCTCGCGCCACCCATCGCGCCAGGCATCGCCCAGGAGCCAGCCGAAACGGGCGCCGCGCCATCCGAGCGCGCGCAACCGTGCAGCGGCGTTGCGCGCCGCGCACTCGTCCTCGAAGGCGGCGACGAGCGTGACGCGATCGGTCCGATGCGCGCGCACCAGCGTGCTGGCGTCGCGCACCTCGACGCCACGGGCACCGCCGAGGTGCAACAGCGCGACGACCGTGTCTTCTTCGCTCGGCGCGACGTCGACGTGCACCTCGGGGAAGCGCGGAACGCGCGCGCCGCTCGACCGGCCTCGCGGCCCGTCCTCACGACGCGCGCGGACGGCCGCCGCAGCGGGCGGCGTGCGGCCAGAGAGCGCCTCGGGTCCGTCTCCGCGCCTCATTCGGTGAGCGTGACGACGAACGTCCCCTGCCCCGCCGCCTGCTCGCCGCCCGCGAGCAGCACGCCCGCGGTGACGGCACCGCCGACGACGACGGCCGCGCCGACCCAGAACCACCACTTGCCGAAGACCGAGCCGCCGGGAGCGGGCACCGCGATGCGGAGCGGCGCCGCGACGTCTCCGCGCGAGGCGATCGGCAGACCGGAGGCATCGAGCGCTTCGAAGTAGTACTCGACGAGCGGGGGGCGGACGGCCTCGGCGGGCAGCGTCGCGACGTAGCCCGCGCCGCGCAAGGTGGCGTCGACGCGCCGAAAGACGTCACTCGTTCCTTGCCGGTAGGCGAGCACGAGCCGCGCGACGCGACGCGAGGGATCCTCGAGGCTCGCCGTGAGCGTCACCGCTGTGTTTCGCTCCGCCTGGGGAGGCGAGCGGTGCGCGATGGT
>JANWZI010000120.1 GCA_025054695.1 Myxococcota bacterium | reverse complement strand
GAGTCCGAGCCCGAGCCCGAGACCGAGACCGAGACCGAGACCGAGTCCGAGTCCGAGACCGAAGCCGAGGCCGTAACGGGGGCGCAACCCGCACCCCAAGCGGTCGAGCCGACGTGATGCTGTCACGACGCGCTCCCGCCGATCCCCCCGTTGACGAGACGTGTCGAGACAGCGTCCAATGCCGCACCCCAATCGAAAGGAGGCACGTGCGATGGGAAAGACGGTTCCGCTGACGCGACCCGATGGACGGACGCTCGAGGGATTCCTTGCGGGCAGTGGCGACGGAGCACCGGGCGTCGTCGTCATCCAGGAGTGGTGGGGATTGAACGACCAGATCCGCGGCGTCGCCGAACGCCTCGCCGCGGCCGGCTATGTCGCGCTCGTCCCGGATCTGTATCGGGGCAAGGCGACCGTGGATGCCGAAGAAGCACACCACCTGATGAGCGGCCTCGATTTTCTGGACGCCGCGCAACAGGACGTGCGCGCCGCCGCGCAGTATCTGCGGACGGCGGGCTGCCCCAAGGTCGGCGTGACCGGTTTCTGCATGGGCGGCGCGCTCACGGTGCTGTCCGCGGTGCATGTGCCCGAGGCCGACGCCGCGGTCGTCTGGTACGGCTATCCACCCGTCGAGCTCGTCGACGCCTCGCGCATTCGCGCCGCGATGCTCGCCCACTGGGCGACGCAGGATCAGTTCTTCACGCTCGAGGGCGTCGATGCGCTCGAAGGAAAGCTGCGCGACGCCCGCGTCGCATACACCGGTTACCGCTACCTCGCGCACCACGCCTTCGCGAACGAGACGGCACAGGGGCCGCGGCGGTTGCCCGCGACGGCATACGACGCGCACTGGGCGCAGACCGCGTGGGACCGCACCATGCGGTTCTTCGGTCGGCACCTCGGCTGACGGCCTCGGTCGGACACGCGGCGGGTCGAAACCGAGCCCGAGTCAGAGACCGAGCCCGAGTCCGAATCCGAGACCGAGTCCCAGCCCGAGACCGAGCCTGAGTCCGAGACCGAGTGCGAGACCGAGACCGAGTCCGAGCCTGAGTCCGAGTCCGACCCCGAGCCCGAGCCTACCTCGGGCGATCTGCGTGGACGACGCGCGGCGTCAGAGCCGGACGTCCTGGGGGCCGTCGCAACCGTTGGGCTCGAGCACCGGCAGCGTCACCGGCTCGCGGCCGGGCGGCGCGAGCCGATTCCCGTACAACGCGACCAGGATCGCGTCCGCCTCCGTCCCGAGGCGTTCGTAGAACGGATGCGCCGAACACCGGGCGACGCGCGCGAGCAGCGAACGCACGAAGCGACCGAGGTGGTCCCGCACGAACGCGTCGATGGCCGCCGCGCACACTCGCTCCGCCTCCTCGAGCCCATCGTCGATGGCGAGCGCGGACCGCAGCTCCAGAAACGCGACGAAGTCGAGCTCACGCGCGATGTGATCGAGCGGAAGCGCCTGCTCCTCCTCGGGCGCATATCCGAACGCGCGGTAGAAGCCGGCAATGTCGGCGATCACGGCCCCCTTGTTCGAAAGGCCCCGCAGATCGTGGTCCGACTCGCTGTCCCGCACGACCCCGCTCGGGCCGACGAGCTCGTGGTACGCGGCGTCGAGGTTCCCGTCGGTTGCCAGCGCCGCCAGTGCCTCGAGCCCCGCGCGAGCCGGCGCGATCGCCTCCGCCGCGAGCCCTTCCAGCTCGTCCGCGAGCCCCGGACGGGGTGGCGCGAGCGCGATCGCGAGCGCCCGGTGCGTCGCCGCACGCTCCAGGTGCTCCCGGACGGCGCCCGTCACGTGCCGCCCCCGGCCGCCACCTCGAGCGGGAGCCACGACCCGCTCCAGAGCTTGCGCGCACCGACGTGCCCGGCGGATCCATCCCACAGCGCAAAAGCCACCTGCGTGCTCTGACCCGGTGCGAGCACGGAACGCGCCGCATCGCCGATGGGCATCGCGAGCACGACGTACCAGTGCCCCTCGGCGTATTCTCCTCGTGCACGCACCTGCGGCTCCGTCGCCGGCGACAGCGTGCCGAAGCCCTCCGCCTCGCCGCGGAACGCGGGCTGATTCTCGAATCGTTGAAGCGTCGGATTGCGGACCTCGGCCGCCGGCGAATAGAGCCGCTCGAGTCGCTGACGCGGCTCCCCCTCGGCTGCGGCTTGGCTCGGATAGAACCACGGCGCGCGATTCGGATGCAGCGCGCCCATCGGATCGCCCTGCTGCCACGCCGCTCGCCAGTACAGAACCTGGACGCGGCCCCCTTCGCCCTGGTGACCCATCATGGGCCCCGGCTGTTGTCCGCGTGCTGCGGGGAACTGGATCGCCACCGCGTCGCTGAACCGCGAGGTTCCCACCACCGCGTCCTCGGTGCGATCTTCCCACTCGAGCCGGAACGCGACCCATTGCCCGTCG
This sequence comes from Myxococcota bacterium, assembly GCA_025054695.1. Taxonomy (GTDB): domain Bacteria; phylum Myxococcota_A; class Polyangia; order Polyangiales; family JANWZI01; genus JANWZI01. The sequence goes on along the minus strand of JANWZI010000120.1, from coordinate 8,344 downwards.
TGCAGCGCGCGCACCCGCAGCCGTCCGCTTGAGCCTTCGGCGGCCATCGGCTGGACCGTGCGCTGCGGCACCAAATCGATCTCGCGATCGCCGGCCGCGTCCCATCCCTCGGCCCGCGGCTCCTCGAACGGGATGGCCCCCGTCGCGCGCTCCACGCGCACCGGCCCCTCGCGCCGGGGCGCTCCCGGCCCGCACGCGAGCAGACCCACGATTGCGATGATGCGCCCCGCGTCTGCAGCCATGCTGGTCACGTCGTGTTCTCCCTTCGAATCTGGTAGAGGCGGTCCATCGCCGGTCGGACGACCACGGGCTCGGTCACGGGCACGCGGACGAGCTCCGAGCCGTCCTCGCCGTACGCCACCGCGACGTCGTTCTGGACGCGGAACCTCCAAACGATGCGGTTCGTCGAGCCGAACAGGACGAGCAGGCCCCGCAGCACCGGATCCTCGCGCGCCTCGCGGTAGGCGCGGACGGCGGCCGGGGCGCGCGGCCCGAACATCTGGACGAGGTAGCTCTCGGGCACGTGGATCGGCGGGATGTAGTAGATGTTCGGCTCCAGACCCAGCTGCGGCATCAGCGGCACCGCCAGCTTGCGGACGTGCACGAGGTAATCGATGGGATTGTCCTCGCGCGCCTGCTCGGGGGTGCTAATCCAGCCCTGGATCCGCAGCTTGCCGATGCACGCCGCGAAGCACTGGGACGCCTCGCCCTGCTCGATCTTCGGGTAACACCCGATGCACTTCTCGCTCGTTCCCGTGACCGGATTGAAGTAGACTTTCTTGTACGGGCAGCCCCGGACGCATTCCTGGTAGCCTCGACAGCGATCCTGGTCGACGAGCACGATGCCGTCCTCGGGACGCTTGTAGATCGAGCCGCGCGGACAGCTCGCCAAACAGGCGGGGTAGGTGCAGTGATTGCATGTCCGCATTAGATAGAACATCCACTGCGGATGCTCGCCGCCGAAGGCGGCGCCCCGATCGATCTGCCCGGCGATCTCGTCCTCCCCGATGTTGGGATTCGCATAGTCGAGCGCGTCGGGGCGCCAGCCGAGCACGCGCTCGCCTTCGGGCGCCGCCTCGAAGATCGTGCGTCCCGCGTATCGCTCGCCGTCCCAGCGCTGCGGGCCAAGCGCCGAGAGGATTTCCACGTCGTAGCCGACTGGGTAGAAGCCCCGGGGCTTCGTCTCGACGTTGTTCCAGAGCATGTACTCCTGACCGGGGCCGCTCGTCCAGGTCGTCTTGCACGCGATCGTGCACGTCTGGCACGCGATGCACTTGTTGATGTCGAACACGCCCGCGAACTGCCGACGCGGCCGAGCGCCCTCGTAGGCGTATTCCATTTCGCGGCCCAGTTGCCAGTTGTAGACGCGCGGCACGGGTCACCTCCCCTCGACGAAGCCGCCCTCGAGGTAGCGGCGGTACGCCTCGCTCTCGCTGCCCGGTCGCAACCCGCGTTCGACGGGTCGCCACCGTCCGCTTCCCCCGAGACCGCCGGGCTCCGCGCGCGTGATCTTCACGAACGCCTCGCGCGGCGCGCCGGTCGGACAGTGGGAGTCGGGCAGGAAACCCTGCCCCATCAGGTGGCCGTAGATGTGCTTGCGCGCGAGCGAGTCCGTCATGAGCGTCGGCTTGAGCCACACCCGGGTCGCGCTCTGGTGACTGCCGTACCGGAACATCGCCTGGTAGTTGGTGTTCTCGTTGCGCGCGAGGCCGTCCGCGCGCGACTCGTGACCCCGGACGCTGCCGGGTGTCGCCGCGTACATGTGGAAGAACATCCGCGTCACGCCGCGGGGCGTGCCCGGGTAGTAGCGGGCACGCGCCATGAGCCGGGCCACCTTGTAGGCGTCCGCCCGCCCCTGCCAGTCGCGGAACGGCCGATCCTCCGGGTCGGCGTCGATCCAGACGTAATCGCCGTCCTCGATGCCCAGCTCGCGCGCGTCGTCGGGGTGGATGTCGACGTACCCCTCGGTGACCCACGGCATGCGCCGGTCGTGTCGGTACACGTCGCCGAACGGGCCGTGCAGCACGGCGACGACGTCGAGATCGATGGGCGTCGTGTGCACTCCGTGGCGGTACTTCGGGGTGTGGAAGATGAACCGGAAGCCATCCGCTCCCATGCGCGGATGCCGCGTCTGCTGCACCTCCGACCAGGGCCGGACGACGTTGCGCGCCTGCCGGACGTGCACGGACAGGTCGTCCCGCCGAACGCCATACACGTCCGGTCCCTCCGGCCGGATCGCGGGATGTGGCGCCGCGACGATCACGTTCGGCTCGTAGAACGTCGAGTCAACGGGCTCGCGGTGGACCGGCAGATTCTCGCCCGCGCCGATGAACTCCAGCTCGTCGCGATAGAACTCGAGCCGGCCCGACTTCGTGTACCACGGCCGCGACTCCTGGCGCTGCTCCCAGCCACCGGCGCGCGGATAGGTCCGCGTGAGCATGAGGGTCGGCGTGCCCTCGCGGGCCGCAGCCTCGAGCTGGTCGAAGCGATAGCCCCGCGTGCTCGTCGACGCGTCGAGCACGCGCTGCAAATACGGACGCGATTCGCCCTCCCGGACGAACCGGAACAGATCCCGGAAGCGCGCCTCGCCCGTCAGCTCCGCGAGCTTCTCGGCGACGAGCGCGGCGACCTCGATGTCGCCCCGCGTGTCGTGGACGCGCGGCAGCGGGCTCGTCGGATAGACGTGCAGGAAGTTGTTCGTCGGCGACGCGGTCATGTCGGGCTGGCGGAATTCGGCCCACGAATCGACCGGGAACACGACGTCCGCGTACTCGCACGACGGCGACCACCACCACTCGTTGATGCAGACGAGATCCATGCGCGGCAACACGTGATTGACGAGCTGGTAGTGCCACTTCGCGTTGCCGAGGATCGAGTTCGAATTGGAGAACCAGAGCGTCTTGGTGGGCGCGGGCATGTGCGTGCGGCCGGTGAACAGACGATTGCCGACGCGCAGGGGCTTGTCCTCGTGATTGAAGTAGTGCGCGCTTTCCGCCGTCCAGTACTGCTTCACACGCGCCGGCCGGCTCGGATCGAGCTCGAGATCGAACGGATTTTCGTTGATGTACTGCGGGATCCCATTGAACAGCGCGACCCGGTAGTTGCCCGCGTACGAGCCCACGTTGCCCCCCACGTGGCCCACGTTGTCCGTCAGCGCCGCGACGAGGAAGATGGCGCGGTCCTTCAGGTCGTTGTTGAAGAACTGGTTGGGACCCATGCCGACCGCGAACAGCGTCTTGCGCTTGTTCGCCGCGATGTCGCGCGCGAGTTGTTCGACCGCCGCGGCCGGTGCCCAGGTGATGGCTTCGGTCTGGGCAGGGCTGAAGTTCTCCATGACGTACTGCTTGACCAGATCGAAGACCGGGCGGCACCGCACGGTGGATCCGTCCGCCAGGCGGACCTCGACCTCTCCCTCCAGCCGCGGATCGAGCCGCGTCCGCGCGAAATGCGTCCCGACCTGGTCCCGAGAGAGCGCGACCGGTCCGTTGCGCCGCTGGTCCCACACGACGAAGTCGCCCCACTGCGCGCGCATGGCCGCCGGAATGTGCTGGACCCCCTGCTGCTGCCCGGGTGGAGGCGGCTGCTCGCCGTCGGCCATCACCCGCGTCGCATTGCGCAGGGGCGCGAGCCGGTAGTTCGGGAACACGTCGCTCGCGCGCAGTTTTTGCAGATTGTCCATCCGCACGAGCAGGGGAAGGTCCGTGAACTGCTTGACGACGTCCGCGTCGTAGAGCTGGTCGCGGAGCAGGACGTGCGCGACGCCGAGCGCCAGGGCGGGCGTCACCCCCGGCCGCACGATGATGGCGTGGTCGGCCTTGTTCGTCGTCGATCCATACTCGCACGCGATCACGGTGATCTTCGTGCCTTTGAGGCGCGCCTCGGTGAGCCAGTGGCCGTCGGGCATCTTGGTCGAGATCCAGTTCATGCCCCAGACGACGACCAGGCCGGCGTGCTCGGCCGTGTTCAGATCGAACTCCACCGTCTGCGTCCCGGTCACCATGGTGTGTCCGGGTGGCAGGTCCGTGTGCCACGAGTAGTTGTCCCAGGCCCGTCCCCCGCGCGCCTGATCGGGACCGACGCCGCGCACGTGCGCGTCGAGCAGCGCCATCGCATTGGCCATCCGGTACAGCGCGAGAATCCGCGTGACACCGAGCAACGGCATGCCCCCGCGGAACTTGAGCGTCTGCGTGCCCGCGCCACCCATCGCCTCGATCGTCGCGGGGTCGTATCCCTGCGCGCGCAGCTTCTCCGCACCTTGTGGGCCGGAGTAGGTGCGCGCGGTATCCACGAGGACGCGCGCGACCATCGTCGCGGCCTCGTCCCACCCGATCCGCTCGAACGTGTCCCAACCGCGCCGCATGAGCTCGGGGGGTGGATTGCCGTTCGTATCGCGCGGCATGCCGCGCTCGACCCACTGCTTGAAGCCGCGCCGCACCATCGGGTACCGGACGCGTCGATCCCCGTAGATGCGGCGCGACATTGCGAGCCCCTTCTGGCAGGCCCGCGGATCCCACCGACCCGAAGCGCGATTCCCGTAGAGGTCGGAGGCGCGGCCGTAGCCGTAGCTCGGCATCACGCGGACGACGACGCCGTTCTTCACCTCGGCGCGCAGCAGACAATTGTGCGTGTCGTTGGGGGCGCACAGGAAATGGAAATGCGAGTCCGTGGCGTACAGGTCGCGGTAGACGCGCTCCCAGTCGCGCCGCGGGTACTCGCGCAGGGGGTTGTCGATGCGGTCGACCGCCCACGCGCGCCGCGCCCCGATGAGCAGCGTGCCGAACCCGGCTCCTGCCAGCCAGCGCGCGAGATCCCGTCGACCGATGCCCGAGCCCGGGCCACCACGGGTTCCGTCGTTCTCCATGCGCCTGCTAGCTAGGCACGGGACCCGCCCGCGGCTAGCGCTCGATCAATCGGGATCGCAACTCCCGCGCGGCCGTGCCCGTGGGCCGAGCTCGATTCGGGGACCGCTGCACGTCTCCGAGCCGTCCCGTTCGCGACGTCACGCCGCTCGCTATGCTCGGAAGCGCCGTCGTCGCCGCGCGGGAATACGTCGATCGGCGGCGCTCGCAGGCGCGGGCGGGTTTTCCCTCACGTCGTCGCTCGAAAGGAGAAACCGGATGACACCCAGGATTCCATCGTTGCTCGCGTTCATCGAGGGTTTTCTGCAGTCCGAATTCTCCTTCGAGCACGCGCGCGCCCTCATCGGTCCATTCGCCCAACAACGGGCCAACGACACCGAGGCTCTCGATCCGTTTCCCGGCAGCAACGTCCAGCAGGCGTGGCTCGAAAAAGTAGAGATGTCGGGCGGCCAGGTCATTCTCGCCGGAATCGGAATGGACTTCGAGACGCCCGTAGCGATCCCGCTCGACGAGTTGATCCAACGGTTGGGCCCCGCAAGGGAAATGCCACGCCTCCACCCGACGGCTCCCATTTCGTTTCAGTTCCTGCTCTCGAGCCCGAGCTTCAAGGGTTACATGCTCCTCTCGGGACCGCATGGCTCCGGATCTCCACCCCGATCCATCACCCGCCTGATCCTGCGGCGGTTCCCGCCCGAGTGGGTGTGAGCCCGCTCGAGTCGAGTCGATGGGAATGCGAGTGTCTGCCGGTCGGACCCACGGCACGGATCGACCGGGGCGATTGCCGGCTCGGGCGGCCGTGGATCCGACTCCGACCCGAGCTCGACTCAGGCCTTGGCACCATCGGTCTACCCGACCGACCGCGTGCAGGGGTGTCGACGCGCACCACCTGGGCCACGAGCCCGACGTGTCGCAGACCAGCGACGCCGGTCCGCCGCATGCGGATCGACCGACTCACATCGGCCGTCACGTTGCTTGACGTGGCCGAGGAGTGTTGAGAGCCCGAGACCGAGATCGAGACCGTGTCCGAGACCGAAACCGAGTCCGAGACGGCGACCGAGATCGAGACCGAGTCCGAGTCCGAGACCGAGACCGTCTCCGAGCCCGAGCCCGAGTCCGAGTCCGAGTCCGAAACCGAGTCCGAGACCGAGACCGCCTCCGAGCCCGAGACCGAGTCCGTGTCCGAGACCGAGTAGACGTCGCGATCGACCAAACTGGTCGGCACCGTCAGCTCGCGGCGCAGTCCGCGCACACCTCGATGAGGGCCGCGGCTCGGCGGCGGATCACTTCGGCCGCCTCGGGCTCTTCGTGCGCGGGAAACAGACCGCGGTCCACGACGACGGCGGTCGCGCCGGCCTCGAAATAAGCCGGGGCCGATTCCACGTCCACCCCACCCCACGCGCCGAGCGGAACCGTCGCGAGCACGGGCGCAACATCGCGGAAGAACGCGGGACCGCCGAGGGCCGACGCCGGGAAGACCGCGACGAGATCTGCGTCGTGCGTTCGCGCACGCACGATCTCGGTGGGGCTCGCGGCCCCGCACACGACCACCAGTCCCCGTCCCCGCGCGGCTTTGACCAGATCGGGATCGCACACCGGTATCAGGACGAATGCCGCCCCGGCCGCGACCGCGCGACTGACGTCTTCCCCGCTCAGCACGCCCGAGACGCCCACGCGCGCGCGGTTCGCCGTCTCGTCGGCCAATTCCGAGACGAGGTCGAGCAGATTCGCCGCTCCGACGGGAACCGCGAGTAGCCCGATGCCCCCCTCGACCGCCGCTCGCCCCCACCCCAGCAGATACGAGTCCCCGGCCGTCGGGAGCACCGCGACCACGCGGACGCCACGCGGACCGTCGAGCAGACCCGTCACCCGCCGGCGGCAGGATGCCCCGGTCGCCGCACCTCGGGCAACCGGAAGGAGCCTCCACGTGTCCTTCGCATCCGACCCCACGGGAGCGCGACGCGGTTGCGCGTCGGCGGAAGGTCGGGCCAGTTTCCGCGACGTGGGGAGCGTGCTCGAGCTGTGGCCCCATGCGCTCAGCGCGCTCACGGTCCTCGTGGCGCTCGCGGCCTCGCTTCACGCCATGTTCGCCAAGCGCGAGGTGCGCGCCGCGATCGGCTGGGTCGCGGTCATCTGGTTGACGCCGCTGCTCGGGCCGCTGCTCTACTGGCTGCTCGGCATCAACCGCATCCGGCGCCGCGCGCGAGAGAGCCGGGCTCCGGCCGGACTGGAACGGCGCCCCGTGCGCGACGTCGGAACGCTCGTCCAGCTCACGGGCAGCGGGGCGGTCGCCGAGATCGGCCGCGTGCTCGACCGCGTCGGGCACCTGCCGCGCGTCGAGGGCAACCGCGTCCGCCCGTTGCTCGAGGCGCCGCGCGCGTATGCCGAGATGGTCGAGGCCATCGCCGAGGCGCGCACCAGCGTCGCGATGGCGAGCTACATCTTCGAGCCCCACGGCCCCGGTGCGCGTCTGGTCGACGCGCTCGCCGACGCCGCGCGGCGCGGCGTGCACGTGCGCGTCCTGGTCGACGACGTCGGGGCGCGCTACTCGAGGCCCGCGATCACCACGGTCCTGGCGCGACGCGGAGTGCGGGCCGCGCGCTTCATGCGCGTGTGGCGACCTCGATTCTTCCCGTACTGGAACCTGCGCAATCACCGCAAGCTGCTCGTCGTCGACGGTGCCGTCGGGTTCACGGGCGGGCTCAACGTCCGCGAGCACTTCGATCCCCCCGACGGCAGCGCCCCGAGCGCACGCGATCTGCACTTTCGCCTCGAGGGCCCCGTCGTCGCGCAGCTCTCCGAGATCTTCGCCGAGGACTGGCGATTCACCACGGGCGAGTCGCTTCCGCCGGAACTCTGGCGTCCGGCCTACGCGACGGGCGCGGTGGGCCGCACCGTGGCGCGCGTGATCCCCGATGGCCCCGACGAGGACTTCGAAAAAATCCGCTGGGCCATGCTCGCCGCCGTCGGCTCGGCACGCCGCAGCGTGCAAATCCTCACCCCGTACTTCCTACCCGACGAGGGCGTGACGGACCTGCTGCACGTCGCGGCGCTGCGAGGCGTCGAGGTGGATGTGATGATTCCCGAGCGCAGCAACCTCGCCCTGGTCGACTGGGCCGTGGCCGCCGAGCTCGAGCACGTGCTCCGGCACGACGTGCGGGTGTGGCTGACGCCACCGCCGTTCGATCACGGCAAGCTCGTCGTCGTCGACGAGGAATGGGTGCTGCTCGGCTCCTCGAACTGGGATCCGCGCAGCCTTCGCCTCAACTTCGAGCTCAACGTCGAGTGCTGCGACGCCGAGCTGGGCGCCGAGCTCGCCGCGGTGCTGTTGTCACGACGCGCACGCGCGCGCCTGCTCACGCGCCGCGATCTGCTGAGCCGGGGCCGGGCCCGCCGCGTCCGCGACGCCGCCGCAAGGCTGCTTTCGCCGTATCTGTGAGCTCCCGGAGCTCGGATCGGACTCGGACTCGGTCTCCGACTCGGACTCG
>JANWZI010000011.1 GCA_025054695.1 Myxococcota bacterium | reverse complement strand
GCCGCCTCGTAGCGCACCTCGATGCGCGCCTCGTAGGGCAGCTGCATCGACTTGCGGACCTGGTTGAGACGGCTGACGAGCTCGCGGGCCATCCCCTCGCTCCGTAGCTCCTCGTCGATCCGCGTGTCCAGAACGACCACGCGACCCCGGTCGGAGGCCGCAGCGAACCCCTCGCGCGCGTGCAGCCGGACCTGCACGTCGTCGGGCTCGAGGCGCACCTCGGCCCCGTCGGCGAGGACCAGGTCGGCCGGCTGACCCGCTTGCAGCCGCGCCGCGAGCGCCGCGGCATCGGCCGACTGCAACGCTGCGCGCAAGGCTGGAAGGGCGGGCCCCAGACGCGGACCGAGGAGCCGATAGTTGGGCAGCAGCTCGTGGCGAACGTACGGACCGGCGTCGGAGGTCACGAGCAGGTCGTGGACGTTGATCTCGTCGCGCACGTCGTCGGCGAACCGCTCGAGGGCCTCGCGCTCCTCGACCCGGGCGAGGATGCACACTGCGCGGCGAAGGGGCTGACGGACGCGGATGCGGTGCTCGGTCCGCACACGGCCGGCGAGGGCCACGACCGATCGCGCGACCGCGAGCTGCGCGCGCAACGGTTCGTCCAGCCGCTGGGGATCGGGTTCGGGAAACGGTTCCAGATGGACCGAGGCAGGCGCACCGGGATCGAAACGCCGCACCAGATCCTCGTGCAGCCGCTCGGCGAGGAACGGTGTGAACGGAGCGAGCAGCCGCGCGAGCGTGACCATCGTCTCGTGCAGGGTCGCGTGCGCCGCCTGCTTGTCCGGCCCGAGCCCCTCGGCCCAGACGCGGCAACGGATGCGTCGGACGTACCAGTTGCTGAGCGCGTCGACGAACGCCTCGAGCCGCAGCGCCGCTTGCTGCGGATCGAGCCCGTCGAGACTCGCGCGGACGGCGCGCACCGTATCGTCCAGTTCGGCGAGGATCCACCGATCGAGCACGTGCCGCTCGGGCAGTGCAGGGCGCGTCGCGCGCGGATCCCAGCGGTCGATGGCCGCGTAGGTCGTCAGGAACGCGTGCACGTTCCAGACCTTGAGCAGGAATCCCCGCAGCGCTTCGACCGGCGCCTCGTTCGTGAAGCGGATGTTCTGGCCGGGGGCGCCGTGCGTGTACAGGCTCCAGCGGAACGCGTCGGCTCCGTGCTGCTCGATGAGCAGCATCGGATCGGTGTAGTTGCCGCGCGACTTGCTCTGTTTGTGCCCCCGCTCGTCGGTCACGTGGCCCAGGACGAGACAACTGCGGAACGGATGGGGACCGGGCCGATCGGGAAACAGCAGGGTGCTGATGGCGAGCAGCGAATAGAACCAGCCGCGCGTCTGGTCGATGGCCTCCGTGATGAAGTGCGCCGGGAACTGCCGCTCGAAGGCCACGGCGTTGCGATGGGGCCAGCCGTGCTGCGCGAACGGCATGGCGCCCGAGTCGTACCAGCAGTCGATCACGTCGGGCACCCGCCGATAGACTCCGGGCTCGCCCGCTTTGCGATAGGTGACGGCGTCGATCCAGGGCTTGTGCACGCGAAGATGGGGGCTGAGCGTCGGATCGGCCCTTCGCGCCTCCTCGAAGCCGTCGAAGGCGCGCTCGTTGCGCGCGAGTAGCTCGGCCACCGAGCCGATGGCCTCCATCCGGCCCGTCTCGTCGTTGACCCAGATCGGCAGCGGCGTTCCCCAGAAGCGTTCGCGCGAAAGCGCCCAGTCGACGTTGCTGCGCAGGAACATCCCCATGCGCCCGTCGCGCACGTGCTCGGGCTGCCACCGGATCGTCTCGTGGTTGGCGATCATCCGGTCGACGAGCGCCGTGGTGCGGATGAACCAGGAGCGGCGTGCGTACTGGATCAGCGGGTCCGACGGCGCCCTCCAGCAGAAGGGGTATTCGTGGCGATACGTCTCCTCGCGGAAGAGCAGCCCGCGCGCGCGCAGCGACCGCAGGATGTCGCGGTCGGCCTCCTTGCAGAAGCGTCCGGCGAAGTCGCGCACCACGGCCGGGAAGCGCCCGTCGGGCTCCAGCAATTGCAGGAACCCCAGGCCGCGCTCGCGTCGAAGCCGGAAGTCGTCCTCGCCGAAGGCGGGTGCGACGTGGACGATGCCCGTTCCGGAGTCCAGGGCGACGAACGCGGCGTCGACGACGACGAACGCGCGTCCCCCTTCGGGCTCGGCGTAGCGGAACGGTGGATCGTAAGATAGATTACAAAGCTCGCGGCCCGTGCGGTGCTCCACGACGCGGTGCGGTCGGCCGCCGAGCGTGGGCTCGAGGCGCGCCTCGGCGAGGATCAGTCGCTCGCCGTCGTCGAGCTCGACCGTGACGTAGCTCGCGTCGGGATGGACGGCGAGCGCGACGTGGCTCGGGAGTGTCCACGGTGTCGTGGTCCAGGCGAGAAGGCTCGTGCGCGGTGCGCCGTGCACGGGGAATCGCACGAAGACGGACGGATCGTCGACGGTTCGGTAGCCCAGGCCCACCTCCCCGGCCGACAGCGCCGTGCCGCCCTGGGGCCACCACCAGACCACCTTGTAGTCCTGGTAGAGCAGGCCGCGCTCGAAGAGCTGCGCGAGTGACCACCAGACGCTCTCGACGTAGCTTTCGTGGAACGTCACGTACGGCTGGTCGAAGTCCATCCAGAAGCCGATGCGCTCGCTCATCGACCGCCATGCGTCGATGTAGCGGAACACCGAGTCCATGCAGCGGCGCGTGAACGCTTCGACGCCGTAGCGCTCGATGCCCGCGCGGCCGTGGATGCCCAGTTCCTTTTCGACCTCGACCTCGACCGGCAGCCCGTGCGTGTCCCAGCCTGCTCGACGCGGCACGTAGCGTCCGAGCATCGTCTGATAGCGCAGGAAGACGTCTTTCATGACGCGCGTCAGGACCGATCCCGCGTGCGGCAATCCGTTGGCGGTCGGCGGACCTTCGTAGAAGACGAAAGGCTCACCGTCGCGTCGGGCCTCGAGGGCTCGCTCGAAGATTCGCTGCTCCCGCCACAGGCGCAGCACGTCCCGCTCGAGCTCCGGCCAGCGTACGTCGGGTCGAACCGGCTGCCACATCACGCCCGCCTTCTTACATGGGTCAGGCGTAGGGTCGATGGGGAAACCGACGAGGCTCCGCGATTCCGTCCGGGCGCCCCCACCGTCGCGCTCTCAGCGGTGATGGACCGGTGGTCGGTAGGGGGAGACCGCGTTGGCCTCGGAGCCGGATGCCGACTCGAGTTCGGACAGCATCTCGACGCATCCTTTTCTTCCAACATACGGCAACCCCAGCGCGCTATCAGGTCGCGTCGATGGGGCGCGACGAATCGGGAGCCGGGCAGTGCTTGCGCAGGCGCGATTCAGTCGCATGGCGGTGGCGGGCCGCGGTCAGGGCAGAGAGCACGTCGGCGGCGGCACGGTGCAGCGCCTGGTCGGCCGTGGCGGCGAAGCGGTCGGGATGCAGCTCGCGCGCGATCCGCGAGAACGCGCGCTTCGCACAGCCACCACCGGACGTCTCGAGCAGAACCGGGGCGGGGACGCGGCGCGCGAGCTCGGCGCGTTTGCGCACGAGCAGGGCGAGGGCGCCGGACGGGAGCGCGGTACGGCACACGCCGACGCGCTTCCAGGTGGACAGCACCTGCAAGGCCTCGGGCTTTGCCGCGAGCGTCCGGACGATGTCCGCTGCCGCCATGCCGTCACGCAGCCGCTCGAATAGCGCTCGCTCGACGTCGGTCAGTGCGGCACGCTCGAGAAGCGAGCGGCCGAACGTACCCAGCACGAGCCGGCCGCCCCCGAGCCCCTCCGCAGTGGAAGACGGCTCGAGCCGGCTTGTTTCGGATCGGAGCCACGCCATGACGGCGTCGGCGAGCCGAATCGGAGGATCGGGAGATGGGAGCGCCGCATCGAACGTGCCGGACTCGAAGTGAAGTTGCATCGCGAGCCAACCGAACACGACGCGTAGTCGATGTTCGAGCTGGGCGCGCAACGCGTCTTGCACGTCCGCCGCACTGGCCAGGCCGCAATGCACGATCCAGCTGGCCACGGGTCGTGCGGGGGGCGGAGCGCGCTCGAGCGCACGCCGGTGCGCTTCGGCGCACATCCGGCCGGATCGAACGAGCAGATCACCGAGCGTGGGGCCGTCGTCGGGATGCAGCGAGACGGCGCGGAGCAGGCCATGCTCGAGCGCGATGGCGGCGCGTCGGCCGTGGTCGCGTGCGTGCAGGACGCCGGTGGCCCCGGCGCGGTCGAGGGCGACGAGGACGCGGGCGAGACGTGTCGCGGCGGCGCTCGGACCCATCGGCCGAGCGGATACACGGGCAGGGGCGGAGCGGACAACTTTTCGACGCGCCGCGGGTGCGTGCCGAGTGTGAGCCCGAACGCGAGACCGAGTCCGAGACCGACACCGAGTCCGAGCGCGAGTCGGAGTCCGAGTCCGAGTCTGAGACCGAGTCCGAGTCCGAGTCCGAGACCGAGACCGAGTCGGAGTCCGAGCCCGCGCCCGAGTCCGAGTTTGAGACCGACTCCGAGCCCGAGTCCGAGTCGGAGCCCGAGGCCGAGTCCGATACCGAGCCCGAGGCTGCGAATCACGGCATGGGGGCACGCGTGAAACGCTCCGTTGTGAGCGTGCGCCGGACGTGCCTCGGGCTAGGCTGCACGCGGTGGACTCGCCTGGCACGTGGACCGTCGCGAGCGCGGCCGTGGGGATCGGGCTCGCTGCCGGCGCGGACGCGCAGCCGCCGGATGCTCCGGCTGCACCAGAGCGCGCGGCGAGTCCTGCGTTCGGATTCGAGGCCCCCGCAGCGCTCGTCATCGGGCTCGCCATCGCGCTGGCGCTGCTCGCGGCTTGGGTTCTGTGGCGCGCCATGCGAGAAGGCCGATGATCGCGCCGCGTCCGTCGGCGGCGGGAGCCGTTCCGCTGCGACGGCTCGTGAGGGGGCTGGTCGTCGCGACCGTGCTCGGCGCGCTGGTCTTCGGAGGGCTCGCGCTCTGGGCCGACGCGTCGCAGATGATGGCTGCGCTCCGCCGTCTGCCGTTCGGTGCGCTGGTGCTCGCGGTCGCGCTGGCCACCGTCAACTACGCACTGCGATTCGTGCGCTGGCAGTACTACCTGCACCTCGTCGAGGTTCGCGTGCCCGTGGGCGAGAGCCTGCTCGCGTTCCTCGCGGCATTCGTGGGTGGGGTCACACCGGGCAAGCTCGGCGAGACGCTCAAGGCGTTGATGCTGTACGAGTCACGGGGCGCCCCCATCGCCCGCACCGCTCCGCTGGTCGTCTCGGAGCGTCTGACCGACCTCGTGGCCCTCGTGCTGCTGACGGCGGCCGGTGCCGGTGCCGTCGAGGGGGGGTGGATCTACGCGGCGGTGGGAGCGGTCGTCGCCGGTTTGCTGCTGCTCGTTGTGCTGTCGCGACCTCTGGCCGATGCGGTACTCGGCTGGCTCGAGCGCATGCCGGGGCTGCGCCGTATCGGTCCACGGCTCCGCGAGGCGCACGGCGCGCTTCGGGACACCATGGCGCCGGGACCGTTGCTGCTGGGGACCTTCGTCGCGACCGTCGCCTGGGCCTTCGAGGTAGAATCGCTCCGCGTCTTGTGTCGGGGTCTGGGCGTGCAGGCCGACGTGCAGCTCTGCGCGCTGGCCTACGGCGCCTCGACGCTCGCCGGCGCGGTCGCGATGATGCCCGGTGGGCTCGGCGTTACGGAGGCCGGGATGGCCGGGCTGCTCGAGGTCGCCGGGCGCATGGACCGTGCGGTCGCTTCGGCCGCCACGGCGCTGTGTCGTCTGGCGACGCTGTGGTGGGCCGTCCTGCTCGGTCTCGTCGCGTACCTCGCGTTCGTGCGCCGAATCGCAGGCCGGTTCTCGCGCGTTGCTGCGCCCGCGACCGACGTGTAGTCTGCCGCTCGACGGAGGCATCGTTGGCCCGCACGATCACGCGAGCGCTCGCCCTGACAGCTCTCGGTTTCTCCGCCTGGCCGCTCGCCTCGAGCCAGGCACGCGCGCAGGAACAGGTCGAGGCGAACTTCAAGGGGGCGGTCGGGTTGGGCCTCGTCGGTGCCGAGATCGGCTTCGTGGTGCCGGCGGCCATCGGTATGGAGGAAGTCTGGCCGTACGCGGTGTTTCCGGTCGTGGGCGCCGCCGGAGGCGCGATCGGAGGCTATTTCGCGCTCGACGCGACAGGTCAGACGGAGCTGTCCATCGCCGCCCTGGCGCTTGGAATGGCCCTCGCGATTCCGGCCACCGTACTCACGTTGAGCCTGACCGCGTACGATCCGGCCGACGAGGGCATCGAAGTGCAGGGACCTCCGCCGGACGAGGGCGTCCCGATCGAGGAGCTCGATCCGGACGTGACCCCACCGTCGGCCAGCCCTGGCGCTCGTCGCTCCGCGGCGGGCGTGACCGCTTCGCTGCGATCCGGTCCGGGGTTGTTGCGCATCTCGCCGGCCGGAAGCTGGCTCGCACTTCCCGTCGTTGGGATCGGGGCCACGCCGGAGGGCGATGCAATTGCGGTCCGAGTGCCGCTGATCTCCGGGGTGTTCTGAAGTCGTCGAACGTTCGGTCCGAGAACCGCGATCGCGGCTGCCGCTCCCGGCCCGAGACCGATCCAGAGTCCGATCCCGAGTCCGAACCGGAGTCCGGAGCCGGGTCCTGGTCCGACTGCGAGCCCGGATGCGAGTCCGGGTCCGCGCGCCGGAGTCCGAGCCCGACATCGGACCATTGAGGCTCCCTCGGATGCGTGCCTAGGGACGTGCGCGACGACGCGAACGACGCATGTGCCGTCGAAGCACGAAGGCGACGACCACGAGCGGCGGTAGCGCGCTGTTCGACCAGCCGCGTGCGCGGTGCGTTGCGCAGGCGCAACCCGCATCGGCGTCGCTTCTGCGAATTACGGTCGCATCGGGCCGCCCGGATGCATCCACGGCAGCGGAATCCACGCCCGCAGCGTCGGCACTCGTGCTCGCCTCCGGTAGGGTCGATCCATCGGGCGGCGGGGGACCGCCGTCGACTTCTCCGCCCGCGTCGAGCAGAGGCTCACCGCCGTCCGCGGCGCTGCCGCCGTCAGGTTCCGGCGAGCCGGCATCGGGCTCCGGCGAGCCGGCGTCGTCACAGGCGGGGTCGCGTTCGTGCGCACAGCGTCGAGTCGACGCCTCGCACCGATCCAGGGTGCAGGGATTGCGGTCGTCGCACGCGGCGTCGTCGAGGCAGCAGCCCGGTATCGGTGCGTTGCGGCAGCCCATGGGCTCGGCGCACGAGTCGGCCGTGCACGGGTTGCCGTCGTCGCACGCGAGCGACGGCCCGACGGCCACGCACGATCCAGCCCGGCACGCGTCCGCGCCGTTGCACACCGAACCGTCGTCGCACGCGGTGCCGTCGGGCGCGCGCACGTCCGTGGGACACTCGTCCGATGCTCCCGAACATCGCTCGGCGGGATCACACGTGCCCCGGGCGGGCCTGCACACCACGTCCGGCCCGGCCCGCCCATCGGACGGACAGTCCGGGCTCGAGCCGCTGCAGCGCTCGGCGAGATCGCAGTCGCCGCGGCTCGCACGGCAGATTCGCTCGGGGCCGGCGAACGCGTTCGCCGGACAAGCGGCGCTACGCCCGTCACAGCGCTCCTCGACGTCGCACAGGCCCTCGGACGCGCGGCAAATCTGGCCCGCCGGAGCGAGCCTGTCCGGCGGGCAGTGCGGACTTGTGCCGTCGCACCGCTCGGCCTCGTCGCATAGATCGGTCGCTTCACCACACACGACGCCGCGCGCTGCGACTCGATCGGGCGGGCAGTCGACGCTGCTACCGTCGCAGCGCTCGGCGACGTCACACAGGCCGCGCGCCGGCCGGCACTCGGTGCCCGCCGTCGCGCGCAGGTCCGGCGGACAGTCCGCGGAGGATCCATCGCAAACCTCCGGCGGGTCGCAATCGCCGCTCTGCGGCCTGCACGTCGCGCCGGCGGGCACCAGGGTGCAGTCACTGCGGCATCCACAAGGCGTCGTCCCGTTGGCGGCGCCGTCGTCGCACTCCTCGCCGCGGTCGAGCCGGCCATCGCCGCACAACGCCAGGGAAACGTCGATATCGTCGACGGCCATCTCGTCGCGGCTTCCCGCGCCGCCCGGCGCGTCGGCTGTCTCGAAGAGCAGCTCGAGCACCTCGCCGGAGCGCAGACCCCCCACGGCCCTCAGGTCGACGCTGGCTCCGCGCGGCGCCGCTTCCCATGAGGGTGGCGTGACGGGGTCGACGGGACTGATCACTTCCGGGACGACCGAGTCGACGACGCCACCGGGCAACCTCGCGCGGACGCCGAGCCGCGTCGAGCGCCCCTGGTCGTTGCGATAGTAGGCGACGAAGGACAGCGTGAGCCGGTGCGCGAACAGACCGCTGTCGTTTCGGATTCGCAGTCGGATCACGCCTGGATTCATCGCGCTGGACGAAGGCTGCCAGCCGAGCGCGGGGGCGGTGCCCGGGACGTTGAAGGCGTAAATACCGCCCGTGGTCACTCCGCCACCGGAGGCACCCAGACCCCACGGCGTGCCGCTGCACGTGGCGCCGTAGGCGCATTCGTTGCCGTTGCTGTTCGCGCTCCAGTGGTCGGAGTCGAGCTCGCCGCCCATCGGGGGTGACCGGAATCCTCGACCGGCGTAACCGGAGAAGTCGAAGCGCAGCGCCGATCCCGTGAACGAGACCTGCGCGCGGGCAGGAGTCCACGTCGCGACGGAGCCCATGGCTCCGACGAAGAACAGGGCGTGAAGAAAACCGACCGGGCGTGCGTCTCGCGTCATCGCGCCCCGAGGCTACGTGACGGTTTGCGCTGGTTGCAATCGACGATTCGGCGACGTGACGTGGTGCGACGGACCGTCACGGCTCAAGCGTGCGTGGCCAGGTGCTCGATCAGGATGTGGATTCCGACGCCGACGAGGGCCAGCCCGGCGAGCACGCCCGATGCGCGGCCCGGAATGCGGCGGGTGAGGGTCGCGACGGCGTATGCGGTCGCGCAGCAAACCGCGGTCGTCGCTCCGATGACGCTCGCCGCCAGGGGCAGGCTCGTGCCGGTCGCGGGCAACGCGAGACCCGCGCCGAGCGCGTCGATGCTGGTCGCGACCGCTGCGGAGAGCAATCCGAAGGGGGTCAGGAGCGAGGGCGCGACGTCCTCCGAGGGCTCCGCGGACCGGAGTGAGTGTGCGATGGCGCGGACGCCGAGAGCGCACAGGACGACGAACGCGATCCAGTGGTCCCAGCTCGCGACCCAAGCGCCGACCCACGTCATCACGGAGGCGCCCACCAGAGGCATCACGGCCTGCGCGACGCCGAAGGCCAGGGTGACGGCGAGCAGCACGCGGAGCTTCAGCCTTCCGGTCCCGAGGCCGGCGGCCGCCGCAACCACAGCGGCGTCGACGGCGAGACCCAGGCCCAACGGGACGAGGGACAATGACGGCACGGGGCCCGGAGCCACCTCCGGGATTCGAACCCGGGACCTACGGTTTACGAAACCGTTGCTCTACCACTGAGCTAAGGTGGCGTCGCCGCACGGGACTCGCGTGGCTAGCGCGCGTGCCGGTCCGGGTCAAGGCATAGAGCGTTGCCGACGCGCGGCGACGACGGGGTCGCTCTTGCCGTCCGACGACGCTGTTGGCTACGTTCGAACCGTTCCATGGAGTCGGATCGGGCGCTCGCGCAGGTCGGCGGCTCCTCTGCGTCCCCCGCCGTCGGCGAGACGGTCGGCGGCCGGTTCCAGGTGCTGCGCGCGGTCCACGAGGACGCCATCGGCTCCCTGCTCGAGGCTCGGGACGTCAAGAGCGGCAACCGCGTCGCGCTCCGCATCGTCTCGCCGGCGCTCGTCGCGCGGGACGGCGGGGCGGCGCTCCGCGCGGAGTGCCGGCTGGCCGCGCGGCTCGAGCACCCGGCCATCGCCGTGACGTACGGTGTCGGCGCACTCGGCTCGGGCGCGATGTACGTCGCGGCCGAGTGGATCGACGGAGTGACGCTGTCGTCGGTCGTAGCTCGACGCCGAGGGGGGGCCGAGCCCCGCACCCCCATTTCGCTTCGGGGCGCGTGCGACGTGCTCGGCCACGTCTGTCACGCCCTGCAGGCGGCGCACGCGACGACTTGCCACGGCGCGCTGCGCACGTCGACGGTCTGGCTGACGCGCTCGGGCCGCGTGAAGGTGAGCGACTGGGGCGTCGCGCGCGCGGTCGTGCGAACGGCGGGGCCCGCGGGCTTCGGATCGACCGAACAGGCGGCGCTCGCGCCCGAGGTCAAGGCGGGTGGCGAGCCGACCCCCGCGAGTGACGTCTTCGGCTTGGGCGCGGTGCTCTACGAGCTGCTCACGCTTCGCTCGCCGGCCGAGGGATTCGTTCCCCCTTCGCAGGTGCATCCGGAAGCAAGCGCGGACCTCGACGCGGTCTTGCTGCGGGCCCTGTCGGCCGATCCGGCACGCCGCTTCGGGAGCGCCGAGGAGTTGCACGCCGCGCTCGTTTCGCTCGCGGCCCATGCACCGCCCCGGAGCCCCTCCGACGATTTCGGCATCGCCGTCGAGCCGCAGGACGCCTCGCGGCCCGCCGCTACGCCGCCGAAACCTCCGCCGACGCGAGCGCGCATCGCCCCGGTCGGGCCCGCCGCTGCCCACGCGGTACCCGTCGCCGCCGTCGCGGGTCGGCAACCCGCCGACGCGAGCCTGGGCGAGCAGCTTCGCGCCTCGCTCGTCGCACCCGAGCCTGGCGCGGCCGACGCGCGCGCGTCGAGCGTCGACCTCGGCGCGCTACTGGAGCGATTCACGGCGAACGACGCGCCCCGCTGGATGGTCGTCAAGGACAATCTGGACCACGGCCCGTTCAGCGGTCGCGAGCTCATCGAGCTCATCGCGCGAAGCGAGGTGCTCGGAGAGCACGGCCTGCTCAACATGGACACGGGCGAGCGGCGCAAGGTGCGCGACCATCCCGATCTGGTCGAATTTCTCGAGCAGGCTCGGCTCAAGCGCGAGCGCGAACAGCAGGCGCGACGGCTCGCCGAATCGGTGAAGGTCGAGAAGGCGAGCAACGTCGCCAAGATCGTCATCGCCGTCAGCGTGCTGGCCGTGCTCGGCGTCGCGGCGGGCGTCTTCGTCTATTCTCGGCGCCAGGCGCAGGACGAGCGCGTCGCCGACGCGGAGCTGGCGGACCTGTACGAGCGGGGCGAGATCGAGCTGACCGGCACCGCGGGGATCCTGCCGGACCCGCCGCGCAGGCGGGGTGGGGGAGCGAGTGGGGTGCGGCGTCCGTCGAGCGCGGGAGGTCTTTCGTACGAGGAGGCGATGATGCAGGGGGTCGACATCGGCGACGTGACGCGCGGCGGCGGCGAGCGGCGGTTGACGCCTGCCGACGTCGCGGGCGTGATGAACCGCCACATCAACTCGTTCTTCGGCTGCGTCGGCCAGGAGATTCGCCGCGGGGGGCGGCTCGGCCAGGTCACGATCGATCTGGCGATCCTCGGCGAGGGGACCGTGCAGGGCGTCAGCGTCCGGCCGGGCAGCGAGGCATTCCAGAGCTGCGTCGCTGCGAAGGTCCGCACCATTCGCTTTCCGCGGTTCGAGGCGCCCCGCATGGGGGCCCGATTCTCGTTCGTCGTGGATTGAGCGATGCGCCCGGGGGCCTGGTGCTCGTGGATGCTCGGGCTCGTGGCCGGATGCGAGGCCGCGGTCGCCACGGGACTGAGCGAGACGGAAGCCGACGAGATCGTCGTCGCGCTCGACCGCGTGGGCATCGCGGCAAGCAAGGAACGCACCGGCACGGGCGACGAGGCGCGGTTCGAGGTGCGTACCGCCCAGGCGGACGTTCCGGGCGCGCTCGTGGCGCTGCGCGCGGTCTCGCTGCCGCGAGTCCGGGAAACGAGTCTCACGGAGCTGTTCGGGGGCGGTGGCCTGGTTCCGACTCCGGTCGAGGAGCGCGCTCGTCTTGCGGCGGCACTCGGCGGCGAGCTCGCCCGCAGTCTGGAAAGCGTCGACGGGGTGCTCGACGCGCGCGTCCACGTCGCGTTGCCCGAGCCGCAGCCGCTTCGCGCTCCCGGCCAGGAACCGCCTCGGCCGCGCGCCTCGGTGCTCGTTCGGCACCGCGCCGATGCGCGGCCACCGGACGAGGCATCGGTTCGCGCCCTGGTCGCCGGAGCGGTCGATGGGCTCCGCCCGGAGGACGTCAGCGTCGTCGCCGTCGCCACCGCGGTGCGCGCGCCCGCACCCGAGGCGGGGCTCGTGCGCATGGGGCCCGTCGCGGTGTCCCGGGGCAGCCTTCCCGCGTTCCGGGCGCTCGCCGCCGCCGCGCTCGGCACGAACCTCCTGCTTGCCGGGGCGCTCGTCTTCGTGCTCGTGCGACGACGCCGCTCGAGGAGCGCGGGCGCGCCGTCGACGCCCACGCCCGCCGCGCCGTCGTGATCGGGGTCGTCGTCGACGGCGTCGGCAAGTCGTTCCGCCGCCCCGTCTTGCGGGACGTCCGGTTCGTGTTGCGCCCCGGCGCGCTGACGGCCCTGGTGGGCCCCTGCGGGAGCGGAAAGAGCCTTTTGCTGCGGCTCGTCGCGGGGCTCGAGCGCGCGGATCGAGGCCGAATCGAGATCGACGGCGAGCCGGTGACCGGCGCGGATGCGCGACGACTGGCGCGACTGCGGTCGCGCATCGGGATGCTGTTTCAGAACCACGCGCTCTTCGACTTCATGACCGTCGGAGAAAACGTCGCGTTTCCGCTCCGTCGCATGGGGTGGGACGAACCGCGCCTGACGGCTCGCGTCAGCGAGCGGCTGCACGCCGTCGGGCTCGCGGGGTACGAGCCGCGCGCGGTACATGGGCTGTCCGGCGGGCAGAAGCGACGCGTCGGCATCGCGCGGGCGACCGCGGCCGAGCCGGCGCTGCTGCTGTTCGACGAGCCGACCGCGGGGCTCGACCCGGTGACCGGGCAGCGCATCCTCGAGATGGTTCGTCACGAGCAGCGTGCGCGGGGCGCCACGGCGCTCGTCGTCTCGAGCGATGTGCAGGCCGTGGCCGGCGTGGCCGACGCGCTGCTCGTGCTGCACGAGGGGCGCATCGTCTACGATGGCCCCGCCGTGCTCGCCGCCCACAGCGACGAGCCCATCGTCGCCGAGCTGTTCGGCCGGTCGGTCGAGGCGCGGGCCTGAGGTCGCGCGTGTCGCCCACGGGCTCGGACGCTCCGTTCGCCTCGCAGGCGGACGCACACGGAGCCGCACGGCCGCTCGAGACGCTCGGGGCGGCGCTGCTCGACATCGCGATCCAGCTCGGTGGCGTCGGGCTGCTGGCTGCGCGCGCCGCCCGGCGGCTGCTTCCGCCGCGCCTCGACGCGCTGGAGCTCGGCCGACAGCTCGACCGGATGACGAGCGGATCGCTGGCCGTGGTCGTGGCGACGGCCCTGTTCACCGGGGCGATCATGGTCGTGCAGGCGGCGCCGATGGTCCAGCGATTCGAGGCACGCGAGCTCGTCGGATGGGGCGCGGGTTTCGCGACGTTGCGCGAGGTGGGCCCGTTGCTCATCGCGCTCGTCTTCAACGGCCGGGTGGGGGCGTTCGTGGCCGCCGAGCTGGGCACGATGACCGTGACGGACCAGGTGGACGCGTTGCGGGCGCTGGCCATCGATCCGCTCGAGCACCTGGTGCTGCCGCGCCTGCTCGCCATGCTCGTCGCCATCGTCGCGCTCACCGTGATCGGGGATCTGGTCGCGATCACGGGCGCCGTGGCCACGTCGTGGCTGCTGCTCGACGTCGATCCGCGCGCGTTCGTTCACTCGATGACCGAGCTGCTGGGGCCGGCGGACTTTCTCGTCGGGTGCGTCAAGTCGGCCGTGTTCGGCGTGTTGATCGGCCTGTGTAGCTGTCACTTCGGGCTGACGGTGCGCGGCGGCGCACCGGGCGTCGGACGCGCCGTGCACAGCTCGGTCGTCGCCTCGGCGGCGGGGATCTTCGTGCTCGACTACGTCTCGACGTTCGTTCTGGAGTGAGCGGTGCAGCTCGGAGTGGGACACGACGATGCAGACGTCGTCGCGGCGAGCGCGCCGCGGTGGATGGATCGACCGATCGAAGCGGCGCAGCTGCTCGGTCAGACGCTGTACTGGCTGTTCGTCGGACGCCGCGACCCGGGCGCGCTGCTCGCCCAGATGCATGCCGTGGGCAATCGCAGTGCGTTCTTCCTTTCGGTCACCATGGGGTTCATCGGCGTCATCCTCGTCTACCAGTCAGGGATGCAGGCGCTGCGCGTGCTGCCCGACCTCAGCCTGCTCGGCGCCACGTTCGCGGAGCTGCTCGTGCGCGATCTGGGCCCCTCGATCGGCGCGATGCCGCTGGCGACCCGCGTCGGCGCGGGCATCGCCGCCGAGATGGGTTCGATGGCGGTGACGGACCAGATCGACGCGCTGCGGATGAGCGGCGCCGAGCCCATCGACTGGCTGGTCGTCCCGCGTTTCGTGGCCTGCGTGCTGGCCGGCAGCGCCGTACTGATCTGGGGAAGCGCGGTCGCGTGGGTCTCGGCGATGGGCGCCGCGTGGGTCCTGTTCGACGTCAACCCGCATACCTTCGCCAACTTCGCCCTGGTCCGTCCGGCCGACGTCGTCGTCGGTCTGCTCAAGTGCGTGCTGTACGGGGCGGCCATCGCGATCGTCTCGGCGCACTGCGGGCTGCGGGCGCGCGGCGGGTCGGAAGGCGTCGGCCGCGCGACGACCGAGGCCGTGGTCGGCAGCTGCCTCGTGGTCATCGTGCTCAACTTCGCCGTCTCGACGACGGCGTACCTGCTGGTGCCGCCGTGACGCTGCGGTACGTGGGCGTCTGCAAGTCCTTCGGCGCGCGGCACGTGCTGCGCGACGTCAGCCTCGAAGTTCGCGCGGGCGAGTGCTTTTTTGTGATCGGCGCCTCCGGGGTCGGCAAGAGCGTGCTGGCGCGGATGGCCGTGGGGTTCGTGCGGCCGGACGCGGGACAGGTGTGGGTCGACGGCGACGAGGTCACGGCGATGGACGAGCGCGCGTTGCGGCGCGTGCGACGCCGCTGTGCGATGGTCTTCCAGGCCTCGACGCTGTTCGACTCGATGAGCTGCCTCGACAACGTGGCGCTTCCGCTGCGGATCCACGGGCGGCTCTCGTTACGCGAGGCGCGCGCACGCGCGCGCGACGTGCTCGCGTCCATCGGCATCGAGGAGCTGGCCGACGCGTGGCCCGCGGAAATCGGCGACGGATCGCGCAAACGCGTGGCCATCGCGCGGGCTCTGACGCTCGAGCCGACCCACCTGCTGCTCGACGAGCCGACGACCTCGCTCGATCCGATCAGCGCGCGTCGCCTGGACCGCTTCGTCCGCGCGCTGTGCGACGAGCGGCGGCTCACCGTCCTGGTCGTCTCGCACGACCGGACGAGCGTGGCGACCGTCGCCGATCGCGTGGCGATGCTGTATCGAGGCCGCGTGCACGCGCTCGGAACGCCTGCCGAACTTTTCGCGAGCTCGGACGGCATCGTCCGCCAGTTTCTCGAGGGCCGGGCCGAAGGGCCGATGGAGCTCGACACGTGAAGACCGTGGGGATGCAAGGAACTGCAGCGGCTCGCAGCCACCTCCCGTCCAGCACAGCGCTCGGGGGCCGCCGCCTGGCGTATGGGTCCCCTCGGCCAGGAGGCCGATCGTGAAAGCGCTCTCGCTCGAGGCCCGCGTCGGACTGATGTTGCTCGCGGCGCTCGCGATCCTCGTGGGGTTCCTGCTCGTGCTGGGCGACGTGCGCCTCGGGAGCGGAGCGACGCTCCACGTCGACTTCGACAACCCGGGCGCGGTGCGACCGGGCGCGCCGGTGCTCGTGGCCGGCACACGCGTGGGCCGTGTCGAGGACATCGCCTATCTCGGACCGTCGGTCGATCGGGCGACGGGCCGTCGCGCGCTCGTCCGCCTGCGGCTCTCCATCGATAGGGAGGTGATGGCGACCCTGCGCGCGGACGCGCTCTTCTACGTCACGAGCCAGAGCGTGCTCGGCGAGCAAGTGGTCGCCATCGATCCGGGATCGCCCGACGCGCCGCCGCTGCGCGAGGGAAGCGTCGTGCGCGGCGTCGGTCCGCCGCGCCTCGATCTGGCGCTCGCCCTCGGCTACGAGCTGCTCGAGGCGCTGGTCGGGGCGCTGCGCGAGAACCGGGACGCCTTCGGCACGCTCCTGCAGGACGTGGTGGCGCTCGTCCGTACGCTGCGGGAGCTGGTGACGGGACAGCGCGGCCGCATCGAGTCGATCGTCGCCAATGTCGAGACGGCGAGCGGCGAGGCCGCACGGCTGGTTCGTCGCGCCCGCGAGCACGTCGAGAGCCGCGAGCTCGACCGCGCGCTCGCCAGCGCCGACCGGGCACTCGCGGCTCTCGCGGCGCACCTGGGGCCGCTGCTCGACGAGACGAGGCGGACGGTCGGTCGCGCCGACGAGGTGCTGGCGACGGTCGGGCCGGACGAGCGCGAGGCCGTCCGCACGACGCTGCGCGAGACGGCAGAGCTCGTCACGCGCGCGAACGAGGCCGTGGGCGAGGCGAGTCAGATCGTCGCGCACGTGCGCGCGGGACGCGGCACGGTCGGTGCGCTGCTCATCGACGAGGAGATCTACGACGACGTCCAGGAGCTGCTGCGTGATCTCAAGCACAATCCGTGGAAGCTGTTCTGGCGCGAGTGACGGCGGCGGGCGGTGCGTTCCGCGGCGCGGCGAGCGGCGCGCATGCGCGCGATGATCCTGGCCGCGGGGCTGGGTACGAGACTCCGCCCCCTGACTCTGGAACGGCCCAAGGCGTTTCTACCGGTGCCTCACGAGCCGCTTCTCGCGCACGGAGTGCAGCGCCTCGTCGACGCGGGCGTGCGCGCGATCGGCATCAACCTTCACACGCTCGCGCCGATCGCCGAGGCGATGCTCGAGCGGCTCGCGCCGGCGACGGTCCCGCTGTTCGTCTTCCGCGAAGGGCGGCTCCTCGGCACGGGGGGAGGGCCGCGCGCGGCGCGTGCATGGCTGTGCGAGCCCGGCGAGCCCGTCCTGCTCGTCAATGGCGACGTGGTGTGCGCGTCCGACTGGTCGCGCGCGATCGAGCTGCACCGGCGTACCGGCGCGGTGGCGACGATGCTGCTTCGAGCCGATCCGCGTGCGGTCGAGCACGGCGCGGTCGACATCGCGCCCCTCGATGCGATGCGCCCGCCGGATGCATGCCGGGAAGGAATTGTGCGCCGACTGCTTGGACGGCCCGAGCGGCGCGGAGAACCGCTGCGGACGCTCATGTTCACGGGATTGCACGTGCTCGACCCCGAGGCGCTCGCGCAGATGCCGCTCGACGGCTGCATCGTTCGGAGCGCGTATCGCCGATGGGTGGACGAGGGGCGGGTGGTCGCCGCCGTCGTGGACGACGGCCCGTGGTGGGACATCGGCACGCCCGCGAGCTACGCCGCGGCCTGCTTCGCCGCGGTGGATGGCGCCTTAGGCGCGCCGACGGCCGCCGTTCACTCCGATGCCTTCGTGCATCCCGGCGCGAGGCTCGAGCGCTGCGTCGTCGGTCCGGGCGCACGGATCGGTCCCGCAGCGCGGTTGCGCGAATGCATCGTCTGGCCTGGTGTGCGCGTCAACGAGCCGGTCGAGCGAAGCGTCGTGACCCGGCACTGGCGGGTGTCGTTCGCGTAGCCTTTCCATGGCCGACGCGACGCCGGATCGAGCTTCCTGCGGCGTCTTCGCCGTGGGCCCGGCTTCGGTTTCGGCGCTCGAGTGCGACTCGGACGCCGATGCGGCCTCGGGGTAGGTCTCGGCGCAGCAAACGCCTTCCCGCGCGCTGGCAGCGTTCCGCGGATTCGCGGGCCAAGCGGACCGCGTGACCGGACCGTGGCCATCGTCACCTTTCCGTCGCCGCTCCGTCTCGTGCCGCAGCGCGACGCGGTGCTATCTTGGCTAGCGTGAGCACCGCGCGACGCTGGGGAAGACGCGAAGCGGTGGCCGGTGGGCTCGCCGGTCTCGCCGCGCTTGTGGTCGGACGACGACTGCTGGGCTGTTCCAAGTCCTCCTCGAACGCTCGAGACGGCGGCGAGGGGCCGATGGACGCAGCCGCGGATGCGACGGACGCGCAGCCACGCGATTCGGCCTCGATGATGCCCGACGCGGCGATGGCCGAGACGCCGTTCACGCCCAACGAGATGCCGGCGGGACCGATGCTCCGCTCGCGAATCGCGGAGATCGGGCCGCTGGGTGAGCCCGATTCGAACGGCGTGCGATTGCCGGCGGGCTTTCGTTCCAGCGTCGTCGCGCGCAGCGGCGAGCCCGTACCCGGCACCGACCTCGTCTGGCACGTTGCTCCGGACGGAGGCGCATGCTTCCCGACCATGGACGGCGGCTGGATCTACGTGTCCAACTCCGAGATCCCGCGCATCGGACGGATCAGCGGCGGCGTCGGGGCCATTCGCTTCGACGCGTCGGGGCGAATCGTATCCGCGGCGCGGATCCTCGACGGCACTTCGTTCAACTGCGCGGGCGGCATGACACCGTGGGGGAGCTGGCTGTCGTGCGAGGAGTTCGAACGCGGCCGCGTCTTCGAGTGCGATCCGTGGGGAGTGCAGCGCCCGCAGGTCCGCGCGGCGCTCGGTGTGTTTCAGCACGAGGCCGTCGCGGTCGATCCGATGCGGGGGCACCTGTACATGACCGAGGACGAGTCCGACGGCTGCTTCTACCGATTCACGCCGTCCCGCGCGCTGCCCGATCTGCGCGAGGGCACACTCGAAGTGGCCTCGGTAGCGGACGACGGGTCGGTGCGATGGCATCGGATTGCCGACCCCGGCTTCACCGGCTCGACGCCCGTGCGATGGCAAGTCGAAGAAGCGACGGCGTTCGACGGGGGCGAGGGCATCTGGTGGCACGACGACGTCGTCTACTTCACCACGAAGGGAGACCATCGCGTCTGGGCGTACGACTGCGCGAGCCAGCGCATCCGCGTCCTGTACGACGGACGTGGGGAGCTGCGCGGCGTCGACAACGTGACCGTGAGCTGCTGCGGCGACGTGCTCGTGGCCGAGGACGGCGGCGACATGCAGATCGTGGCCGTGCTGCCCGACGGTTCGCTTCGCGTGCTGCTTCAGATCGTCGGTCAGGATCGATCGGAGATCACGGGACCCGCGTTCGACCCGAGCGGTACGCGGCTCTACTTCTCGTCGCAACGGGGTGGGCCTCGGAACGAGGGCATCACGTACGTGGTGGAGGGGCCGTTCCACGAGCGTGTCTGACGGTGGCTCCGAGCGGTTCGATGTCGGGCTCGGACGGTGATTCGGAGTCGGGCTCGGGGCAGGACTCGGCCTCGGTCTCGGAATCCGACTCGGTCTCGGTCTCGGTCTCGGTCTCAGACTCGGTCTCGAGCTTGCGCGGCTCGGGTCTGAAGCGCCCCGCGACCGGTGGCCTTGAGTGCGGGACGCGGGCGTCGTAGTGTTCCGCGATCGCCATCGGGCGCTCACGCGCCGCGCCGTCGGAGGGCACGTGGTGCAAACGGCCGTTCGCATGCAGCAGTTACCGACGTGCATGGGCCGGCAGGCCGAGCTCGAGCGGTTGCTCGCGTGCTGCGAGGCCGTCGAGAACGGCACGCGTCGTCTCGTCCTGGTCGAAGGCCCGACCGGGAGCGGCAAGAGGGCACTGACGTCTGCGCTGCGGGCGAGGCTCCGGCTCCGCGGCGGTGTGGTGCTCGAAGGCCGCTGCGAGGCGGGCCGTCCACTGCACGCCGTTGCACAGATCGTCGAGCGCGCGCTCGCGTTTCTGAGCGAAGTAGGCGCGAGCCCCGGCGCCGACGTCGAGGCCCTTGCGTGCGCCAAGGGCTGCCACGCCTTGTGGTACGAACATCGAGAAGCCGGCCCCTGCGATGGCTCGGTGCTGCCGCCCGGGGGCACCCCGATCGCGGGGAGCGGCGAGCATTTCGCCGCGCGCAGGGCGCGCATGCTCGAAGGTGTCGCCGCGTTGCTCGACCGCGTCGCCTCGCTTCGAGCCCCGATCGTGCTTCTCGACGGTCTGCAGCGCGCCGACTCGGGTACGCTCGAGCTGGTGCGCGTTCTGCTGGACGGCGCGACGCTGCCTCCCGGCGAGCTCGGCCGCTCGGGTCGGGCGGCAGGCCTGTGCATCGTCGCCACGGTGGCGACCGACGAGCCGCCGGCCGTCGCGGAGGTGCTCGATGCGTTGCGTGGGTATCGGTGCACGGAGCGGGTGCCGCTCGGACCATTGTCGGCGCAATCGCTGCGTGAGTGGCTGCATTCCCAGGACGTGGTCGAGCGTTTGTTGCAACGCACGGGGGGGATGCCGGGTGCGATCATGGCGCTGCTCGACGGGCACGCACCGACGCCGGCGGAGCGCGCCGCCCGGTGCCTCGCGACCCTCGAGCCCGCGGCGCGCGCTCTGGTCGAAGCGGCGGCCGTGCTCGCGCATCCCGCGGACCCGGAGGTGCTCGCGCGTGTCGCGGGCCTACCGCCCGATCCGTGTGCGATACGCGCGGCGCTGGACTCGGGGCTGCTGCGTCGAGTCGACGACGGGTCGGGCGGGGTCGCAGTGGACGAGGCGATGGGCGGTGCGGTGCGCGACGGCATCGACGCCGCCCGCGTGCGCGACTTGCACGTCGCAGCGGCCCGCGTGCTCGCCGAGCAAGCCGGCGCCGAGCTCGAGGTCGCGCGTCATTGGCTCGCGGCGGGCCGGCCGCGCGAAGCGATAGAGCCGGCGCTGGTCGCGGCACGTACGCTGGCGGCGCGACACGCGGCGGGCGACGCAGCCAAGTGGTTGGACGAGGTCCGCGCAGCGCTCGAGCCCGACGTGCCCGACGTTCTACTCGAGCTCGCGTGCGAGCTGTATGCGGCGGCCGGCGATTATCGCCGCGCGATCGCGGCCGCCCGCAGGCTTGAGGAGTCGGGCTCGGCGGCAGCCGTGAGCGTTCGGCTGCGAACCGGGCGGCTGCTGGTTCTCGCAGGGCAGTTCGAGCAGGCGGCCGTCGAGCTGCAACGCGCACGCGCCGCGGCCCGTGCCGAGGGGGTTTGTACCGACGAGATCGAAATCTGGCTTGCCGAGCTCGAGTATCAGCGCGGCCGATTCGACGACGCGCGTGGGTGGGTCGACGCAGTACTCGGACGCCTCGCCCGGGGCGTCGAGCCGCGAATCGAGCTACGGGCGCGCAACACGCTCGGCAAGCTCGCCCTCGCGCAGCTCGACGCGGATGGCGCCGTATCGATGTTCGAGCAGAATCTCGAGATCGCACGCGCCGCGGGGCTCGCATCGTTCGAGGCCCAGGCGCTCATCAACCTCGGCGTCGCGCATCTGCGCCGGCGCGACCTCGAGGCGTCGCGGCGTGCGTTCGAGCAGGCGCTCGACGTGGCCACGCGCGTCGGAGACGTCCGCGAGCGCGCGATCGCCACGGAGAACCTCGCCGTGCTCGCCCACCTGGAACGCGACTACGCGCGAGCGCACGAGCTGTACCGGCAGGCGCTGTCCGCCCTTGGTCGGCTCGGACATCGACCGATGCTCGCCCGCGTCGCGGTCAATCTCGGCGAGCTGTATGAGACGCTCGGCGAGCTGGCACGCGCGCGCGCGATGTGCGATCTCGCTTCCCACGTGGGCGGCGCGGAGCTGACGGGGCCGATTGCCGCCGAGTTGCTTCTGCTCCGCGGTCGCATCGAGGCGGCGGAAGGGGCGACGGCGGCTGCGCGGGCGTCGTTCGAAGCCGCCCGTGCGGCCTACCGCGCCCTCGGTGAACGGCGAAAAGGTGATGCGTTGCTCGAGCTGGTGCGCGTGGCCCTCGCCGACGGCGATCTGGCGCGCGCTCGCGCCCTGCTCGCCGAGCTCGCCGAGTTGCCGGATCTGACGGCACGGCGGGAGGCCGAACTGGCGATCGTCCGCACCGAGCTCAAGCGCGCCGAGGGAGAGCCTTCGGATGCCCTTGCGCGCAGGGCGCTCGAGCTGGCTGAGGCATGCGGAGACGACGAACTCGTCCAGATCGCCTCGGTACGCCTCGCGCGCGTGCTGCTGGAAGCGGGACGGCCCGTCGCGGCGGCACGCGCACTGGAGCGGGCGCAGGCCGTCGAAGCGCGCCTGCGCGCGCGCGTTCCTCCGGAGCTGGTCGAGGCGCACGCCGAGCGCCGCGCTGCGCTCGAGATGCGTGCGGTCGAGCAGGCGCTGGCGGCCGCATGCGGCCGCGTCTCGAGTCGACCGGCCCGGCCCGCGAGCGATCCACCGACGGCAGCCACGCTCGGGGATCCGCGTCGGCGCGAGGACGGGCCCAGCCGGGGCCACCCCGAAATCGTGGGTCGCTCGCCGGCGATGCGCGCCGTGCTCGCCGCGATCGAACGGATCGCACCGACCGACGCTCTGGTGCTCGTGCGGGGCGAGAGCGGAACGGGCAAGGAGCTCGTCGCCGAGGCGTTGCACCGGGGCTCGGCCCGACGAGACGGGCCACTGGTCAAGGTCAACTGCGCCGCGCTCGTCGAGACGTTGCTGCTCTCGGAGCTGTTCGGGCACGAGCGGGGCGCGTTCACCGGTGCCCACACCCGTCGCAAGGGGCGTTTCGAGCTCGCCGACGGCGGCACGCTGTTCCTCGACGAGATCGGCGACATCTCGCCGAAGACCCAGGTCGCCCTGCTGCGCGTGCTGCAGGAGCGAGCGTTCGAGCGCGTCGGAGGAACGCAGTCGATCCGCGTCGACGTGCGGATCGTCGCGGCGACCCACCGCGACCTCGAGGCGATGGTTCGGGCGGGCACGTTCCGCGAGGATCTTTACTACCGACTACGTGGCGTCACGCTCGACCTGCCGCCCTTGCGCGAGCGCCTCGAGGATCTGCCCGCCTTGTGCGAGGCGCTGCTCGCCCGGATCGCGGCGGAGCGGGGTGAGACGCCCCGGCGGCTTTCTCGCGAGGCGCTCGAGCGTCTGTCGCGCCATCGGTGGCCGGGCAACGTGCGCGAGCTGGAAAACGTGCTTCGGAGCGCGACCCTGTTCGCCGAAGGCCCTGTGCTCGAGGTCAAGGATTTCGCGGGCCTGCTTCCGGCTTGCGACGAGCGGGGGTCGGCCGCGCCCGTCGGGTTGGGCGTCTCCGAAGGCCGCATCGAGGATTTGCTCTACGCCCACGTGCGATCCGGGGGCCGGTCGTTGTTCGACGTGCGTAAGGATCTGGAACGCGAGTGCATCGCGCGCGCGCTGCGCGATGCGGGGGGGAACATCACGCGTGCAGCCGCTCTGCTGGGGCTGAAGCGACCGCGACTCTCGCAGCTCGTCAAGGAGCACGGGCTCGGTGGGCGCGCCGGCGGCACCGGAGGTGCGTCGTGATCCCGCGCACCGCAGGGTGGCTCGGCGTGCTCGGCTGGTTGGCGGCCGGTTGCGTGCTTCCCTCGCTTCCGCCCGGCGAGCAGGACGAGGCAGTGCACCTCGGGGTCGCGCTTTCCGACACAAACGAGGCTGCGACGGGAGGTGACCGAACGCTTCACGGGTGTGAGGGCCGCGTCGAGCCCGACGACGAGATCGCATGGAGTGTTGAGTCGGCTCTGGCGGTCGTCCGTCGCGCCGGGGTCGGCGTGATCTGCGTGGACCTCGTCGACGCGATCGCGTTCGAGCTGGCTGCTCACGGGCAGCTCGAGCGCGCGGCGTCGCTGCTCGACCGCTACGAGACGACGCGCGCCCGCCCGACCGGCGCCAGCGCGACGCAGCAGGCCACGGGGCGGCCCGTTCCCGTAGGCGGCGCGCGCGGCGTGCAGGGCGTCTCCGCCGTCGCGGCCGATCCGAATCCCCAGCCCAGCGATCCGGGTCGGCGTTCGGGCGATCCGAATCCGCAGCCGAGCCAACCAGCATCCCCGACGGCTGGGAATCCGAATCCTCAGCCCAGTGGCCCGGTGCCGGTGTCGACGCGGGCGGTCGTCTCGCAGCGCCTCTCCGGCGGGTCGGAGGGCGGTCATGCGACGGATCGACGAGGGGACGAGCCCGAGGCGAGCGGTGGACCGCGAAGCTGAGCGGGTGTGCGGGGCGGCGGCGCCGTTCTCGCAGGGCGGCATCGCGTCCCGATGAACGCGCACGCGGCGGCGTCGCGTCTGTGGCGCTGGAAGAGCCGTCTGGCGCGGAATCCCGTCCTCTACGGAGCCTACGCGGTCTTCACGCGACGGCTGTTGCCCGAGTCGGCGCTCGTGCGCATTCCGTTCGGCCCGGCGCGCGGTATGCGGTGGCGGCTGCGGCGCGGCGATGCGCCGTGGATGGCCCTCGGAGTCTACGAGCCCGCCGTTTCCGCTTGCCTCGAACGCATCCTGCGTCCGGCGGACGTCTTTTTCGACGTGGGGGCGCACGCGGGCTATTTCTCGCTCGTCGCGTCTCGATGCGTGGGTCCCACGGGGCGCGTCGTCGCATTCGAGCCGGCACCCGCGAACGCCGAGCGGATCCTCGAACACGTGGAACTCAACGGGCTCGAGGGCGTTGTCCGGGTAGAGCGAGCCGCGGTCTGTGATGGCCCCGGAACGGCGACGTTCGTCTTGACCGATCGGGACGCCAACTGTCACCTCGCGCGTTGGGGTGCCGATTCGGCGCGACGGCGGCCCGGAGACCGCCTCGAGGTGGCATGCACGACGCTGGATGCGGCGGTCCGAACGCACGGGACTCCGCGCTGCGTCAAGGTGGACGTGGAGGGCGCCGAGCTCGCCGTGTTGCAAGGAGCCGTCGGACTCCTGTCGGCAAGAGACGACGTGCACTGGCTCGTCAGCTGCCATGGGGTCGAGTTGCAGCGGCAGGTCGAGGCGCGCCTGAAACAATCCGGGCTTCTCGTGCGGCCCGTCGAGGGCTTCGAGCACATGCTCCACGCGTGCCGTGACTGAGCACGGCCTGTCGGCGGATCGAACGCACGCCGCGGCGCCGGCCGTCGGCGAGCCGTGTGCCGAGGGAGTCGGTCTCGCCGAAGTGCGGCGGCAGTTTCCGATTGCCGAGGCCCAGGTGCCGCTGGTCGGAGGCGGCTGCGCGCGGCTCGTCTACTTGGACCATGCCGCGAGCACGCATCCGCCTGCGGTCGTGCTCGACGCCTACGTCGACTTCCTGCGGCTCGAATACGCGAACGTGCATCGCGCGACGCACCTCTTGTCGCGCCGGGCCACCGAGCGTTTCGAGGAGTCGGCTCGAACGGTCGCCGAGTTCCTCGGCGCGGACATGTCCCACGGGTGCGTCGTGTTCACGGCGAATGCGAGCCAGGCGATCGACCTGGCGAGCCACGCGATGGCCCATCGGCCCGGTCGCGTCGTCACGACGGAGCTCGAGCACCACAGCAACGAGCTCCCGCATCGGCGGCGGGGTCCCGTGCATCGCGTGCGCATGCGTCCGGACGGCACACTCGACCTCGAGCACCTCGAGGCGTTGCTGCGCGTCGGCGACGTCAAGCTCGTCTGTGTGACGGCGGCCTCGAACGTCACGGGCTACGTCCCGGACCTCGCGGCCGTCGCGCGCCTCGTCCATGCCCATGGCGCACGGCTGCTCGTCGACGCCGCGCAGGCGCTCGCGCACGTCCCGCTGCGTGTGGGCTCCCCGGACGATCCGGAGCATCTCGATTTCGTCGCGGCCTCCGGCCACAAGGCCTACGCACCGTTCGGCGCGGGGTTGCTGTGGGGACCCCGCGACGTGCTCGACGAGGCGCCACCGTATCTGCCCGCGGGGGGCACGGCAGCGCGCGTGACGGAAGACGAAGTCGAGTATTTGCCTGCTCCCGACCGGCATCAGGGAGGCACGCCGAACGTCGCCGGCGTGGTCGGGATGGCCACGGCGCTGCGGTGGCTACGCGGGCTCGGCATGGAGGCTGTGCGTGCTCACGAACGGCGTCTGCTCGAGAAGGCGATCGCCGAATTGAGTCGCATCGACGGCGTACGGCTGTACGGTCCAGGCGAGACGGCGTGGCGGGTGGGCATCGTCTGCTTCAACGTCGAGGGCGTGGACGATTCGTTGACGGCCGCGGTCCTGTCGGACGAGCACGCGATCGCGGTCCGCAACGGCCGCTTCTGCGCGCACCTCCACGTCGAGCGTCTGCTCGCGGCGGCGCATCCCGATCCCCACGCGCGCCCGCGCGGTGCGGTGCGCGCGAGCTTCGGGCTCTACAACGACGAATCGGACGTCGAGCGGCTCATCGAGGCCGTCCGTCTCGTTCGCGATCGCCGCTGGCGTGGTCGGTACCGGGTGCGGCAGATGGCACCGAGCGCCGAAGTGGCCGGGCGCTGCGCCGACCGGTGGATGGAGGCGGAGGCGGATTCGTCGTCGAGCCCCCCAACCGGCTGACGCGCGCGCCCGTCGCGGACTAGGCTGCCGACGTGCCCAGGGCCCCGCGAACGCCGCAGGCCACGCCGACGGCGCTGCAGCAGCCCGAGCTCGGCTTGGCGACCGATCCGCGCCGCGCGGAGCTCGAGGCGCTCGCCGCGCAGATCCGGTATCACGAGGCTCGCTACCGCGAAGGCCGGCCGGAGATTCCCGACGGGGCGTTCGACGACCTCGTCGATCGCTATCGCGAGCTGGCCGACGCACTGGGCCTCGAGCCGGACGAACGCGTCGATGCGCTCCCGGGATCCGATCACACCGAGGGTTTCGAGACGGTCGAGCACGTCGTCCCGATGCTCTCGCTCGACAAGATTGCCCCGGGCCCCGGCAAGGAGTCGATGCGAGCGCAGCTCGCGAACTGGTATGCACGGCGTTGCGCCGACGCGGGACGCCCCTCCCTCGCGCTGGTCGTCGAGCCGAAGGTCGACGGCGTCAGCCTCTCGGTCCTGTACGAGGGCGGACGCCTCGCTCGCGCGGTGACGCGGGGCGACGGACGCCGCGGCGACGACGTCACGCGGCAGGTGCGCGCCGCGGCGGTTCTTCCCGAGCGGCTCGAGGGGGTGGATCGGGGACTGCTCGAGGTGCGCGGCGAGGTGTACTGGCCCACCGCGAGTTTCGAGCGGCACAACGCGATCCTCGTGGCACGGGGGCTCGAGCCGCTCGCCAACCCGCGCAACGGCGCGGCCGGCATGCTCAAGCGCAAGGATCCCCGCGAGCTGGAGGGCGTGGGGCTGGCGGCGTTTGCCTATGGCGTGGCGCGCGCGCGCGGCGTCGAGCTGCCTTCGACCCAGTGGGAGCTGCTTCAATGGCTGGCGGAGCATGGGCTGCCCGTCTACGTCGAGCTCGCGGCTCGCGCGCGGGACGCCGACGAGGCGGCGGCCATGTGCGAGCGTTGGCTCGCGCGACGCGGCGAGCTTCCGTTCGAGATCGACGGCCTGGTCGTCAAGATCGACGCTCTCGACGTGTGGGACCGACTCGGGTCGACGGGCCATCACCCGCACTGGGGGATCGCCTGGAAGTTCCCGCCGGAACGCCGCGCGACGCGGCTGCGGGCGATCGTCGTGCAGGTGGGCAAGAGTGGCAAGTTGACACCCGTGGCGGAGCTCGATCCGGTTGCCCTCGCCGGAACCACGGTGTCGCGCGCGAGCCTGCACAACTTCGTCGAGCTGCGGCGCAAGGACGTCCGTGTGGGGGACACGGTGCTGGTGGAGAAGGCCGGCGAGATCATTCCGCAGGTGGTCGGCGTGCTTCGCGAGTCGCGGCCGCCCGACGCCGTGCCGTACGAGCCGCCGAACCGCTGCCCGAGCTGCGGCAGCTCGCTGTTGCAGGAGGAGATTTTCACCTTCTGCCCCAACCCGGCCTGCCCCGCGCAGATCCGCGAGCGCCTCGTCCACTTCGCCAGTCGCAAGGCGATGGACATCGAAGGAATGGGCGAGGCGCTTGTCGATCAGCTCGTCGGCAAGCTCGGAATCGTCTCTCCGGCCGAGATTTTCGACCTCGACGTCCCGCGGCTCGCTCAGCTCGATCGAATGGGGGAGCGCAGCGCACGCAAGCTCGTCGCCGCGATCGCCGCGGCGCGCGATCGGGGGCTCGCACGCGTCTTGTACGCCCTGAGCATCCGGCACGTCGGCGAGGCCATGGCCGCTGATCTGGCGCGTCACTTCGGTACGGCCCGGGCGCTGCTCGACTTCGCGGCGCGCTACGTCGCCGGCGATCCGGCCGCGATCGCCCACGTGGCTCCCGAACGCGGCACCGGTGCGATCCCGGGGCTCGCCCGCAAGACGGCCGATTCGATCTTCGCCGAGCTCGACTCGCCGCCGGTCCGTGCGCTGCTCGCGGCCCTGGCCGAGCGCGGCGTGCGACTCGACGAGTCCGTCGTCCCCATCCGCGCCGTCGAAGGGGTAGCCGGGCGGACGTTCGTGCTGACCGGCACGTTGCCTTCGATGCGTCGCGAGCAGGCCGCCGCCCGCATCCGCGCCGCGGGGGGCAAGGTGGCGAGCTCGGTGTCGCGGCGCACCGACTTCGTGGTCGCGGGCGCCGATGCCGGCTCCAAGCTCGAGACGGCGCGCGCACTCGGGATCCCCGTCATCGACGAGGCGCGACTGCTGGAGATGCTCGGCGGACCGGACGACGTCTCCGGTGCCGTCAGATAATGGGGCCGCACAGCCGGCTGGCGACCAACCGTCCGATGGCCTCCATCGCGGGCCCAAAGTCGGTCGCGCAGATGCTCTGTACGAGGCCGGCCCGCACCTCGCCGAACGGCCGGATGGCCTCGACGATGCGGCGGGCCGGGTGCGCGGAGCCGACGCCGCCGAAGCTGCAGGCCGCCTCGAGGTTGCGCCCGTCGGGCGTGCGGCGATAACGCATTCGCTCGTCGGCGAGCAGCGCGTCGTAGTTGATCCGGAACGGATCGCGCACGAGATCGGACGGAACGCCCGTGATGGCGGCCACGACGAGGTTGTGCCGCATGTCCCCGAAGCGCAGCGCGCGCCAGCCGTTCACGTAGCGGGTGACGGGGTGGAGCATCTCGGGGTGCTCGGCGCAGCGCGTGGCCATGGGGCCGAGCCGTTCGACCGCCGCCGGCGATGGATCGAAGATGCTCGGATCGGCCGCGGAGCAGTCTTCTTCGTCCGTCACCAGCACGATTGCGAGAAGCGAGTGGTCGCGCACGAATCCGGCGTTCGGCTCGCCGGGCGCGGCGCGCTCGGTCAGCGCGCGCAGTGACACTTCGAGCTGTTGCTCGAGCCCACAGCCGTCGATGCCCAGGCGCGCGAGGCAGGAGAACTGCTGTTCCGCCTGCGCGGGTGCGGCCGGATCGTAGGTGACGAACGGCGGATCGAGGGAGACGGACGCGCACGCGGGATCCTCGGTCCGCGCGCGGCCGATGAGCGCCGCGCGGTCGCCCTCGGCATCGCAGTTGACGATTCCCGTGTACATGCCGACGCCGAGATCGGTGCTCACGATACCGAGTCGCAGGTCGGTGACCGGGGGGTAGTCGGGCTCGCCGTCGCGGTTCGAATCGGGCGGATTCGTCAGCGT
The DNA here is from genome assembly GCA_025054695.1 of Myxococcota bacterium. Taxonomy (GTDB): domain Bacteria; phylum Myxococcota_A; class Polyangia; order Polyangiales; family JANWZI01; genus JANWZI01. The sequence goes on along the minus strand of JANWZI010000011.1, from coordinate 32,292 downwards.
CTGCACGAGACGCGGGAAGTTGGCGGCGAGGTTGTTCTGCTCCTCGCGCATCGAGTGGCTGTTGTCGACGACCCACAGGATGTCGACCGGCAGCGCGTCCACGCAGGGCAGCTCCGCGTCGCCGCCTGCGCGGCCGTCGCGCCGCACCTCGGGTCCGTCCCGCAGCCCGGACTCGGAGTGCGTGCTCGCGTCGGCGTTGGCGCCGGCCCCGCCGGGTCCCCCGCAGGAACAGCCTCCAGGGAGCGTCAGGTGCGCCAAGGACAGGGCTATCGCGTGCGCGCGCAGCCAGCCGCCACGGCGTCGGTTCACAAAGTCAGTTTCCGCCGATCCGGGGCCTGCGCGCAACGACCACTTGGGTCGCTCCAGTCGCAGGGTGCGAGATTGCGGGTCGGGTACGGGCTCAGACGCGGACGCCGTCGCGGATTCCGCCTCGATGTCGAGGCGTCCGGCCGCAGCGCAGACCGACGCGCTTGGCACGGTCGCCGCGGACAGCCGTGAGCCGGCATGGTCGTGGGGCCGTCGATGGGGTTCTCGACAGCGCGCGCCCGCCCGCCTAGCATCCGGCGCGGGAAGGGGACGTGCGCGCGTGGTTCGTCGGCGTCTTGTGGACCGTCTTGGTGGCCGGCGCGGCCGCCCAGGCTCCAACGGATTCGTCACCCGGAGCCGGCGGTGGCGGCGTGACCCTCGATGACGCGCGGGCGCGGCGCCACTTCCAGGCGGGGCGTTCGCTGCTCGATGTCGGTCGCTTCCAGCAGGCCGCGGACGAGTTCGAGGAGGCATACCGGCTGTCCGGCCGCCACGAGCTGCTCTTCAACGTGTACGTCGCGGCCAGGGACGCAGGCGATCTGCCGCGCGCCGCGAGCGCGCTCGAGCGCTATCTGGCCAACGTCCCGGACGCGCCGGATCGAGCCAACCTCGAGGCGCGGCTCGCGACCATGCGCGAGCGAGTCACGGCCGAACAGATGGCCGCCGAGCAGCGCCGGCAAGCCGAGGAGCTGGCACGGCGTCGCGAGCAAGAGGCGAGGGCTCGAGAGGCAGAACTGGCGGCCGAACGCGAGCGCTTCGCCCGAGAGCGCGCGCGGCGGCGTGGTCCTCCCGTCGGCGCGGTCGTGCTGATGGGCGTGGGCGGTGCGGCTGCGGCTGCATCGGTCGCGACGGGGTTGCTTGCGCTCCGCAAGGTGCACGACCTCGAGGAAGCGTGCCCGAACGACGCGTGCCCCGTCGGGTTCGATCTCGAGAGCGCGAGGGCCGAGGCCCGATCGCTCGTGCGCGTCACGGACGTTCTGTGGATCTCGGGGCTGGTGGTGGCGGCGGGTGGGGTCGCGTGGTGGCTCCTCGCGAGATCGGGAGGGGATGAATCGCGGACGGGTGCGCCCGCGCGGGCCACCGTCGGCTGTACGCTCGAGGGTTGCGGCGCGAGCGCGACCTGGAGGTTTTGAGTCGTGCGGTCGAGCGTGGTCGCGTCGGGCGTGCTGCTCGCCCTGAGCAGCGGTTGCTTCGCGGTCGCCGATCTCGACCGCTTCCGCATCGAGGACCCCTGTCGCGGGGGTCGTACGGACGTGGCCCGTGACCTGGAGCTCCAGCTGATCGGGCTTGCCGAGCACGCCGACGAGCGCGTCGAGATCCGCGTCGTGGACGACAACCGCGCGGTCGTCGGACGGATCGTGCTCGACGGGCTTCGTTACGACGCGATGCTCGAGCAGGCCAGTTACCTCGTGCGCCGCATCGTGCCTCCAGGTCCCGCGTACGAGCTGCGTCTGTACGTCGATCTCGACGCATCGGAGTCGTTCGAGTCCCGCGAGCCCGGTTGGAACGTCACCGAGCCGTGCCCTTCGGGTCGGGTACGCTTCGAGCGCCCGCCGAGCACGGCCGACATCCACGACCCGCCGACCACCGACATCGGACAGGACTTTCGGTTCCGCGGAAGAAGCTTCGAGCCGCACGTGGGGAACAACCAGCCCTTCGTGCTCGCCGTCACGGACGTCATGGCCGGTCGGACGGTCGGGTTCTACGCGACGCCGCGGCTCGCTCGGCCCAATTTCGACGTCCGCATTCCGCGCATCGTCGTCCCGAGTAAGCCTTACGACGTCGACTTCTACGTCGACGTGGACGGCGACGGCGCCTACGACCGCCACCCGACGGACCACACGTGGCGTATCGGCGGAGCAGCCGCGCGGACCGACGGACTCGTAGTCGACTTCGAGCACAACACGGCCTTCCAGGACGTCTGCGACACCTTCTCGCGCGACTGCGGTTGACCGGGCGTTCGCGTCGCGCTCCGAGTCCGGTTCCATCTCGGACTCGGCACCGCAATGCGCCCAGCAGCGACCGGCCCACCCGATCGCGGCGGCGAGCGGCTGGCGTCAGGCCTCGAAGAGGCGCGTCAAGTGCCGACGCGCCTCGCGCACGACGTCGTGCCATTCCTCGAAGCAACCGTCCCGAACGATCTCGCGTCCGGCGATTCGAACGGCGCGCACCGCGCGCGCCCCGGCCCCGAACACCACGCGATCGGCAAGATCGGCATCGGTGCAGGGTGCGATCGACGGATCGTTCCCGTCGAGCTCGACGGAATCGTGGGCGTGCGCTCCGTCGAATCCGAGCGCCTCGTATCCGGTCGGGCCGAGCGCCTCGAGTAAATCGCTGCCGTCGGCCGCGGCGCACCGAGTGCCGGTACGGGTCCGTTCGTCGAGCTCGACGGCCCGCGCTTCCTCGAACGGGTCGACGATGGCATGGCTGTCCGCCCCGACGCACACGCGGCTGCCCGCGGCGCGTAGGGGGCCGACGGGGGGCGATCCGTCTCCGAGATCCCGCTCGGTCGTCCGACATACGCAGACGATGGTTCGGCGGCTGCCGAGAAGCGCGATCTCGGCTTCCGACAGATGAATGGCGTGCACGGCCACCAGCCCCGCCTCGAGCGCGCCGGTCTCGTCGAGCAACTCGACGGGCCGGCGCCCGTGCTCGGCCACGCACTCGAGGACTTCCCGAGGCTGCTCGGAGACGTGGGCGTGCACCGGCAGGCGCTGCGAACGCGCGAACGAGGCGGCCTGCTCGATCCATGCGCGTGGAACCGCCCGCACGCTGTGGGGCGCGATCCCGATGCGGACGCACGGGTCGCCACGCCATCGCGCGCGCAACGTCTCCACGTCGGCAAGCGCCTCGTCGAGCGACGGATCGCAGAACCGGCGTTGGACGCCGGTGGGCGGTCGCCCAGGGCCATCGCGCGCGTACAGCGTCCGGAGCAGGCCGATTCGCAAGCCGACGTCGCGGGCGGCGCGGATGAGCGCATCGGCCATGACGACGCGATCGCGGTACGGCGTGCCGTCGGGTCCGTGGTGCAGGTAGTGGAACTCGCCGAGCAGCGTGTACCCCGCGAGCGCCATTTCGGCGTAGGCGAGGCGGGCGAGGGCATACAGGCTGTCGGGGTCGAGGCGGGATGCGAGCGCGTACATGCGCTCCCTCCAGCTCCAAAAGGACTCCGAGCCGCCGTGCGCGGCTCGCCGCGTGTGGGTCCGCCCGCGCAGCGCGCGCTGGAACGCGTGACCGTGCGCGCTCGCAAGTCCGTGCAGCACGATGGCATCACCGACGAGGCGTGCAGGATCGGTCACGCTCGCAGCGTAGCGCGTCGCCGGCCGTCCAGACCGCGCACGACGCAGGCAGGGCGCCGCTGCGAGGTTTCCAAGGCACGGCCGGAGCCCGAGTCCGAGTCCGAGTCCGTACCCGAGTCGGAGCCCGAGCCTGAGCCCGAGTCCGAGTCCGAGTCTGAGTCCGAGTCCGAGACCGAGTCGGAGACCGAGTCCAAATCCGAGTCCGAGTCCAAGCCCGAGCCCGACTCCGAGTGCGAGCCCGTGCTCGAGCCCGAGTCCCAGACCGAGCCCGAGTCCGAGCCCGAGTCCGAGTCCGAGCCCGAGTCCGAGTCCGAGCCCGAGACCAAGTCGTCAGGCCTGAGGAGACGTGCCGGCTCCCGCGCGCAGCGCCGCCTGCGCGGCGGCCAGTCGGGCCACCGGAAGCCGCGGAGGGGAGCAGGATACGTAGTCGAGCCTGGCCCGTTCGCAGAAGTCGATGGAACCGGGCTCCCCGCCGTGTTCGCCGCACAGACCCGCGACGAGGGACGGTCGAGCCGACTTGCCGCGGTCGAGGGCGATGCGCACCAGCTCGCCGACGCCGGTTTCGTCGAGGCGAACGAATGGATCGACCGTCAGCAGGCGCAGCGCGCCCAGATAGGCGGGCAGAAACCGGCCGGCGTCGTCGCGCGAAATCCCCAGCGTGGTCTGCGTCAGATCGTTGGTGCCGAACGAGAAGAAGTCGGCGTGCGGCGCCAGTTCGGCCGCAGCGAGGCAAGCACGCGGCAGCTCGATCATCGTGCCGATGGGCACCTCGAGGCGGATGCCCTCCTCGCGCCAGACCGCTTCGAGCTGATCGACGACGATCTCGCGGGCAGCGCGCAGCTCCGTGCCGAGTGCGACGACGGGCAGCATGATGTGCGGCCGCGGATCGAGCCCCCGTCGCCTCAAGGCGGCTGCCGCGCGCGCGATCGCGCGCACCTGCATCCGATAGATCTCGGGATGGGTCAGCCCGAGCCGCACACCCCGGTGGCCGAGCATGGGGTTGATTTCTTCGAGGCTGCGCGCCGTCGCGCGAACGCCTTCGGCGCGCGAACCGAGGGCGGAAGCGACGGCCTCCAGCTCCCGCTCCTCACGAGGCAGAAACTCGTGCAAGGGCCAGTCGAGCAGCCGGATGACGACGGGCAGCCCGTCCATCGCCTCGAGGATGCCGGCGAAGTCCTCGCGCTGGACCGGTTCGATGCGCTCGAGCCAGTGGGCACGCGCCGCGTCGGTGGGCGCGAGCACCATGCAGCGCACGGCGAGCACGCGCTCTTCGGAGAAGAACATGTGCTCGGTGCGACACAGCCCGATGCCCTCCGCCCCGAGCGAGCGGGCCATTCGGGCCTGGCGCGGCGTGTCGGCATTCGCGTACACCTTCAGCCGGCGCGACGCGTCCGCCCACCGCATCAGTTCGTCGAGCTCGGGCAGACTGGCGGCGGCTTCCACGGGCACTTCGCCCGCGTAGACGCGTCCCGTCGTGCCGTCGAGCGAGACGACGTCGCCCGGGCGCAGCACGACCGTCTGGCCCGCATCGGTGCGCGCGGTGACCGTTCGCGCCTCGTAATCGACGTGCAGGGTCGCGCAGCCGGCCACGCAGCACTTGCCGAGCCCGCGGGCGACGACTGCGGCGTGCGACGTCATGCCGCCGGTGGCCGTCAGGATTCCCCGGGCGGCCTTCATGCCGTGGATGTCCTCGGGGCTCGTCTCGCGCCGCACGAGCACGACGTCGATGCCTTCGGCCGCGCGCCGCTCGGCCTCGTCGGCGTCGAGGACGATTCGACCCACGGCGGCACCCGGCGAGGCGGGCAGGCCGATGGCGATCGGCCGGACGCCGCGCGTCGCGAGGGTGTCGGGATCGGGTAGACGGGCGTGCAAGAGCTGCTCGAGCGCGGCCGCATCGACGATCTCGATCGCCTGCTGCGGGCTGCGCAGCCCTTCGCGGACCAGATCGACCGCGATGCGAACGGCCGCACGCGCGGTTCGTTTGGCCGCGCGTGTCTGCAGCAAGTACAGCTTGCCGCGTTCGATCGTGAACTCGATGTCCTGCACGTCCCGGAAATGCCGCTCGAGCGCTTGCGCAAGGCGCTGCAGCTCCGCGTACGCCGCGGGCATCGCGCGTTCGAGCGATTCGTGCTCGCGTCCGGGCGCGGCCGCGGCGGCCGCGAGGGGTCGGGGTGTGCGGATTCCCGCGACGACGTCTTCACCCTGTGCATCGGGCAGGTATTCGCCGTAGAGGTGGGGTTCTCCGGTCGAAGGATTGCGCGTGAACGCGACGCCGGAGCCCGAATCGTCGCCGAGGTTGCCGAAGACCATGGCCTGCACGTTGACCGCCGTGCCCCAGTCGTCGGGCAGCCCGTGCATCCGTCGGTAACGGACGGCACGCGGGTTGTCCCAGCTCGCGAAGACGGCATCGATGGCGCCGCGGAGCTGTTCGAGCGGATCCTCGGGCAGCGGCCGGCGTGCGTGCGCGCGGACGATGTCGAGGTAGACGCGGACCAGATCCTCGAGCGCGCTGGCGGGTAGCTCCGCGTCGGCCATCGACGGGCGGCCGAGGGCCGCCTTGCGGTCGGCGAGCGCGCGCTCGAAGTGCTCGCGCGCCACGCCCATCACGACGTCCGCGTACATCTCGATGAAGCGACGCCGCGCGTCAAGCGCGAAGCGGCGGTTGGACGACTCGCGCGCGAGGTGCTCCACGCACGGCTCGCTCAGGCCCAGGTTGAGCACCGTGTCCATCATGCCCGGCATCGAGGCGCGCGCGCCCGACCGGACCGAAAGCAACAGCGGGGAGGGACCCGCGCCGAAGCGGCGCCCCGTCCGCTGTTCCAGTCGTCCGAGCGCTGCGAGGACCTCGTCCCACAGCCCGTCGGGCCACCGCCCCGAAGCGGCGCGCACGTGCCGGCAAGCCTCGGTGGTGATCGTGAAGCCCGGTGGCACCGGTAGGCCGAGGCGGACCATCTGGGCGAGCCCCGCGCCCTTGCCGCCGAGCAGGGCGCGCTCCTCGGTTCCTTGGGGCAGGGGATCGCCGAAGTCGTATACGAGTCGGATCATGGCAGACCTCGTCGTCTCGCGCGTGCGCGGTGGATCGATGCGCGCTGCGTACGCAGTACGCGCGTGCGTCCGTTCACATGGGTCAGGGAGCCGAATGCGCCTCTCACGCGGGATCGCCAAGAAGCTGAAGGTGTGCGATCTCGCTCACCGAACGCCACAGCGTGGCGAGCAGCCGCAAACGGTTGTCGCGCACCGTCGGCTCGTCCGTCATCACGAGCACCTCGTCGAAGAATCGATCGACCGGAGGCCCGAGGCGCTCGGCCACCAGTTGCAGCGCGGCGGCGTGCTCGCGGCGTCGTGCGTGGGCGCGTAGCTGCGGCAACACGTCCTGCATGTCGGCAGCCAGCTGTCGCTCGGCCGGCTCCCGCAGGAGCGCGGGATCCGGATCTCCCTCGGGGGCCTGGCGGGCGATGTTGTGACAGCGCTTGAACGCGATCGCGAGCGCCGTCATGGCAGGGGTGCCGGCGAGCTCGTCGAGCGCCTGCACGCGCGCTCGCAGATCCTGCGCGGAGCGCCCATCCCAGGCCGCGAGGCACGCCGCCACGACCTCCGCGCGGTGCCGCTGGCGTAGCAACGACTCGAGCCGCCCGGCCACGAGATCCGCCGCGCGCCGTTCGACATCGCTCCGCAACGCGATGCCCTGCGCGTCGTAGCCGGCGCGGGCGCTGGCGACCAGCTCGCGCAGATCGACGTCGAGTGCGTCCAGCGCGATGCGCGCGATGCCCATCGCGGCGCGCCGCAGCCCGTACGGGTCGGCCGAACCGGTCGGCGCGAGGCCCACGCCGAGGCACCCGACGAGCGTGTCGGCGCGGTCCGCGAGCGCGAGCGCGGCCGAAAGCGTCGAGCACGGGACCGCGTCGTCGGCTCCACGCGGGGCGTGGTGGTCGGCGATGGCGTCCGCGACCTCGGTGGGCTCGCCCTGCTCGAGCGCGTACAGGCGCCCAATGATGCCCTGCAGCTCGGGCAGCTCGGCGACCACGGCGGTCACGAGATCCGCCTTGCACAGCAGCGCCGCCCGGTCGGCCTGCGCGCGCAGCGGCTCGGGGCACAGGGTCGTCACGAGCGCACGGAGGCGCTCGACCTTGCGTCGCATCGAGCCGAGCTCGGCCTGGAACACGACGCCTTCGAGCCGGGCGACCCGATCGACCAGGGGCACGCGGCGGTCCTCGCGGACGAAGAACCGCGCGTCCTCCAGGCGCGCGCGCAGGACCCGATCGTTGCCGCGGACGATGGTTTGCGGCGCTTGCGCGGTGGCGGCCACGAGCAGATACGCGGGCAGCAGCTCCCCGCTGCCGTTCGCCTGACGCAGCGCGAAATAGCGCTGATGGTTGCGCATGACCGCGATGACGACCGGCGCCGGCAGCTCGAGATAGACGGGATCGAAGCTTCCGCGCAGCACGAAGGGCTTCTCGACGAGGTGCAAAGACTCGCGCTCGAGCCACTCGTCCGTCACGAGCTCCGCACCCGCCGCCGCTGCCTCGCGGGCGAGCTGCTCGCGGAGGTTTGCCCGGCGTTCCGCCGGGTCGACCAGCACGTGCGCCTCTCGCAAGCGCTCGACGTACTCCGACGGATGCGGGATCTCGATGGGCTCCGGGTGAAGGAACCGATGTCCTCGCGTGGTGCGACCCGAGACGAGGCGCGCGAAACGCACCGGAATCGGTCGATCGCCGAGCAGCGCGAGCAACCAGTGCACCGGTCTGCCGAACGGCTGTTCTCCATCCGACCAGCGCATGGACTTGGAGAACGGAATGCGCGCGGCGAGGGTAGCGAGCAGATCGGGAAGCACCTCGGCCGTCTCGCGTCCCGTTTCGTGCCGATCTACGGCGAGATAGCGGCCCCGCGCGGTCTCGACCACACGCAGGGCGGTGACCTCGACGCCGTGTCGTCGAGCGAAACCGATGGCCGCAGCCGTCGGCCGTCCGTCGGCGTCGTAGGCCGCCGATAGCGGGGGTCCGCTCACCGTTTCATGCCGATCCGACTGCCGCGGGGCGAGCTCGTCCACGAGCAGAGCGAGGCGTCGGGGTGTGCCCATCGCGCGCACCGCGCCATGGGTAAGACGCGCCTCGGCGAGCAGCGAGCGGGCGATTCCCGGAAGCGCGTCGAGCGCCGCCTCGACGAACCCGGCCGGGAGCTCTTCCGTGCCGATCTCGAACAGCAGCGGCAGCCCCATCGCGGCGCGCACGCATACCAGAGCGCGTGCAGCGCCGCAAAGCGCGAGGCGGCGGGCTGTCGCGGCAGTCGAACTGGGGCCCTCGACGCCGACGATCTCAGGTGCGGATCTTGGTGCCGAGTCCGAGCCCGAGACCGAGTCCGAGACGGAGCCCGAGTCCGAGCCCGATACCGCGACCAAGACCGAGTCGGAGTCCGGGTGCGACGCGCGGACGGGTGGCGAGCACGACGAACGGGACGCGATGGCGCGGCGTGGCTCATTCTCAGTCGGCGCCAGGCTCCGGATGCCACTTGATGGAGCATCCGAGCGACGGCTTCTGCGGCTGCGGCACGGGTCGGCCGGCGAGCACGGCGTCGAGCGCCGCGCGTAGGTCGGCGCCGGTGACGGGTTTGCCGTTGCCTGGGCGCGCGTCGTCGAGCTGCCCGTGATAGACGAGCTTGCGTTGCGCGTCGAAGACGTAGAAATCCGGCGTGCACGCGGCACCGAGGGCGCGCGCCGTCTGCTGCGTGGCGTCGAACAGGAAAGGAAAACGCCAGCCCATGCGCTCGGCCAGCGCCTTCATGTGCGGGGGACCGTCCTGCGGGTGCGTCCGCTCGCTGTTGGCGTTGAGCGCGACCACCGCGACGCCGCGCGAGACGTAGTCGTTGCCCACCGCGGTGATTCCGTCCAGGACGTGCACGACGTACGGGCAATGGTTGCACGCGATGATCACGAGCAGCGCGGGCCCATGCAGCTCGTCGCGCCGAACGATGCGGGAGCTGACGGCATCGGGCAGCGCGAAGTCGGGACAGGGGGAACCGAGGGGAAACCGGGAGGCGATTCCTTCGACGGCCATGGTTCAGCGGCTATCCGTGTCCGAGCCTCGCGTCAAGCCCGCGGGCGCCCGTCGCGGGTCGATGGTCCATCGCGCGACGCGCGCGCGAGCGTTAGCGCACTTCCACGCGCAACCGATACGGATCGCAGCGTCCGCTCCACGTCCGCGCGCGGACGCGGACGAAGAGCGTGCCCGTATCGTTCGTGCCGCTGCATTCGGCCTCGATGCGCACCGACTCGGGGACGTCGCCCACCGTCTCCCCGAGACAGCCGCGTCCGAGCATCGCATCGCCCGCGCCCATCGTGCAGGCCGATCCGTCGCCGCCGGCGTCGCAAACGTACCAGGCGCCCAGATCGAGATCGTGGCCGGTGGCCGACGCGTCCAGCGTGACGGTCACGATGGGGTTGCCCGCATCGAATTCGTCGCGGACCCGCATGCGAAGCCAGTCGACGTCGGTCGCCTCGTGCAAGTTCCACGTCTCGTAGCTCGCGAGCGAGTCCGGGGCATCGGTCAGCTCCCGCAGCGCCGTCGCCGCCAGTTGCGCGTCGTTGGGCTCGACGTCGTCGGCTCCGCACCGGCAGCGCCCCTCGACGCACGAGCCGCTCGCGCACGAGCCGCATTCCCGGCGCCCTCCGCAACCGTCGTCGATGGTTCCGCAGGCGGCACCGACGTCGGCGCACGTGCGAGGCGTGCACCGGCAGCCGTCGCCGGAACGCGTCGCGGGCGGCACGCAACGAAAGTCACAGCGACCCTCGCTCGTGCAGATGGCCTCCGCGTGCTCGGGGACCGGACACGGCATCCCGCAACCGAGCCTGCACCCCGTCGAGGGATCGTCGGGCCCATCGTCGGCGCACGATTCGCCGCAACGGTGCCGTCCTGGCGGACACGCGCTCCCCCCATCGGCATGGGCATCGGGGCTCGCATCGAGCGCAGGGGCCGTTTCGGAGACATCGACCCCGGCGTCGGTGGACCCCGTCGCGGCGTCGAGTGCGGCCTCGCCCGTCGCGGGGTCCCGTTGCCCCCCGCTCGCGCACGCCCCGACGAGCAACAGGACGTTCAGCACAAACCGAACGTAGCTCGCCGCTGCGGCTGCGTCATGCGTCGATGCGTCGGCTTGCCCGGCGCGCCGCGGTCATCCGCGAAGCGCAGCCGGCGCTCCGACCGGATCGGTCCGCGTCGGGCCGAGGGGCGCATGCCGGACCTCGAGGATCCGACTGCCGCGCCCGATGCGCATCCACACGCCGCGCCAGCACACAGTCCTCGAGACGGCGCTGTAGAAGAACAGCGCCGCGAGCACCAGATCGCGCACTGGCAGCACCCACCACCAGCGAATCGAGAGCGGCTCTCCGCGCATGCGGCGCACATGGTCGAGATCTCCGGCCGCCTTGAGCACGACGGCGAGCGCGAGCACCGTGCCGAGCGGCGCGGCAAGCCCGCTGTACAGCCAGGCCAGCGCGAGCAGGGCGACGGGGTTGCCGCCCAAATCCGCGAGCCAGCCGCCGAGGTGGACGGTGACGCGGAGCTTGAGCCAGCGCGCGTGCCGCTCGAGGAAGCGTCGCACCGGGATTCGCTCGTTTACGTTGACGACGGGCACGGCCGAGACGTGGACGCGGCGTCCGGCTCGAGCGTAGTCACGCCCCAGCACAAAGTCTTCCGCGAGCACGTCGCGCACGCGCCCCAGGCCGCCGAGGGCATCGAGCTCACTGCGCCGCAGCAGCATGCTCTTGCCGACGACGCACGGCACTCCGCCGACGTGCAACGCCGTGCACATCGCCGGAGCGATGAATGCGGAAAGCTGGACGTTCTCAAGTGCCGCACCGACGCTGCGCTCACCGGTTCCCACAACGATGCTGGTGAGAAGCGACGCGCCCGATGCCTGCATTTCGGCGACGATGCGCCGCAGGTAGTCCGGCGGGACGCGAACGTTCGCGTCACTGTGCCAGACGAGATCGTGGGTCGCGGCTGCGAAGGCCCCGGCCAGATTGGCGACCTTCGGGTTGCGGCCGAACCCCGGGTCGCTCACCACGAATCGCACCGGCACGTGGGGATGTCGCGCCGCGACCGCTCGGGCGAGGGCGAGCCCAGGATCGGCGGGGTCGGTCGCCGAGAAGACGACCTCGATGGGTCCCGGATAGCGCTGCGCGAGGACGGACTGGAGGTTCTCGTCCATCGCTTCCTCGACGCCCTTGACCGGCTTGATGATGCTTACGGGCGGAAGCGGGTCGCCCGGATCGGTCGCAGGGATGCGCAGATGGCGGCGCACCGCCCACAGACCGAGCAGATACAGCACGCTCGACGCACCGGCCGCGGCGAGCAGCAACGCGAGGATGGGATCGACGCTCACGCTCGTGGACCATCGCATGGGTCCCGTCACACGCAACCAAAGAGCACGTGCCGACTCGACGAAGATTCTGTGCCTTCGGTGGCCGCCCTCCGGGCCGGACGCTCTCGACCTGCCTACATCCGGTCGCCGATCGGGTTGCTGCTCCTGGCGTTTTTCGACGGCAACGCGACAGACTCAAGACGGAGCCCGAGTCCGAGACGGCCTTCGGGCTCCACACCAATGAGGCGGTTTCGAGCTAGACCCGCTGCGCGCCTGTGCAGGAGGCTACGAGCCGCCTGCGCGAGCGGGCGAGAGATGCGGGCCGGCGGCGAGACCCATCACGGCGAACGGCGAGTCGACGCGTCCGGATCGTCGCGACCAGACCCCCCGGCTTCAGGGGAAGCCCGCGAAACACGTCTCCATGCAGAACGAGATGAGGCCTGCGATGGAGCAGCAGCGCTGTCCCGGGGGACAGTCCATGTCCGTCATGCACATCGCGCCGAAGCCTCCCTCGGGCAAGGACAGGCCCGCATCGGGAAATCCGAGGCCGGCGTCCGTGCCACCCCACCCGGAATCGAAGCCGCCGCCTCCGGTGTCCGCTCGCCCCGCATCCGTCGGACGGCCCGCGTCGGATCCCCCGTCGCGAGGACCCGTTCCCCCGTCGATGGGCATCGTCCCCGAATCCGTGCCCGGGGCCGCGTCGCGCGCCGGTCCGGCATCGTAACCGGATCCCGCGTCGTACCATCCCGAGTCGCGGCCGGCGTCGCGGCGACGTCCCGAGCCACGTCCACCCGATTCGCGGCCGCTGCAAGCCGCGAGCAACATCGATGCGACCAACAACCAAGGGGAGCCACGCCGGTACATCACCCAAAGGATACCCGCAGTCACGGCGCCCCGCGACGTCGCGTCACAGACCCGAATGTGAGTTCACGCACGACGCATCGACCTCAGGGACAGGCGCCCGCGCATATACGCGTCTCGGCTTCACAGGCCGACGCGCAGGGCGATCTCGGCTCGCAGGCCGTCAAGCAGGCATCGAGCTCGGCGCGGCACCTCGTCCTGCACGCGGACGTACCAGCGCTCCCGGTCGTTGGCGGGGACACAGCCCGCGCCCCGTCGGAGCTCGTTGCGGGCGCATCGATCACCTCGCCACCCAGATGCCCACGCATCGCAAGCCGTGATGGACGCGAGAGTTGCCGCCCTCGCATCAACTGGCGCTCGGCGTGCCGAACGCGCGAGAGGGGCTGGGTCGCCGCGTGGCGCGCGAGCCAGCCGGACCAGCACGCGCGTCGGATCGCCTCGGCGACCGATGGATCGAGATCCGCGGCGTGGCACCGCTCGAAAACGACGGCCCCGTGATGCACCATGCGCGGACTAGGGCCGCAGGCCGACGTCGCGAGCGTCATGATCATCGAGGCGAAAGGACGACGCACGCTACGCGCACAGCCTAACAGCGGCGGCGGCCACAGGTCAGACGCGACCGACGAAGCGGTGGGGCAGGGCGGCCTCGACGCGCCGGTCCTGAAGGGCTCGATTTGGCTCGTGTGGGGGCGCGCAGGCCTGCTCGAGGTGCAGCTTCCGGGTCGCCACCGGCCGCGGCCCGAGGTGCCGGTGGTCGCCGTGCCCGACACGTACGCGATGCCGCTGCGCGCCTATCTCTCGGGCGCCGACGTCGACCCGGCACGTCAAGTCCAGGTTTCGCTGGTCGGGAGCCCCTTCGAACGACGCGTCTGGCGCGCGCTTCGAGCCATCGAGCGCGGTCGGGTGCTCTCGTACGGCGCGGTCGCGCGCGCGCTCGGTATCGCCCGCGGCGCACGCGCCGTGGGCATGGCGGCGGCTCGCAACCCGCTGGCCATCGTCGTGCCCTGTCATCGCCTCGTCGAGACGGGTCACGGGCTCGGAGGGTTCTCCGCCGGGATCCCTCTGAAGCGAGCGCTGCTTCGCCTCGAAGGCGTGCTTGTGCTCGGCAACAAGGTGCTTCCGGGCCAGCTCGAGATCGATGCGCCTCGTGACGGCGCTTGACGGACCGCGGTTGGATGCTAAGCGCCTCGAGGACCTGCGGCGGGCCGTTAGCTCAGTCGGTAGAGCAGCGGGCTTTTAACCCGACGGTCGCAGGTTCGACTCCTGCACGGCCCACCGGACTCAAGGCTCGCGCGACGAGCCCCGATGACCCGCCGCTCATCGCTCCCCATAACATCGCCCGCTGCGTCCCGTCGTCCCCATCGTCTAGAGGCCCAGGACTCCGCCCTTTCACGGCGGCAACGAGGGTTCGAATCCCTCTGGGGACGCCAATACAGCGCCGTGCGGATGTTCGAGAGCGTGTGCGAGCTCGAGTCGGCGTTCGAGTCGGATCCCGAGTCCGAGCCTGAGCCCGAGTAGAAGGCGCGACGAACCAACCTGGCCGGCGCATTCAGTCGGAGCCCGAGTCCGACTCCCCTACCGAATTCGAGGCGTGATCGCGTGGCGCCCGAGGCCGCAGCCGACGGCCGTACGAGACGTCGGTCCGCTTGCGTTCAACGCTCCGGACGCTCGCGGCCCATCGCCTCCGGGTCGATCTGCGTGGCTGCGCTGCGAACCTCGGGCGCGTCGACGATGTGGAACTCGACGCGCCGGTTGGCTGTGCGTCCCTCCGGCGTCGAGTTGTCCGTGATGGGCCTGTCGGGACCGAATCCCTGCGCGCTCAGGCGCTCTCGCGCGACGCCGCGGCGGACCAGGTACTCGAGGCAGGTCTGCGCCCGTCGCTGTGAGAGCGCGATGTTGCGTTCCCGGTTGCCGCGGTCGTCGGTGTGGCCCTCGATGCGAACGTGACGGTACTGCGGATTGCGCAACAGGATGAGCGCCACCGCATCGAGGATCTGCTGACTGCGTCGTCCGCGCAACCGATGGCTGTTGGTCCGGAACTGGACCTGCTCGAGCAGGACGATCTGTGTGCCGCGAACCTCGGCCGCGACCTCGCCGTCCGGACACCCGTCGTCGTCTTGAATCCCGTTGAGCGTTTCGGGCTGCTGCGGGCAGCGATCGGACTCGTCGGGCACGCCGTCCCCATCTGCGTCGGTCTCGGGGCATCCGTCCTGATCGGAGACTCCGTTGACCACTTCGGGGCGGTCCGGACACTCGTCGCCGTCGTCGGGAATCCCGTCTCCGTCGAAGTCGGTTTCGGGACAGCCGTCCTCGTCGCCGAAGCCGTCCGTATCCTCCGCCTCCTCGGGGCAACGATCGGTACCGTCGGCGATGCCGTCCCGGTCGCGGTCGTTGTCGGGACAGCCGTCCTCGTCCCGATCGCCATCGACGTCCTCGGGCTCCGACACGCACGAGTCGTAGCCGTCCTGGATCCCGTCGCCGTCGTTGTCGCGGTCCGGGCAGCCGTCCTCGTCCTGGAAGCCGTCGCGGTCCTCGGCCTGGTCGGGGCACGGATCCTGACCGTCCAGCAGCCCATCGCCGTCGTTGTCGGCCTCGGGGCAGCCATCCTCGTCGAGCCATCCGTCGCGATCCTCGGGCGAATCGGGGCAGCCGTCTTCCTCGTCGGGGGCTCCATCGCCGTCGGTGTCCCGTTCCACGGGCATCCACGCGGCGCCGAGGAAAATCCGATAGACGGGCACCCCGACCCCGGAGACGAGCCCGCCGCCACCGCCGGCGGTCAGCACGAGGTCGCCCGTTCGCCACCGCAGCGCGAGGCGGCCCTCGAGCGGGTTCTCGTCGACCTGCGCGCCGAGCGAGGAGGCGCCCTGCAGCTCGACGAGCGCCGTCAACAGCGGCGTCAGGTCGTAGCCCGCCCCAAGTAGGTAGAGGAGCTGGGAGCCGACGCGCGTCGAGAACAGCTCGCGTGGTGCACGGTACAGACCCCCGACGTTCGCGGCAAGTCGGAAGCCCGATTCGTGTCCCCACTCGCCGGCGACGTAGCCGCCGGCGGTCACGGTCTCGTCGCCGAGGAACGAGCCGTCGGCGGTCCACTGCCCGGCAGGGGCCGAGACGACGGCCGCGATGGCGACTCCGAGTGGACCGTCTCCGGCGACGCGCATCTTCAGGACGAGTCGCGGATCGGCCAGCCCGTACTGTCGCCCCCCGACGACCGCGACGACCGACGACGTACCGGACTCGTCGCGCCGCGTGTACTCGAATCCGTCGCCTTCGGTGTACGCGACGGGCAAGACCAGACCGACCTGGAACCGCTCCGCGATCGCGAGCGACGCCGAGACACTGCCCACGATCGACCTCGACACGAGTGGCGTTCGGATTCCGGTCGTCTCGCAGTTGGTCACGTCGCGCTCGGGGTCGGGTCCGATCACCTCGCAGCGCGCGTCGTGGATCGCGAAAGGCAAGTGCGCGTAGTCCACGAGTAGACCGACGGAGGGGACCATGTGCCCGACGACCGTCGCGCCATCGAGGGTCACGAAGGCATTGGCGCCGGGTGCCGGGAAGAACCTCAGCGTCGAGAAACGGTCGAGCGGCGGCGGTTGCGCGACCGCTGGCGACGCGAGCGAGAGCGCCGACAAAAAGGACAGAATCGTGAATCGCTGAGACATCGCGTGGGTCTCCCAGCCCTCGCTCCGCGAGGCGAGGGGGCGCCAGTATCGCATCACGGGCCTCGCTGCGGCAACGCTGCAGCGATCCGCTTGGGGCGGACTCCCCACGCACGCCGGACGCGGCCGCGGCGCATCACGGCCTCACGGCGCCGGCCAGGTTGGTCGACCTTACCGCGAATTCGCACTCTCACTCGGACTCGGTCGCGGGCTGTGACTCGGTCTCGGGCTCGGACTCGGGCTCGGTTTCGGTCTCCGCCTCGGACTCAGGCTCCGGCTCGGCCGCGGTCTCGCACGTCTCGCACTCTCACTCGGACTCGGTCTCGGGCTCGGCTACGGTCGAGTGCTCGGACCCGAACCCCCCCTCGTCGCCGTCGAGAAACGCGCTCGCGCCCGTTCAGTACTCGACCTCGAACGTGCAGGGAAATGCAATGATCGTCGCGACGGGACGTCCGCCGCGATCGAGGGGCGGGCTCCATCGAGGGGAGGCGCGCAGCGCTTGCTCGCACGCGGCCGCGAACGGCTCGCCGGAGTGGCCCAGGCGCGTGAGGACGACGAGCCGACCGTCGGGCTCGATGCGAACCCGCACGCGTGCCCAACCCTCGATTCCCTGGGCGCGTGCTTCGGGCGGGAAAAAGCGTTCGAGCAGGGCGTCGAGACCCGGCGGTTGCGACGGCGGACGTGACAGGTTTTCGGGGGCTACCCAGTCGGGCGCCCCGGTCGTGGCTGCGGACGCAGGCTGACCACTCTCTCGTCCCGTTCGGGATCGCCCCGTGACAAGTGCTCCCGGCGTTCCTATCGGTCCTTCGCGCTCGACACCGCTACCCGGCGCGACCGACCAGCCGCTTCCCCCACCTTCGGCGGTTAGTACGACGTTGTCGAACGCGACGGGTGTCTCTGCCGGCGTCGGACTCTCCGCGGCCGAGGGATGCGGCGGAGGCTCCGCGGGCGGGGGAAGGGGGGCGGACCGCCTGCGTGGGCGCTCGGGTGGCGGCGAAGGCGGCGGCTCGAGTCGCTCCGGTTCGGCGGAAGTGGGGTCGGGAGGCCTCGATGGTTCGGCTTCGGGGGCGGGAGGCGGGGCCTCGACGAGCGAAACCTGTAGCACGGTGTCGCGCGGCGAGGGCACGCCTGCGCTGGGGAAGACGGCGAGCCCCGCGTAGGCGAAGCCGTGCGCGAGCAGGCTCGCACCCAGCGCGAGCCAGGCGACGACGGCGTCTCGACGCGGCGCGTCGGCAAGCGAGCCATCCGACTGCGTGGGGCGCGAGGCGCCCCCCGACGAGCGCCGCAGCGACACGCCCGCGTCAGCGCAGGTCGGAGGGGCGGACATTGATGGCAAACTTGGTGACCCTCTCGCGCCGCAGCAAGTCGATGACGCGAACGACGCGGTCGTGTGTGATGCGACCGTCGGCGGCGATGATCGCGCGCACGTCGGGATGTCGGGCGCGCACCTCGCGCACGCGCTCTCTCAACACGGCCTCGGACACCGGGTGCGCGTCGAGAAAGAGCTGGCCGCGGTGATCGATGGAGACGGCGAGCGTTTGCTGCTGCGGCGTGCTTTCCCCCGTCTCGGCACGCGGCAGCTCCATTTGGATGGTCTTGGACACGATCGCCGTCGCGGTGACCATCAGGATGATCAAGAGGACGAGGACGATGTCGACGAGCGGCGTGACGTTGATGTCCGTGATGATCTCGTCGCCCTCGTGACCCGGACCGATGCCACCCGCCATGGCGCGCTCAGTCCGCGGGACCCGTCGCGGCCTGCGCCGGGCGGACGGGCGCTCCGCGCATCGTCGCGAGCAGCTCCGCGCCCAGGGCCTCGGCACGCGCGACGCGGCCGCGGATGACGCGCTGGAACGTATTGTACGCCGCAACGGCCGGCAGCGCGACGAGAATGCCGATCGCGGTGGCGACCAGCGCCTCGCCGATCTCGGCCATCAGACCGCTGGTGACCTGCCCGGCGCTCTCCTGGAGCGCGTGGAACGCCCGGATGATGCCGATCACGGTGCCGAGAAGCCCCACGAACGGCGCGTTGTTGCCGACCGTCCCCAGGAACGCGAGGTTTCGCTCGAGCTGGAGGCGACCCTGTGAGAGCGCGCTGCGCATGCGGCGCTCGACCGATTCGGGCCCGTCGTCACGGGCCAGACCGGCCGCGAGAACCCGCGCCTCGAACGCACGCGAGGCACCCACGCGCCGGCGCACCGCGTCGAGATCCCCGGCGAGCAACGCCCGTTCGACGTCCGCCCGCAGCCGCGAGAAGTCGTCGCGCGTCGCAAGCATGTAGTACGTTCGCTCGAGCACGATCGCGAGGCCGACGACGGAGAGCGCGACGAGCAACCACAGAACCCAGCCCGCGCCCAACATCGCGAACGCGGTCATCCGTTCCTGAATTCCAAGCATCGGTTGCATCGACGGCCTCGGCCAGGGTCGGGCGTGATCTAGGGGATGGGGCCCGACCCGACAAGCGGACGGAGGCGCGGCGCGGCCGGCCGAGGCCGGGGGACTTCAAAGCGAGGCGGGAGCATGTCGTTTTCCGTGGATCCCGACGGCGACCGACGGTAGATGACGAGGTCGTGGGCGGCGATCGGCAGTTCCGCCTCGAACGCGAGGCCGCGCGCCTGCTGGCGGCCGGCGTCGCCGGGGGCGTTTTCCCAGGTGCCAGCGCGGCGGTCGCCTGGTGGGAGGACGGATCGAGCCGCCTGGCGGTCGCCTCGGCCGGTCGCATCGCTGTGGACGGGCTGCCGGTGGGCGCCTGCACGCTCTTCGACCTCGCCTCGCTGACCAAGCCCATCGTGGCGACCACGGCCCTTCGCCTCGTCGCCGCCGGTCGCGTCGCCCTCGACATGCGCGTGGAGACCTGGATCCCCGACGTCCGCGGGACGACCGGGGGCGTGGCCACGCTTGAGTCGTTGCTCGCGCACCGCTCGGGGCTGGCGGCGTGGGGTGGACTCTATCTCGACGTCCCACACGAGATCGGCACGACGGCTGCCCGTCGCTGGCTCGTCGCGGAGGCGGCGCGCCGCGCCGACGACGGGCCCGCCGGGCGCTGCGTCTACAGCGACCTGGGCTACATTCTCGCGGGCGAGCTGCTCGCGCGAGCCACCGACACGAGCCTCGAACGGCTCGTCGAGGCAGAAGTGACGGGTCCCCTGGGCGTGTCCGACGAGCTCGGCTATCTGGCGGCGCGTCCGGTCGCGGAGCGCTCGGCGATGCTCGGCCGAATCGCGGCGACGGAGCGCTGCGACTGGCGCGGCCGCCTCGTGCACGCAGAGGTGCACGACGAGAACTGTGCGGCGATGGGAGGCATCGCCGGGCACGCGGGCATCTTCGGCACCGCGAGGGCCGTCGCGACATTCGGACGCGCCTGGCTTGATGTGCTCGCCGGCCGCTCGAGCTTCCTGCCCATCGAGCTTGCGCGTGCGGCGCTTCCCCCACCGGCCGCCGACCGTTTCGGCCTAGGCTGGGACGGAAAGCGCATGCAACAGAGCGCCGCCGGAGACCGCATCGCGTCGAGCGCATTCGGCCACCTGGGCTTCACCGGCACGTCGATTTGGTGCGATCCGGAGCGGGACGTCGTGATCGTCCTGCTCACCAACCGCATCCATCCGAGTCGCGCCAACGAGAAGATTCGAGGGTTCCGTCCGGTGTTCCACGACCGCCTGGTCGCCGCGTTCGAGGAACGCGCCGCGATCCGTTCCACCGCGCCGCAGAACGCCGGCGGCTCCCGGGCACGTTCGAGACCCGTTCGTGTCCCCGTCACGCTCGGCGGGCTGAGACCGAGTACGCTGCCGCTGCGACCTGGCTCGAGTCGACCGGCGTCCGTGCCGTCCGCGGCCCCGACCTCAGGGGCGCGACCGGTCGCGAGCGCCAAGCGCACGCGCTCGTCGCCCGACAAGGACGAGCGCGACGGGGCCAGCCGGCGCGCTCGGCGGTCGAGCGAGGGGTCACGAAGGAGGCGCGACACGGCGCGACGCGCAGAGCGTGCCCGAGGCGAAATGGCGTTGGCGGCACGCGACAAAGGTCGGGGTCGGCGGTCGCGTCGAGCCGACGGGAAATCGGCCCGGGCCGCTGCCACGCGTGCCGCGATGGCTTCGAAGCGGCGCGGCGCGACCCGTACGCACGTGCGACGTCGCACTCAGCGCCGCTCGGCGCGCAAGCGCTCGCAGAGGCGGTCGTAGGGCTCGTCGGCGCGCTGACCGGGGGGGGTCGTGCGCGCCGCCGCGATCTCGAACGCGCGCCACTGTCCCAGCAGCACGGCCAGGCGACGGGCGCGCGTCAACGCGGTGTAGAGCATGGCTCGACTCAACAGGACGCCGTGCGCTTGCGTCATCACGACGAGAACGGCGGGGAACTCGGATCCTTGCGCCTTGTGGACGGTCGCCGCGTAAGCCAGCGCGAGCGCATCGCGCTCGTCGTGCTCGTAGGCGACCGCGCGACCGTCGAAGGATACGACGATCCGGTGCGCGTCCGCTGCGACGACCTCGCCGAGGTCCCCGTTGAAAACCTCGCGCTCGTAGTCGTTGCGCAGTTGCATCACCTTGTCCCCGGGGCACGGCTCGCCGGGTCGGCTCGCGTGCGGATTGAGGGCTCGCTGGAGGACCACGTTGAGCCGCTCGCTGCCCATGGGTCCGCGGCGCATGGGAACGAGCACCTGGACGTCGCGGCGCAGATTGAAGCCGTACCGACGCTCCATCCGCTCGAGCACCGAAACGAGCCGCTGCGGGAGCGCGTCGGCGTCGTCGCAGGGCACGAAGTGCACGTCGCCCTGGCCGTGTTCTCCGGGTGCTGACGGGATCGGCGCACGACCGGCGAGCACGCGGTGCGCGCCGCGGACGATGGCACTGCTCTCCGCCTGTCGGAACACCTCGTGCAGGCGGACGTGGGGCGCGATCCCCGAACGCAGCAGCCCCTCGAGGACGCGACCGGGCCCGACGGGCGGAAGCTGGTCCGCGTCTCCGACGAGGACGAGGGAACATCGCGGACCGACCGCGTCCAGCAGGCGACGGGCGAGAGGAACGTCGAGCATCGAGGCCTCGTCGACCAGCACGACGTCGGCGTCGAGAGGTCGGTGCTCGTCGCGGGCGAATCGCCCCTGCGCCGGCATCCACTCGAGCAGGCGGTGCACCGTCGCCGCGGCTCGGCCCGTCGTCTCGGAGAGCCTCCGGGCCGCTCGCCCCGTCGGGGCACAAAGCAGCACGCGCGCCCCGCGACTCTCGCACGCCTCGACGAAGCTACGCACCGTGGTCGTCTTCCCGGTGCCCGGTCCCCCGGTCAGAACGAACAGTCGGCCGTCGAGGGCGAGGCGAACGGCGCGCTGCTGGTCGGCGCTCAGGCCGGGACGAAGCGGCACGTCGGCGGCGCGCACGCACGTTCCGTCGCGCTCGGCCGCGAGGGCGCCAAGCGCGCGAGCGAGCCGCGTCTCGTCCACCCAGAGCGCGTGGGCGTACACGTCCTGCTCCTCGATTCGGATTGCGTCGCGGCGTGCAAGCTCCTCGAGCGCGGCGGGCAATCCTCGTGGATCGACGTGCAGCGAGGCGGCGAGCGCGCTCAGGCGCGGCAGCCGGAGCAACGTGCGCCCTTGTTCGGCCGCCGCGGCCAGCAGGTGCAGCACGACGCCCCGCGCACGGCGCGGATCGGAAGGGGGGATGCCGAGCGACCGCGCGATGCGATCCGCGGTGCGGAATCCGATTCCTTCGATCTCGCCGACGAGCAGATACGGATCGTCGCGCAGTCGTCGCACCGTGTCCGCTCCGAACCTCGCCTGCAGTCGCCGGCGTGCGGCCGGACCGAGGCCGACTGCGGCGAGAAACGAGCCCACTTCGGCCTCCGCGCGGCGTTCGGAAACGACCCGCTGCAGGCGCTGTGCGCGTCGCGTCCCGACGCCCCGGACTTCGCGTAGCCGATGCGGTTGCTCGCAGATGATCTCGATCGTGCGCTCGCCGAACTGCTCGACGAGTCGGGTCGCGAGCGCCTTGCCGACACCCTCGACCGCACCGGAGCCCAGCCATCGGATCAGCCCGTCGGCGGCCGCGGGAAGTCGCGGGACGAACGACTCGACGCGGATGCGTTCCCCGTGCACCGGATGCCGTTCGCGGCGGCCCTCGATCTGGAGCCGCTCTCCAGCGTGGACCGAGCCCAGCGATCCGACGAGCCGAACGCGCAGGCCGCCTTCGTCGACCGCGTCGACGACGCAGAAGCGCCCGTCCGGCGAGGTCCAAGCGACGTGAATCACCTCGACCTCCATCGCGACCGGCGGCTGCGCCGACTGCGAGCGATGCGTCTCGGTCACCCGCTGCGAGCCTACGCTGGTGGCCGCAAGCGCGCCGCTCGAACGGCTGGCGGTCGCGCCCGACGATGCGTGCGATCCGTGCGCGCCGATCGCGGTCACCATCGAGGTTCGATCCACGAGGCGCGGCCGGGCGTGCACGTTCCCTCCGGATCGTGCGCGAACGCCTCGGCGTCTCTCGCGCGCGGATCGGACACCGTTCGGACGATGCACGCGCCCGGACGAGCCGGCCTCATCGCAGGAGCCCCCGAAACGTGTCGGCCGGCCGGGTCGAGGAGGCCGATCGCCTCTCCGGCATTCGACAGCCCCCCGGAGCCGAGTGGACCATCGACGCGGATCAGCATCGTACCTCCGGGTACGCGCGCGAGGTCTGCGTCGAAGCCGCGTCCCACCACGAGCACGCGCGCCCCTGGCGGCACCGGTGCGCCGAGCACAAGAACGTCCTCTCCGGTCGCATCGCGCAGTCGATAGCCGTCCAGGACCAACGGCGTTCGACCGTGATGGACGATCTCGACGAATTCCTGATCGGGCTCGCGGCCTTCGGGGTCCGCACAGACCTCGGTGACGGCCAGCGGAGCCAGTTCCGTCGACGGGTCCAGCTCGAGGCTCACGTGATGCTCGAGACCCGCCGCGTCGACCGCGCGGACCCGGACGCGATGCGGGCGTCCCAGTTCGGCGACCGGCAGTTGCAGCCGCGCCTCTCCTCGGCCCGCCACGGCCGAGGTGCGAGCGCCGCCGGCTTGGTGCAGCCAAAGGCGCACCGGTTCCGATGCGCGCACCACGAGCTCGAGTCGGGCGTCGTCGACCCATGCGCATCCGGCGGGCGTCGCGATGGAGCCCGGTTCGCAGCGATCCGGTCGCAGCCGCGGCGGATCGGTGTCGTCCTCGAGCAGGACGCGCCAGCGTGCGACGATGCCGTCGGAAGGCACGCCGTCCGTGTCCAGGCTCTCGCCCTGCACGCGCACGCGCACCTCCCGTCCGCGCGGCAGTTCGTTCCTCAGTCGCAGCAGCAGACAGTGACCGCCATGCCATCCGACCTCCTCGCATGCCGCCTCCGTGCCCGTCGTGTCCAGGGGCTCGCCCGTATCGTCGATCAGCCGTGCCTCGACCGCGCCGTCGCGCCACGTGGTCGTCTCGAAACGCACGGCGGCGAACGGCAGCCGCGGTGGGACGCCGGCCGTGCCATCGGCCGGCCACACGTCGGTCCAACGAATCGATTCCTCGGCCACCACCGACAGCTCGACCACGAGGGGGGTTCCGAGGGTTCGGCCCATCACGTCGATCGCATCCGCGGGAACGAGCAGGACGTGCGCCCCGGGACGCAGTCGTTCGATCGGAACCAGCGTCACGCCGTGCTCGTCGTGCTCGGTCACGGCGCTCACGGCACGCGCACGGGTCGCCATGCGCAGCGGCGGACGAGCCGCGTCCTCGAGCAGCGTTGCGTCGGCATGCCCTCGGAGCAGCAGGGGGCCGGGGGAGCTCGAAGCCAGGGGCGCGCTCATGTGCACTTCGAGCCGCGGCCACGGCGGGACGCGGTCGGTCGATACCTCGTACCCATCCCGATCGAGGACGCGGAACGCGACGACCCGCAGCGTCCCCGCGTCTGCGTAGAACGAAGACCATCCGTCCGGTGACGACAGACAGCCGGCGACCCAGGCGAGCGATGCGAGCAACATGGCGACGCCTCATCGTGGCGGGCAGCGTTTCGTTGAGCCGCGAGGTGCGATTCGCAGGAAGTCTTCGAGGCGTCCCGTTCGCAGCCGACGCAAACGTGGACCACCATGCCGCTTCCTGAAGCGACCGCGCGCGTCGGCGAGCCGATGGGGTGCGCGGGCCAGCCCAATCGAGCCAGTTACATGGGATCACGATGGGAGCCGACGCTTCGGTCCGAGTTGCCGCTCGCGTGGGAGTCAGACTCCGAGTCCGAGCCCATGACCGAGACCGAGTCCGAGACCGAGTCCGGTTCCGATGCCGACTCCAAGACCGAGTCCAAGACGGAGTCCAAGACTGGGCCACAGCCCATGTCGCCTCACCGCGGTCGCCGTGTTCGCGCGTCTCGATCAGAAGTCGGGGCCAGTCGATCCGTCCGCGGCGGAATCGACCGAAGCGTCCACGATTCCGGTGCCACCCTCTCGTGCGCTGCAATCGACGCGCTCGAGAGGCGCCGTGGCCGGGAAGACCACCTCCGCCACGTCCAGTACGCGCAGGCTCAGGCGATCGGCCGTCGCGTAGGCCATGCCGCCGCTGACCAGCAGGCGCCCTCCGGGTAGAGGGGCGGCCGCATGACCCCAGCGCGCGTAGCGCAGCCCGCCGGTCGGCAACAACGCGCGCACGGCGCCGCCGGTGGCTTCGACGTTCACCGTCACGAGCTGATCGCTGGCGCCGGGCAACATCGCGCCGTCCTCGACCAGGCCACCCGCAAGCACCACCTCGCCGCCCACCTCCAGCAGTCGCGTCGCGGTGTGGAACGCGCTGGAGCGATACGGCCCGGGGTCGATCGACATACCCGTGACCACGCCGCGCGTCGAATCGTGGCCGAGCACCGTGAGACCACCGGAGACGAATCGTGTCAGGATGGGCTGCGTGCATCCCGTGCCGCCGCTGCACTGCATCTCCAAACCGCCGGCGACGAGCACGCGGCCTTCGGGCAGCTCAGTCGCGCTGTGCCACGCCGTCGGCAGTGGAAGACCGTCTTCGCCCGCGCGCACGGCCACGGTCGCGCTCGCGCCGTGCTCGACGAGCTCTCCGGCCTCCGACTGCGCCTGCACCAGACTCGTGGCCGCGACGTTGCCTCCCCAGACGAGCGCGAGCGATCCCGCCGTTCCGATACGGCTGACGGAGGCACCGAATCGACCGGCCCGGAGTCTGAGCGGAGCGCCTGCCATGCCTGTGGCGTCGATCCAGAAGCTCGTACCGACGAGCATGGGACGAGGACCGACCGCCGCGCCGGGATCGCCGATACCGAGCAGCACGGCGGCGCGTTGCGGACTTCCGCTGAAAATGCTCGAAACGTTGGCCGCGGCTGCAGGAATTCCGGGCGCGTCGGCGGCCTCGAAGCGGACGGTCCGGCGCAACGGATCGTAGACGAGGTCGACCGTTCGCGCGGGGCCGCCACCGACCGGGGACGGCCCGGGCATGACGGGCGAGCGTGGGTGGCTGGCCACCTGCTGCAGGTCGAACCGCAGGGCCGGCGCGGCAGGGTCGTACTCGAACCCTCCCACGATACGGACGCGGTAGGGGCCCCGCGCCGGGGACGGCAGTGGGACCGCGGCGAACAGCACCCGCGGAAGACGTCCCGGCAGCGTCACGAACCGCTCGGAGTCCGTGTCGTACAGCTCGATGGCCGCCTGGACCGGAGCTCCACCCATCAGGCCGGTCGCCGGAACGTTCTCGCCCGTCACGCCGCCCAGCAGCAGGACGTCGCCGTCCGGCAGCGGCACCGCGACGTGGAAGGCGCGGGGCAGCGGTGTCCGGCTGGTCCCGTCCTGGTCGCGTGGGCCGGCACAGCTCGAGGCGGCGTACCGATAGAGGCGCACGCGAGCGCGCTCCCGGGGCAAATCGACCGACGAGCGTCGCCCGAAGGCCACGGCGGCGCCGCTTGCGTCATATGCGGTCACCTCGACGTCGTACAGAGCCGGACGCAAGCGCGCGTCGAAGCCGAATCGGCCCGTGCGGTCGAGGGGAACGAGCAGGCGCTCCACCGCGGCGCCGTGATCCCCGTCGGGCGCGGATAGGTCGGCGCACGCACTGCCGTCGCTCCTGCAGACGCGCAACGTGACGCAGGCGGCGACTTCGAACAGCAACCGCGACGGCTGATCGCAGCCCGGCTCTCCCTCCTCTCCGGCAAGCGGGGCCAGCTCGAGCGTGATCGAGCCGCGAACCGGCTCGTCGCGACAGGCGGCGAGCAGCAGCGCCCCGAGGGCGAAGCGCCGTCGAATCGATCGTGCTCTGCTCACGCTCACCGGGCCGCCCCGAGAAGCTCCGCCGTGAGTCTTCCGGCCGCCGCATAGGGATCCTCGAGCCGCGCGCAGACACGCCTGCGAGCCTCCTCGAGGCGGGAGGCCAGCTGCGTGCGTGCCGCCTGGCCGAGGCGTTCGTCGAACGCGAGCTCGAAATGGTGGATGGCTCGAGCGGACGCGCGGGAATCGGCCCGCTCGTCACGTGCCGACTGGGCTGCGTGCGCGTCGATGGCGCGCAGCAGGTCATCGATGCCCTCGCCGCGGCTCGCCACCGTCTTGACCACGGGGGGTATCCACCGTTCGAGGCGCTCGAGCGCCTCGCGCGCCACGCGCCAGCCCGCGGCGGAGTGACCCGGTCCAGCGGACGCGGCGCGCATCGCGGCCTCGTGTCCGAGCGCGATCATCTGTTCGAGATCCCGCACGGTCGCGTCGGCGCCGTCGCGGTCCGCCTTGTTGACCGCGAATACATCTGCGATCTCGAGGATTCCGGCCTTGATGGCCTGTACGTCGTCGCCGAGACCGGGCGGCACCACCACAACCGTCGTGTCCGCGAGCCGTGCGACGTCGAGCTCGTCCTGACCGACGCCCACCGTCTCGACGAGCACGACGTCGTGGCCGGAAGCGTCGAGCACCACCACGGCGTCGGCGGCCGAGCGGGACAGCCCTCCGAGGTGACCCCGCGTGGCGAGCGACCGGATGAAGACGCCCGGATCGGTGAAATGGCGCTGCATCCGGATGCGGTCGCCGAGAATCGCGCCGCCAGAAAAGGGACTCGAGGGGTCGACGGCAAGCACCCCGACGCGTTGGCCGCGGGCCCGCAGACGTTCGACGAGGCGGTCGACGAGCGTGCTCTTGCCCGCGCCCGCGGTTCCCGTGATGCCGACGACGCGTGCGCGACCGGCGTGTGGCCACAGGGCCGAGAGCAGCGTTTCCCAATCGCCGGCGCGGTCGTCGACCATGCGCAGCGCGCGGGCCACGGCGCGTCGGTCGGCGCGCAGCACCCGCTCCCACAACGGCTCGGGGCGCGCGGGCGGACGGTCGATGCGGTCCATGGACGTGCGCTGCGCGGATGCAGGGCGGCCCCGGGCTGCGGGCCGGGACCGCGCCTCGGTGGGCGATGTCGGGTTCGAACCGACGACTTCCACCGTGTGAAGATGGCACTCTACCGCTGAGTTAATCGCCCACGGACCTTGTACCGACCGACGCGGCGGGGTGCAACCCGCGAACGGGGGCTCGGACGCCTCGCGCGGCACGACGGCACGGTCGTGGCAGGACGGGACGAGGCGGATCCTTGACACTCGACGCGTGCGGGGCTATGCGCGTCCGTCGCTTGTCGGCTCGGGGCAAGTGCCAGGCACGTAGCTCAGTGGGAGAGCACTACCTTGACACGGTAGGGGTCGGCGGTTCAATCCCGCCCGTGCCTACCGGCCGCGAATGAGCGCCGCGGCCCGCACCGCGCGAGGCTGGCTCGAGGAGCGCGGCCTGCTGGGTGAGGACGTCGTGGGGGCCCGCGTTGACGGGGTCGTCTACGACCTGCACACGCCGCTGCCGGCCGGGGCCCGCTGCGTCGAGCCGATCCGCCTGTCGGACCCCGACGCCTTGCCCATCGTGCGCCATTCGAGCGCCCACGTAATGGCCGACGCGGTGCAGCGCCTGTTTCCCGGCACGCGGCTCGCCTTTGGCCCCGCGACCGACGAGGGCTTCTACTACGACTACGAGCGTCCCGACGGCGCGTTCACCGAAGAAGACCTCGCGCGCATCGAGGCGACGATGCGCGAGATCGTCGCCGCCGATCGGCCTTTCGAGCGCATCGAGCTCGACCGTGAGCAGGCGCGCGCCCTTCTCGCCGCGCGGGGCGAGCGCTTCAAGCTGGAGCACCTGGAGCGCATCGCCCCGCCGATCACGCTGTACCGGCACGGCGATTGGTTCGACCTGTGCGAGGGGCCACACGTCCCGAGCACGCGCTTTTTGCGGGCGTTCAAGCTGACCTCGATCGCCGGCGCGTACTGGCGCGGCGACGAGCGCAATCCGATGCTGCAGCGCATCTACGGCACGGCGTTCCCGTCCGAGGCCGAGCTGAGGGCCCACCTCGAGCGGCTCGAGCAGGCGCGCCAGCGCGATCATCGGCGCCTCGGTCGCGAGCTCGAGCTGGTGACGTTCCATCCGTGGGCGCCGGCCAGCCCGTTCTTCCTGCCGCGTGGGGCCGTGCTCTACGAGCGGCTGATCGCCTACGTGCGCGAACAGTACGCGCGACGGGGCTACGTCGAGGTCGTCACGCCCCAGATCTACGACGCCGAGCTGTGGCGGCGATCCGGTCACCTACCTTCGTACGCCGCGAACATGTACCTCGCGCTCACCGCCGAGGACGTCGACCGAATCGTCGAACGGCTCGCGGGCCGCGGACCGCTCGCTGCCGACGAGATCCGGGCCGTCGTCGCCGACGCGGTGCGCGCGGGCATCAAGCCGATGAACTGCCCCGGCCACTGCCTGCTGTTCGCGGCCCGGCGGCGCAGCTACCGCGAGCTGCCACTGCGCGTGGCCGACTTCGGTCGGCTGCACCGCTTCGAGCGCAGCGGCGTCCTGCACGGGTTGACGCGCGTGCGCTCGTTCGCGCAGGACGACGCCCACGTCTTCTGCACCGAGGAGCAGGTGCAGGACGAAATCGCGGCGTTCCTCGACTTCGTGCACGAGGTCTACGAGGACTTCGGATTCGGGCCGGCCCGCGTGGTGCTCGCGACGCGCCCGGACCAGCGCCTCGGGGACGACGCGCGCTGGGATCGCGCCGAGGCCGCGCTGCGGGCCGGGATCGAGGCGCGCGGACTGCATTACGAGGTCGCCGAAGGGGAGGGGGCGTTCTACGGGCCCAAGGTCGAGCTGCACCTCAAGGACGCGCTCGGCCGCGCCTGGCAGCTCGGCACCATCCAGCTCGACTTCAATCTGCCCGAACGCTTCGAGCTCGAGTACGTCGCCCGTGGCAACGAGCGACGGCGGCCCGTGATGCTGCACCGCGCGGTGCTGGGTTCCATCGAGCGTTTCGTGGGGGTGCTGGTGGAGCACACCGCCGGTGCGCTCCCGACGTGGCTGGCGCCCGAACAGATCGCCTTGCTGTCGGTGACCGAAGCGCAGGCGGAGGCCTGCCACCGCATGGCGGAGCGGCTGCGCGCCGCCGGCGTGCGCGCGGTCGCAGACACCTCGTCGGAGAAGCTCGGCGCCAAGATCCGTGCGGCACGGGTCCTGCGCGTGCCGTATCTCGGCATCGTCGGTGCGCGAGAGCTGGAGCAGGGCACGGTGTCGCTGCGTCGACGCGACGAGGAGCTGGGCACGGTCGCGTTCGACGTGCTCCTCGAGCGCATGCGCGCCGAATCGGTGCCCCCTTCGCAGCGCGGGCGCGAGCCCGTATCGTGGAGTGAACCGCGGGGCCCGTCGCCCCCGAGCCGGAGGATGTGACCATCAACAACCGACCATTCGAGACACGCCCCGATCGCATCGACACGTCGACGACCGCTCCGGGCAGCCCGCCGGGCCGCGATCTCGGCCGCGCGTTCGGCCCTCGCATCAACGAGCGCATCCGCGTGCCCGAGGTGCGCGTGATCGGCCCCGCCGGTGAGGTCCTCGGCGTGATGCCCACCGACGAGGCCCGGCGCATCGCGCGCGAGCAGGGCTTCGACCTCGTCGAGGTCAACCCGAAGGCCATCCCCCCCGTTTGCAAGGTGATGGACTACGGGAAGCACAAGTACGAGGAGAAGAAGCGCGCGAGCGAGGCCAGGCGCCGTCAGACGCAGGTCGACGTCAAGGAGATCAAGCTGCGCCCGAAGACCGACGCGCACGACATCGAGGTCAAGGTGCGACACATCCGCCGCTTCCTCGAGGACGGCGACAAGGTCAAGCTCACCGTGCGCTTCCGCGGCCGGGAGATCTCGCACCCCGAGACGGCGGAGCGACAGCTCTCGATTGTGCTCGAGAAGATCAACGACGTCGGCGTGATCGAGCAGGCCGCGCGCATGGACGGCAAGCAGATGACCGCGCTGGTGGCGCCCCGCGTCCGCCCCGGCTCAGGACCCCGCCGCAAGGATGGCGTCGTGCCCGCAGCCCGACCGGACCGGCATCCGCACCCGCAGCCCGCCGCGGCGACGAGCGCATCGACGCCCTCGGGCGGACAGGTGCGGCGCGACGCGCGAGGGGAGCCCGGTCCGCGGGAATCAGGCGACGGCCGTTGAAGCCAGGCGGCTCGAGCGCCGTTTCGCGGGCGGCGACCAAGCGCGCAAGCATCGCGACGGAGGAGCCATCATGAGTATGGATTCGCTATCTTCGCTGTCGGAGGACGACGACGCGCTGCTGCTGGGCCTGCTGCGGGAGTTGGTGCAAGCCGATGGCCGCCTTAGCGATGCGGAGCGCGCGCATCTGGCGAAGGTGCGTTCGGCGATGGGCGACGATCGGTTCGTGCGCGCGATGCAGGCGGCGTCGTCGCGTTTCGGCACGCGCGAGGCACTCAAGCAGGCGGCGCGAGCGCTCACGGACGAGAAGCGCCAACGGGCGATCTTCGATGTCGTTCGAACTGTGGCCGCCTCCGACGGACTGACCGACGAGGAACAAGCCCCCCTGCGCTGGCTCGCCTCTTGGTGGGGAATTCGCGGCTGACGGCGTCGATCACGTCGGTGGAAGTCGCCGACGGGTGCGCCGATTCCTAGACCGAGACCGAGACCGAGACCGAGTCGGAGTCCGAGCCAGAGTCCGAGTCGGAGCCCGAGACCGAGTCGCAGCCCGAGTCCGAGCGCGGACGCGTCTCATCGTTCGGGCTTCAACAGGATCCGGCGCGACATTCGTGCACGAAATCGCAAGGGGGCCCGCTGCCGCAGCGGCAGTTGCCGTCCACGCAACGATCCGCCTGTGTGGTGCACGCTGCGCCGCACGCTCCGCAGTTGCGAAAATCGCTCCGGACGTCGACGCATCCGGACGGGCAGCAGGTCTGGCCGGACGGGCAGGGGCCGTCGCCGGCAGCCGTGCTGCAATCGCAGCCCCCCGCCTCGGTGCACACGTCCGCGCGCGCGCGCTCGGCGCCGAGGAACGCGCACGCCTCGCAGCAGGCCGCGGCCTCGTCGACACGCCCGTTGCAGTCGTTGTCGACCCCGTCGCAGCGTTCCATCGCGGGAGGGAATTCGCCGAATGCGGGACGCACGTCGGACCGGGCGTCGTCGCAGTCGCATCGCGGGATTTCGTCTTCCCTGCGGCACGCCTCGACGCCGTCCCGATCATTGTCGCCGCACGACGTTTCCCGTCCGTCGCAGTTCTCGTCCCGCCGGTTGCCGCAGATCTCGATACGAGGCACGCAGCCGTCGGGACCCACCGGGCCGTCGCCCGCCACGGCGTCCGTGCCCGGTCCTGCCTCCCCGGCGGTGGCGTCGAGGCCGCCGTCACGCGTTCCGTCTCCGCCACCGCCCCCACCAACCCCCCCCCCCCGGATCTTTGCGTTGTCCAGTGGCGTTATGCTATCTGCTCGAGTTTCGGGAGTTCTTTGGTGTGCAATTGGTTGCTCGGGTGGGGGCGGAGGTTCGGGCGGCGCCGTTCTGTTGGAA
>JANWZI010000119.1 GCA_025054695.1 Myxococcota bacterium | reverse complement strand
GTCGCGCCGCGACCTTGCCCTGCGACCGAGCCGAAATCTGCGACGGAACCAGCGCAAACTGCCCGCCCGACGGCTTCATTCCCGCGAGCGCCAATCACGTCTGTCGTCCGATTGCCCCTGGCACGGACTGCGACGTGGCCGAAATATGCGACGGGAGGAGCGCGAACTGCCCGCCCGACCAATTCGCGCCAGCAGGCAGCAGGCTTTGCCGATCGCGGATCGATCCCGAATGCGAGCTCGACGCATTCTGCGACGGACGCTCGAATCGATGCCCGCCGTTCAATCCGACCGTCCCCAATGGAACCGCCTGCCGGTGCAGCGGGATATGCATGTATGGGTCGTGCAACTTCCGATGTGGCACGGGCGAGTTGTGTTGCCCGTCGGGGGTCTGCGTGTCGCTGAGCTCGCCCTGTCCCTGACCGCGCCGAATGGTCACGTCGATGGCGCCTGGGACTTCGAGCTCGAAGCGCGGACCGAGACCGAGACCGAGCCTGAGTGCGAGCCCGAGCCCGAATCCGCGATCGAGCCCCGATCCGTGACCGCAATCGAGCAACGGGATCGGTGCGGGCAGACCCAACGGCCCGCCAGCGCACCGACCCAGGTCAACGAGGCTCGACGAACCTCCGTCGGCCCTCTTGCTCCCACCAGCGCAGATATTTGCGCTGCGCGATCTCGCGATCCCGACGCGGCGAGCCCGGGTGGTAGCCGTGGTACTCTTGCGTCAGCGCCTTGAGCTCCTCGATGGCCGCGGTCCGCAGCTCGTAGTCGTCGTCGAGCAGCGCGTCGATGAGCCACTCGATGCGATGACGGCTCCCATTGCGCTCGAGCCACTCGCGCCAGCGCTTCGAGCCGTCTCCGAGATCGCATCGCGTCAGCAGGACGAGGGAGCGGCGCGCCACCCGAGCGAGCGCGGCGTCCTCGGCGTCGAGCAGGTCCACCAAGAGCGGCACCGCCGCCGTGTCACGCAACTCGCCGAGCGCGCGCACCGCGACCAGGCGTCGCGCGCCGTCGCGCCGCTGCATCCGCGCCTCGGCCCGCAGCCCCTCGAGCACCCGCTCCAGCTCGGCCGGGAACGCCGTCGCCGCACGCAACACGTCGAGCGCCAGCGCCGCAACCCCGGCATCGTCGTCGAAGACGCGTTCGCCGACCGGCGCCACCAGGTCCCGGTGCGGCAGGTCGGCCGAAAGCAACGTCGCGTAGAAGCGCACGTCGGCATCGCGCGCCGTCAGCAGGGACGCGACGTAGGGCACGGCGCGATCCCGGAACGCATGCAGCGCACGGGCGATGGCCGAGACGTCCTTGCCGCGCGGCAGTCGACGATGGGGTCGATGCCGGTCGAACCACAACGGGCCCGGGAAACGCTGCGCGAGCGCGGGTAACGCGGCGGGACCGGCCTGGAGCAGCGCCTCGACCGTGCGGCGCTCGTCGTCCGGCGCGCAGCCGACGAGCTCGTCGACCAGTGCCTCGATGTGGTCGCCCATGTCGACGATGACCTTGGCGTCGACGGGCACCGACGCAGCCGAGGTACGGACCCGACGTCTGGCGGCCTCGGCGTCGTCGGTCGAGCCGGTGGCGCGCGGCGACGATGAACGCTCGTTGCGCCCCGCAGTCGTGCCGGGCGCCGGGGCGAGCCGGGTCGCCGCTCCCACGTGCTCGACCGCACCGGCGGGCGGTCCTGACTCCCGGCGCGGGTCCGGGGACCGCGGCGCAGGCGGCTCGGACCGCCGAGGCGGCCGAGGCTCGACCCTTTCCCGGGCGACGTCGCGAAGCGCGTAGAACCCCACGGACGCCGACGGCTCCGTCGGCTCGGATGTAGAGAGCCGCGCCCCGCGCGAGCCAGCCGACGCACCGGTCGTGCGCACGGGACCGGCACACGCGTCGGCATCGTCCGTAGGACGCGTCGAACCGAGGGCCCCGCCGCTCAGCCCCCGGGCGGCGTCGGGCGAAGCATCCTCCGACGCCACGGATGATTGCGCGTCCGAGGACGTCGGCACGCCGCCCGGCGTACCGCCGCCACCGGCTGGAGCAACACCCGTCGGTGGAGCAGGCGGCGGAGGCGCGCTGCGCGGAACCCCCAGCACGCCGAGCGGCCCGTCGCGGCGCCATCGTGCCGCCGCGCCGACGCCGACACCGTAATCTCTGCGCCCCGCACGCTCCGGGTCGGCGAGTTGCAGCGGCGAGGCGGCCACGCGGCCTGCGGCCGCTTTGAGCGCGGCGCGTTCGCTCCCGACCGAACCGCCGGCCGCATAGCCAGCCTTGCGCTGCGCGATGAGCCGTCCGAATGCATCGGCGGCGCGCGGCGCGATGGCGAGCAGTTCGGGCACCTCCGCCGTGGTGAAACTCGCACCGCCGAGATCCCCGTAGATGAGCACGACGACGCGACCGCGCAGCACGACGGGGACGATCACGGCGGGCTGCGCATCCGAGCGCCCCAGGGTGCGAGCGACCTCGGCGTCGCCGTCGTCTCGAAGGTCCACGACGGCGGGCTGCCCCGTGCGCCGCACGCGCGCGAACGCCCCGTGCCCGCCGAGCGCGACGCGCACCGACGGAACCGTCGCCTCGCCCGAAGCGACCGCGAATCGACGCGATTCGGCCTGCTCGCCGGCGACGGTGAACAAGGCGCACGCATGCACGTATTGCCGGCAAAAAGCGAGCAACACGTCGAGCACCTCGTCCGGGCTCGTGGCCGCCGTGAATCGCTCGACCGCGACCTTCGCGCTCATCGGTCCGCGCGGCTGCCATGGCAGGGGCGACCAAACACGGAATCGATGCGACGACGCTCCGTCTGGCGCCGTGCCGGTCCGAGCCTCGCGCGTGCCGTCGGGACCCGCAGCGGTCAGGGTGTCCGATCCGGCCCCGGATCGGTCGGGCCCGACGCCCACGACGCGGGCGACGCCGACGACGCTCCCGCGAGCGGCCGGCTCCACGCGTTCGCGTGGCCGAGCGTGGTCGCCCGCTCCCGGACCACCGTCCGCGCCGTACGGCTGCGGCGGGCGGGGCTGCTCGACGTCGTCCGCACCATCGGTTTGCAGACCGGTCGCCGCCTTTGATGGGATCTGAGCGGACTGCAAGGCGTCGAGCCGACCGGACGACGGCGGTCGTACGAACGGCACCGGGCCCGCGTCGCGTGTGCGCAATCGCTCGAGCAATCGGCGCTGTCGCTGCGTCGGTTCCACTCCATAGTGGTGCGCGAGGGCGGCCGCGATGCGAACGTCGGTGGCCAGGCGGTAGGACAGCTCGTGGCCGAGCAGAAACGAGAGCTGCTCGTGATCGGCCCTCGGAAGCGGCGCGGAGACGGCGACGACGAGCGTGCGTCCCTCCGCCGACAGCGGCACCAGCCGATGACGCTCGGCGACCTCGCGCGGAACCAGACGCACCACGTCGCGCGCGACGCGCATGACCTCGTCCCGCGTGGCCGGCAGCATGCCGACCAGCACGGCGCGGTAGGCCGCGAGCACGTTCTCGGGCACGGCATCGAGCTCGAGCAAGACCGTTTCGAGATCCCCGCCGCTGACGACCTGTCGCTGGATCGCCTCCTCGATCTTCTGGACCGGAACGACGCGGTCGCGCACGAGCAGCGAAGTGAGTGCGGACATCGACGTGCGCCCGAAGCGCAAGCGATGCTCGCCCCCTCCTGCCCCCCTGTCAAATCAGGTGGGACACCGCGCCAGCGCGCCGGCAACGCCGCTGGTTGCCGGAAATCGAGGACGGGTTCGGACTCGGTCTCGGTCGCGAGCGCGGTCTCCGAATCAGGCTCGGGCTCGGACTCGGACTCGGGCTCGGGCTCGGACTCGGGCTCGGACTCGGACTCAGGCTCGGGCTCCGATTCGGGCTCGGGCTCGGACTCACTCTCGGACTCGGGCTCCGACTCGGACACGGGCTCGGACATGGGCTCGGCCTCATGACACCCGAAGGTCTCGACGCCCTACCCGAATGGATCGGTCATCCGAGCCACGACAGGTACGCGTCGACGATGTGCGTCGAAAAAAAGGTCCACTGCACGGCCGCGACGGAGAGGAACGGCCCGAACGGCACGCGCATGGGCCCGACGGGATCCACCGTCGGTTCGACACCGTTTCCGGGTGCCTGCGGCACTTCGCCCGATGTGCGAAGCCCATCGCGCGTCGTCTCCGAGAACGCTGGCCTCGGCGCTACCTCTTCGATCCGTGCCCGCGGCGGCCCTCGTCCCGCCGCCATCAGCAAGGCAGTGACCAGCAGCCCCTGCACCGCGCCGCCCACCAGTGCGAACAAGGCGCCCTGCCAACCGGTGAAGGCGCCGATCATCAT
Source organism: Myxococcota bacterium (assembly GCA_025054695.1). Taxonomy (GTDB): domain Bacteria; phylum Myxococcota_A; class Polyangia; order Polyangiales; family JANWZI01; genus JANWZI01. The sequence goes on along the minus strand of JANWZI010000119.1, from coordinate 6,622 downwards.
GAGCAGCTTCGCGTCGCCCTCCCCCATCCCCCGCCGCCCCGTCAGCCGCTCGTACGACCAGACGAAGACGAGCTGCACGAGCAGAAACCCCGCACCGGCCCCGAGCGCGGCATCCGCGGCATCGCCGCCGCTGCGCAGGCCCACCGTCGCCAGGCCGAGCGCGGCGCCGGGCAGCGACACCTCGTCGGGAATCTCCATCCATTCGAGGTCGACGAAGGTCGCGACGAGCAGCCCTCCGAGGAACGCGAACCACAGCGACGCTTCGAGCAACGCCGGCGCGAGCGCCTCGCCCGCTCGTGCGTCGAGCACCCACCGCTCGACGACCGCCACGCCGAGCACGGCCGAGAGCACCTCGACGACGGGGTAGCGCGGCGAGATCTTCGCCCCACAACACGCCGCGCGCCCGCGCAGCATCAGCCACCCGATCACCGGCACGTTGTGCCGCGCCCGCACCGGCGCCCCGCACGACGGACAGTGACTCGGTGGATGCACGACGCTCATCTGTCGCGGCCAGCGGTGAATGGCGACGTTGAAGAAGCTGCCCCAGACCGCGCCGACGAGCGCGCCGGCCACGCGCAGCATCCACGCTTCGAGATCCGCAAGCACGCTCCGTCGGTCCTTATCGAACCACGTGGACGCGTCGAACCAGCACCACCTGCGGCGTGGCCGGATCCGCCTCGGCGCCCGACGCACGAAGGTCCGCGCCAGCGTGCGGAGTCGCATCCGCGACGCCTTCCGAACCGGAGTGTTCCGGCGTGGATTGCTCGCACGTGGACGCCGTCGTAACCGGCGCCGATTCCTCCGACGTCGAGGACGATGCAACGAGCACGCGGGAGACTGCGGCCTGCCGCCCGGCTTCGCGGATCTGTCGCGCGCGCGCGATCAGCCGCGCTGCGTCTCGGGGCTGGACTGCTGCGAGTCGCTCGTAAATCCATGCCGCGCGCTCGTAGTGGCCGTGACGCAGCAGCTGCTCCGCCCGTTCCTCGGGGTGCGAGACGGACGTGATCGCACCTTCCCAGTCGTCGGCGAAGCGTGCAGCCGTCACCGGCCGGCTCCATCCCTCGGCAGCCGACGGCCCCGACTGCGCGTGCTTGCGCAACAATCGCTCGGTGCTCGGGGGCGGCGTCGAGGGAGCTCGAATCTCGTCGGTGGGCTCGGGATGGTCGCGCTGCCCCGTGGCGCTGCCCCTTGAATGCTCGACTCCGGCGAACGTACGGCCCCGCGCAGTCGCGGCACTCCCATCCACGAGCGTCTCGCGCAGTCCTTCCTGCTCGGCGGCGTCGCCGGGCAACGTCGGCGCGACGGCGTCCGGCGTTGCTGCCGAAACGCCCCTCTGCGTCAGCGAGGATGGATCGAGCGCGTTGCGGATGTGCCGCAGAGCGTCGAGACAACCGCGTGCCGCCTCGCCAGTCCGACCGGCGAGCAGCAGCCGACGCAGAGCTCGTTCCGCATCCGCGAGTCTGCCCGCCCGCAGGGCGCCGACGGCCTCACGCCACGGAGCGGCGTCCTGCTCCGAAGGCGGGGAAGGGGCCGCGACAAACGCGACCACGTGGTCGAGCGCACCCTTCATTGCCCGCGCACCCTCGTCGGATCGATGCGCGACATCGCCGACGAGCCGTGCCGCCGAGGTCCAGTCCCCCGACGCGACGTAGGCGCGCAGCGCCTCCATCCACGAGCGCTGCCCCCCCGAGCGCGTCTCCTCGTCCCATGGGTCGACGAACCACTCGAGTGCGCGCCGAATCCGTTCGACCTCTCCCGTCGTCGTGCCAGGGTTTCGGTTTCGCCCCTCGTCCAGCAGCGCGAGCGCGGCCGCGGGCCCTCGCGTCGTCGCGCACTGCAACGCCTCCACCGCGACGGCGGGCGCCGACGACGCGAGCGGCTCAAGGAGAACTTCGAGCGCATCGCGAACCGCACGCCCCTCCGCGCTCGACTCGAGCCCGCTACCCGCCAACAGCGCACGGGCCTCCGCGAACCGCCCCTGCGCGGCGTACCGGTGCACGAGCGCGACATCCACCTCGACGTCGGGGCCGTACACCGGGGCCTCCGGTCGCGCCTCGAGCGCGGAGAGCAAGGCGGCCACCTCCCGTTGCGACCGATCGCGTGCGAGCGCCGCGCGAAGCAGTTGCACCGCCGCGGCACGAGCTCCTCGCCGCGCGAGCACCCGCGCCAGCACCTCCGGAGGCGGTACGGGCTGCTCGCGCACGGCGAAATGAGCTTATACCCCAACCTCGCGTACCGCGGCGTGGCGGCGTCTGGCGGTTCGGTCGCACCGGGCTCGGTCTCGGACTCGGACTCTGTTTCTGGCTCTGGCTCGGACTCGGGCTCGGGCTCGGGCTCGGACTCAGTCTCGGTCTCGGTCTCGGACTCGGACTCAGGCTCGGACTCGGACTCGGTCTCGGTTTCGGTCTCGGACTCCGACAGCCCCGGCCAGTTTGGTCGATCGAGCCTTCTACTCGGACTCGGAGCCGGTCTTGCACTCCCACTCGGTCTCGGGCTCGGACTCGAGCTCCGTCTCGGGCTCGCAACTCTCCTCGGCCACGTCAAGCAACGTGACCGCCGCTGTCAGGCAGGGATGTGGCGCAGCTTCATCTGGACGTCGCTCGACCAGTGCGAGGCGAACGCGCGCACGCACGTCGAGAGGTAGCGATCATAGTCCTCGAAGAGCCGGTCGCCCCACCGCGCGCGGATCTCCTGCTCGTGCATCCGCAGCCGTCGCAGCCACTCCGCCGTCGTACGACCGTAGCTCTCGCGCTGAGTGCGCAGCTCGAGGATCTCCCAGTACGGGTTGACCGCCATCACGAGCTCCTCGAGCCGCGGGTTGAGACCACCCGGGAAGATGACGTCCGCCGTGAAACGCAGATCCTCGAGATCCTTCCGATTGCGCGGGACGCGGTTGCGCAGGATCGCCTGGAACGCGAACAGGCCGCCCGGACGAATCCAGCCGTGCAACTTGCGGAAGTACTCACGGTACAGCTCGACCGCGAGGCCCTGACGCGACTGGGCGGGCGAGCAGAGGTGATCGATCATCTCGATGGACACGAGCGCGTCGTAGGGCTCCTCCGGCTCGAAGTCCGCGTAATCGCAAACGAACGCGCGGATCTTCGGATTCGCGCGCGCGCGGATCCACTCCCATTGCGCGGTCGACAGCGTGATGCCGTCGGCGCGCTTGCAACCCCGTTGCGCGATGTACTCGAGGTTGGCGCCCCAGCCGCAGCCGACGTCGAGGATGGTCTTCTCCTCGTTCATCTCGGCGTACTCATACAGAATGCGCGCCTTGTTCTGCTGCGCCTCCTCGAGGGTCTCGTCTCCGCGCAGGTAGCTCGCGGACGTGTAGTGCATGTTCTCGTCGAGCCACAGGCGGAAGAACTCGTTCGAGACGTCGTAGCTGACCTCGATGTCCCGCTGCGTGCTGGTCATGGTCGGCGGATGCTACGGGACGGCCGCCCCCTCGTCCACACGCATGGGGACTCGGTCTCGGACTCGGGCTCGGACTCGGTCTCGGGCTCGGGCTCGGTCTCGGGCTCGGTCTCGGGCTCGATCTCGGTCTCGGACCCGGACTCGGGCTCGGGCTCGGACTCGGTCTCGGACTCGGGCTCGGACTCGGGCTCGGACTCGGGCTCGGTCTCGGACTCGGGCTCGGTCTCGGGCTCGGTCTCGGACTCGGGCTCGGACTCGGGCTCCGGCTCGGGCTCGGTAACGGATTCGGGCTCGGGTCACGGATGCGAGTTGCGGAAAGCAACTCGTGCGCGCGGTCGACCGCCTCTGGACAAGCGCCGGGCGCGGCGCTACCAAGCCGTCACGTTCCTGGCGCCGTAGCCAAGCGGTAAGGCAGAGGTTTGCAAAACCTCCATTCACCGGTTCGAATCCGGTCGGCGCCTCCGCTCCCGCGGACCGCCGCCAAGGCTGCCGGTCGTGGCGTGCTCGCCGGCGCTGTCGGCGGAGCGTGCGCGGCGGCGGGGGACTTCGGAGCGAGCTGGCTGTGGCTCGAGGGCACGGGCACGCGACTGGAGCTCGCGGCGCGGCTGCTGGCGACGCTGCCGGCGGCAGGCGCCCTCGGCGGGGCCGCACTGGCCGCGCTGTACGCGACCGCGCGGGCGATCTGCGAGCGCATCGCTTGGTGCCCCGAACGGCGGCGCGCCGCGCTCACCGCGGTGCTCGTCACGCTGCCCGCGGTCCCGCTGCTCGCCTGGGCGGCCGCCTCGAGCCTGTCCGGTCCGCGCGCGCGCGCGCTGCCCGCCCACGGCGTGCTCGTCGTCGCGGCCACCGCGTTGCTGTGGGCGGCTGCAGCCCTGGCCCTCGCGACCGCCCGACGGGCCGTTCAACGCGCGCAGCGCGATCGTCGTTCGGCCGCGATGTTCGCGCTAATCGCGCTCGCGATCCACGTCGCGCTCGGCAAGCTCGACCAGTGGCTCCTGCCCGGCCTGTACCCTGCGATGCACGCGCTGCTCTCGGTCGCCTCGGTCGCGGCCGGCGCGCTTTTCGCGCTGTGCGCCGCGTGTTGGCTGCCCCGAAGATCCCGGCGACTGGCCGTCGCCGCGACCGCCACGCTCGCGCTGACCGCCGGCGCTTTCGTCGCGCACGCCTGGACGCTGTCGTCGAGCCCCGGCATCGCCGTCGCCTTGTTCGATCCGCGCGCGGCCACCAGCCGCTCGCTCTCTCTCGCGGTCGGACCGCTGCTCGCCCGCGCGCGCGCGGCCGAACGCGACCTCGAACGCGTGCACTTGGAGCGCGCGCGGCGACGCGAGCAGCTTCGGACCGGAGAGCTGCCCGTCTGGCGCGGTGCCCATCTGCTTCTACTCACCATCGACGCGTTGCGCGCCGATCACCTCGGCGCCTACGGCTACGCGCGGCCCACCAGCCCCGCGCTCGACGCGCTCGCGACCCGAGCCGTCCTCTTCGAGCGCGCCTACGCCCAGGCGCCGCACTCGAGCCACTCGCTCGCGTCGCTGATGACCGGCGAGTACGTCCACGAGCTCGTCGCCCTCGACCGCCCCTTGCCGTCCGCGACGCTCGCGACGGCGCTCGCCGCGGCCGGCTACCGCACCGAGGGCTACTTCATCACCGGCGTCTTCTACACGGACGGAGACCGCCTCGCGCCGTACCGCGACGGCCGCTTCGGCTTCGCCGTGCACGACGGGCGAGACGAGCCCGCCGAGGCGCGCACCGATCGCGTGCTCGCCGCCTTCGAGCGCCTTCGCGCCGAGGGCGAGCCCCCGACGCTGCTGTGGGCGCACTACTTCGACGTGCACGAGCCCTACACGGAGACGACCTTCGGCACGAGCCCCATCGACCGCTACGACGGCGACATTTTGCGCACCGATCGCGCGATCGGACGGCTGCTGCGCGAACTGCCGGGGCGGCTGTCGCGCGACCTCATCGTGGTCGTCACGGCAGACCACGGCGAGGAATTCCGCGAGCACGGAGGCGTCTACCACGGCACGAGCGTCTACGACGAGCAGGTCCGCGTCCCGCTGCTGATCGTCGCTCCCGACCTGCCGCCGCGACGGGTGCACGCACCGGTCGAGCTCGTCGATCTGGCCCCCACCCTGCTCGGGATGCTCGGTGTTCCCGTGCCGCCCTCGATGCGCGGAGACGATCTGCGCGCACTGGCGCTGGGCCGCCTGGACGACGCCGGTCCCGCCTTCGCCTCGGTGCGCTCCACCCGGATGGTCGTCGCGTGGCCCTACAAGCTCATCACCGACCTGCGCCTCGGCCTGGTCTCGCTGTTCGACCTCGCCGCCGATCCGCGCGAACGCCGCAATCTGGCGCGCGACCGGCCCGAGGTCGTCCGACGCCTCGAGACGGAGCTGGCCGCGTGGCTCGACGCCATGCGAAAGGCGCCCGACGCGCCGGCCGAGACGAGTCCCGTCGAACGCCTCCTCGATCGCGCGCGCCTGGGCGATCGCTCGACGGTGCCCGAGCTGCTCGAGGTCGCGCGCGACCGCACCACGCCGCGCGCGCGACGCCTGAGCGTGGTGCAGCACCTGGGACGTCTGTCCGACGCGCGGACCGCCGGCCCCATCCTGCGCGAGCTGCGTACCGATCCGGACGCGACGATCGCGGCGGAGGCGACGGTCTCGCTGGGCATGCTCGGCGAGCGCGGCATGCTCGAGCCGCTCGTGGCGCTCGCGCGCGACGGCCCTTCTCCCGAGCTGCGACGGCGCGCGGCGGTTGCGCTCGGCCGGATGCGGGACGTGCGAGCCGTCGAGCCCCTGCTCGAGGCCCTCGCGCACGAGCCCGCCGAGACCGAGCGCGAGTGGATCGTCCGACTGCTCGGCTGGTTGCGCGACCCGCGTGCAACGCCCGCGCTGCTCGAGGAGCTGGCCGACCCACGGCTTCGGCACGTGGTGGCCATCGCGCTTGGGGACATCGGGGATGTGCGCGCCCTCGAACCGCTCGTCGCGGCGCTCACCGTCGAGACCAACGCGACCTCGCGCGACGCCCTCGCCCGCGCGCTCGGCCAGCTCGGCGATCGGCGTGCCATCGGCCCGTTGCTGGACGTCGCCGCAGCCGACGACGCACCTCCGACCGCGAGCGAATCGCTCGTGCGCCTTGGCGCCATCGAGCGAGGCGACGTCGGGGGCGCCGACGTCGGCCCCGAAACACACGGTGCGACGGGACT